>CAUUZZ010000007.1:0-116124 GCA_963549775.1 Streptococcus sanguinis | reverse complement strand
ACTTGGCTGTTAACGATGCAGCAGCTTTCACAGCTCTTGCAGATGCAGCTAAAGCTAAGCTTGGTAAATAATTAAAATAAGAACTGAGGATTTCCTTGGTTCTTTTTCGATAACTCTTAATGAAAAGTATGAAAAGGGAAATTTCCTGCCATGCTACTTATAGTATAGATAAAGGCTTGTTACTGATAAGACAGCTTTCATGGTAAAGCTAGTTAAAAATAGGAATTTGCGATATAATAGATAAAAAAGGACACATATGTAAATAAAAAATCAGTAGAATGGAGAAATTATGTCAGAGAATCGCTTAGCTTGGGATCAGTATTTTGCGGCTCAGGCTCTCTTAATCGCTAATCGCTCAACCTGCAAGCGGGCCAAGGTTGGCGCTGTATTGGTCAAGGACAATAAGGTTATTTCAACTGGTTACAATGGCTCGGTTTCAGGGACTGAGCACTGTATTGACCACGAGTGTCTGGTTATTGATGGTCATTGCGTGCGGACCTTGCATGCTGAGGTCAATGCCATCTTGCAAGGAGCCGAGCGGGGAGTTCCCAAGAGCTTTACGGCTTATGTGACCCATTTTCCCTGCCTCAACTGTACCAAGCAACTACTTCAGGTCGGCTGCAAACGGGTGGTCTATATTAACCAATATCGCATAGATGACTATGCTCAATATCTCTACAAGGAAAAAGAGGTGGAATTGGTTCATTTGCCGCTGGATGATGTCAAGAAGGCCATCGCTCAGACAGATTTGGTTTAGACGAGAAGTTCTGGAGGTAAAAGGAGAAGGCAGATGAATGATAAATTGGCAACCGCTTGGCAGTATTTCTTTGAAGGACAGTTAAATAAGGCCGAAGAACTAGAGCAGCAGCTGGAAAAAGATTCCTTTAGCCGCTGGAATTTACGGGCCTATCTAGCTGTAGAAAGGCAGGATTATCAGAATGCTTTTGTAAATTTAGAGGCTTATCTGATTCAGGCTCAGAATGATAGTGATATTGAAAATGAGCATATCGCTTATCATCAGCTAGGCTATGTTGCTAGAGCTGCGGGAGATTTTTACCAAGCTTTAGAGTGGATAGAAAAAGAAGCTGCTTTCCTAGCGATGTATTTCCCAGATGACCATTATCGTCATTCAGTAAATCTCTATGAGTTAGGCTACCTAAATCTTAAATTAGGCCGATTGACTCAAGCTCAGGAGTTTATGAGAAAGTCGCATATCTATGCTAAGGAGTCAGATGATGTGGTAAACCATGCATGTATTTGCCGAGGATTGGGTGAAATTACTCAAGCTTTGGGAAATCTCAAAGAAGCAAGAACCAACTTTGCGGCTGCTATCAGACTTTTTGAACAAGCTGGTGATGCTATCGGTAAGGCGGAAGTTGAAGAGTTGTTAGCAAGCTGCCCTTAGTTTATCATTGCAATAAAGCTATAGTTTCTGATTATAGCTTTTTCTATTAAAAAAATTCTGAAGTTTTTAGCGAAAAGTGGTATAATGAAGAAGTTATATAGTCCCGATAAGGTGGTAGTTCTTTCTATCAGTACTTTGTAACTCTATAACAATTTATTTAAGGGGGGACATTTCTATGTCAGAACGTAAACTTTTCACGTCTGAGTCTGTATCGGAGGGGCATCCTGATAAGATTGCAGACCAAATTTCCGATGCTATTTTGGATGCTGTCTTGAGTCAGGATCCAGATGCCCATGTGGCTGCTGAAACAGCCGTTTATACGGGCTCGGTTCATGTTTTTGGTGAGATTTCGACCACAGCTTATGTAGATATTAACCGTGTGGTTCGAGATACCATTGCAGACATTGGCTACACCAATACAGAGTATGGATTTTCAGCTGAGACAGTCGGTGTGCATCCGTCTTTGGTGGAGCAGTCTCCAGATATTGCTCAAGGTGTCAATGAAGCTCTGGAAGTTCGTGGGAATGTGGATCAAGATCCATTGGACTTAATTGGTGCTGGAGACCAGGGGCTTATGTTTGGCTTTGCAGTGGATGAAACGCCGGAGCTCATGCCGCTTCCTATCTCGCTCAGTCACAAGCTAGTCCGTAGATTGGCAGAGTTGCGCAAATCAGGAGAGATTGCCTATCTTCGTCCAGATGCTAAGTCACAGGTGACAGTTGAGTATGATGAAAATGACCAGCCTGTGCGCGTGGATACGGTGGTTATTTCGACTCAGCATGACCCAGAAGTGACCAATGAAGAGATTCATCGTGATGTGATTGAAAAGGTAATTAAAGCAGTTATTCCAGCCCAATATTTGGATGAGAAGACAAAATTCTTCATCAATCCAACCGGCCGCTTTGTAATTGGGGGTCCGCAAGGGGACTCTGGCTTGACAGGACGCAAGATAATTGTGGATACTTACGGCGGTTATGCTCGTCACGGCGGCGGTGCCTTCTCTGGTAAGGATGCAACCAAGGTTGACCGCTCAGCTTCATACGCAGCTCGCTACATCGCTAAAAACATCGTGGCTGCTGGACTGGCCAAGAAAGCAGAAGTACAGTTAGCTTATGCTATTGGTGTGGCTCAGCCGGTTTCTGTTCGAATTGATACTTTTGGAACTGGTACTGTTGCAGAAAGCAAATTGCAGGAAGCTGTTCGTCAAATTTTTGACCTGCGTCCAGCCGGTATCATTCAAATGCTGGATCTGAAACGCCCAATCTATCGTCAGACAGCGGCTTATGGCCACATGGGTAGGACAGACATTGACCTGCCTTGGGAAAAGTTGGATAAGGTAGAGGCTTTGAAAGCAGCTGTGCAGTAAGAAGACAGTTCTCAATCGTAATGATTGGGAACTTTTCTATTTTTTAAAGAAAAATTCATTTCTATGCAGGCAACTTTTAAAAGGCAAGCAGTCTAACCTTGCGCTTCTTTCATTTTTTGCAATCCTGTTTTTTCTGAAAAATTATTGAAAAAGTCATTTTCCCTGTTTCATTTTAATTTCAATTGTCTTATTTATCTAAAAGTATAGGAAATTTCCCGAATCTGTGGTATAATAAATGGCAATACCTTGAAAGAGCTTTATTTTAAACATGAAAAAAATTGTAATACATGGTGGTCGCCCCTTAAAAGGAGAGGTGACTATTAATGGTGCTAAAAACAGTGTCGTTGCCTTGATTCCGGCTGTGATTCTGGCGGATGATATTGTAACGTTGGATGGCGTTCCGGATATTTCGGATGTGGATAGTCTGATTGATATTATGATTGCCATGGGGGCTAGTGTTACTCGCTCTGAGGACAGTCTGACAATTGATCCGCGTGGTATCCAAAACGTTCCTATGCCTTATGGGAAAATCAACAGTCTAAGAGCTTCCTATTATTTCTATGGCAGCTTGCTTGGCCGCTATGGTGAAGCAACGGTAGGTCTGCCTGGTGGTTGTGACTTGGGGCCGCGTCCTATTGACTTGCATCTCAAGGCTTTTGAAGCTATGGGGGCTAAGATGACCATGGACGGCAACTACATGAACCTATCCACAGGAGGTCAGCAGCTGAAAGGTGCTAGCATTTATATGGATACGGTCAGCGTGGGTGCTACCATCAATACTATGTTAGCTGCTGTCAAGGCCAAAGGTCGGACTATTATTGAAAATGCAGCGCGGGAGCCAGAAATCATCGATGTGGCAACTCTCTTGAACAATATGGGAGCGCACATCCGTGGAGCAGGAACTGATATTATTACGATTGAGGGGGTTCCACACCTTCATGGAACGCGTCATCAAGTAATTCCTGACCGTATCGAGGCAGGAACTTATATTGCCCTTGCTGCGGCTATTGGTCAGGGAATTCAGATTAATAATGTCCTTTATGAGCATTTGGAGAGTTTTATTGCCAAGCTTGAGGAAATGGGTGTTCGTATGACGGTTTCTGAAGACAGCATTTTTGTCGAAGAGCAGCAAACTCTGAGAGCTATAAACATTAAAACTTCTCCTTATCCAGGCTTTGCAACTGACCTACAACAGCCCATCACTCCGCTTTTGCTGACGGCTAATGGCCACGGTAAGATTACGGACACCATCTATGAGAAGCGGGTTAACCATGTGGCGGAGCTGGCTAAGATGGCAGGCAAAATTTCGACCAGCAGTGATCAGATTGTCTATGAAGGACCAAATCAACTGCAGGGAGCTCAGGTCAAGGCGACTGATTTGCGAGCAGGAGCTGCCTTGGTTATTGCAGGTTTGATGGCTCAAGGAAAGACAGAAATTACTAATATCGAGTTTATCCTGCGCGGCTATTCTAATATTATTGAAAAATTAACAAGTCTGGGTGCAGATATCCAGTTGATAGAAGAATAAGCGTTTTTCGCTTATTTTTTGTAGAGGTAGCAGATGAATTTGTGGACACATTTGGCAGCCTGCTCATTTATTGAGACGGAGCATGCTTTTTTGCGGCCCATTGTATTTGAAGATGCAGGAGCCCTATATAAGATTGCGTCCAATCCGGAAAATACTCAGTTCATTTTTCCGACAGAAGCAAGCCTAGAGGAAAGTGAATACGTCATTGCCAATTTCTTTATGAAAAATCCTCTGGGGATTTGGGCTATTTGTCACAAGCAAACGCAGGAAATGATTGGCTCTGTCAAGTTTGAAAAGATGGACGAGATTAAGAAAGAAGCTGAGTTAGGCTATTTTCTGCGCCAAGACTACTGGGGACAAGGGCTGATGACAGAAATTGTTCGAGAAATTGCTTTTCTATCTTTTACCCGCTTTGACTTCAAAAGACTTAGTATTATCACTCATGCAGAGAACCTGGCTAGTCAAAAGGTAGCTCAAAAATCTGGCTTCAGCCTCTACCGGCAGTTTAAAGGGAGCGATCGGTACACGAGGAAGATGAGAGATTATCTGGAGTACCGTTATGAGAGAGGAGATTTTAATGAGTAAGCATCAGGAAATTTTAACCTATCTTGAAAATCTTCCAATCGGTAAGAGGGTCAGTGTCCGCAGTATTTCAAACTATCTGGGAGTTAGTGATGGGACGGCCTATCGAGCTATCAAGGAAGCGGAGAACCGCGGTATTGTTGAGACCAGACCTCGGAGTGGTACGGTTCGGGTTAAGTCCAAGAAAGTGGTCTTGGAGCATCTGACCTACAAGGAAATCGTTGATATTACTGGTTCAGAAGTATTGGCCGGAGAAGATGGTCTGGAAAAAGAATTCAATAAATTTTCCATCGGAGCCATGACGGAGCAGAATATCCTGCGCTATCTGACAGAGGGCGGCCTCCTGATTGTCGGAGACCGGACGAAAATCCAGCTCTTGGCTCTGGAAAATGAGAATGCGGTGCTGGTAACCGGAGGTTTTGAAGTCAGCTCGGAAGTTCTGAAGATGGCTAATCTGCTTAATATACCGGTTCTCAGGACCAAGCACGATACCTACACCGTTGCAACCATGATTAATCGGGCCCTGTCCAATATGCAGATCAAGACCGATATTTTAACAGTGGAGCAGGTCTATCGCTCCAGCCACGAGTACGGCTTCTTGCATGATACTGATACTGTTCGTGACTATCTGGACTTGGTTCGTCGCAATCGTGCCAGCCGGTTTCCGGTTATCAACCAACAGCAGATGCTGGTGGGAGTAGTAACCATGCGAGATGCAGGTGATAAGTCTCCTCTGACAACCTTGGACAAGGTCATGACGAAAAACGTCTTTATGACAGGTTTATCTGCCAATATTGCTAATATCAGTCAGCGCATGATTGCAGAAGATTTTGAAATGATACCAGTAGTGCGCAGCAATCAGACCTTGCTGGGTGTGATTACGCGGCGGGACATTATGGAAAAAATGAGTCGTTCTCAGATTTCCAGCCTTCCGACTTTCAGTGAGCAGGTGGGACAGAAGATTAGCCGTCAGGATGATTTGTTCTCCTTTACTGTTGAGCCATTTATGCTGGAGCAAAATGGTGTTTTGGCCAATGGTGTGCTGACAGAAATTCTGACTCGGATTACCCAGCAGCTCATGGTCAACAGCGGTCGCAGTCTGATTATTGATCAACTGATGATTTATTTCTTTCAGGCGCTTCAGATTGATGATTTGCTGCATATCCAGCCGCGCATTATCCGTCAGACTAGGCGGACAGCGATTATTGACTTTGAGATGTATCTGGAAGCGATGCTAGTTGCCAAAGCCACAATTACAGTGAAAATTAATTAAGAAGAGGAATTTAGAGAAAGAATGATTACTTTAAAATCACAGCGTGAAATTGACTTGATGGACAAGAGTGGAGATTTTCTGGCTTCGGTCCACATTGGTTTGAGAGACTTGATTAAGCCAGGCATTGACATGTGGGACATCGAAGAGTATGTCCGCAAGCGTTGTAAAGAAGACAATGCCTTGCCTCTGCAGATTGGTGTTGAAGGATCCGTCATGGACTATCCTTATGCGACCTGCTGCTCTCTTAATGACGAGGTAGCCCATGCCTTTCCCCGTCATCAGAAGCTGGTAGAAGGTGATGTCATCAGCGTTGATATGGTGGTTGGCTTGGTCGATAAGGCAGAGCTGGATGTGTCCAAGCTAGATTTTGACAATGTAGCACAAATGAAGCAGCACACAGAGAGCTTCCGAGGCGGTGTGGCAGATTCTTGCTGGACTTATGCGGTAGGAAAAGTTAGTCCTGAGGCTCAGCAGCTGATGGATGTGACCAAGGAATGTCTCTACCGTGGAATTGCAGCAGCCAAGGTTGGCAATCGTATCGGCGACATTGGCGCAGCTATTCAGGGATATGCTGAAAGTCATGGCTATGGCGTTGTGCGGGATCTGGTCGGTCACGGTGTTGGCCCAACCATGCATGAGGAGCCTATGGTGCCGCATTACGGTCGAGCAGGACGCGGCTTGCGCTTGCGTGAGGGAATGGTTCTGACTATCGAGCCCATGATCAATACAGGTACCTGGGAAATTGATACGGACTTTGAGACCGGCTGGGCACATAAAACGCTGGATGGCGGCTTGTCTTGCCAGTATGAGCATCAGTTTGTCATTACAAAAGATGGTCCTGTCATTCTGACCAGCCAGGGAGAAGAAGGGACTTATTAGAAATCAAAGGCTGGGCAGTTGTCTCAGCTTTTTTGAAGGAGAAGAGAGTGAAGAAATTATTTGGTAAGGTTCGGAACAATCAGTTTTTAAGAGAATTTTTCCGTTTTTATAAAGAGTCAGATAGTGAGCTGAGCAGCGTTGCAGTTGCTTATTATTGGCTGATTTCCGTTTTTCCTTTGCTCTTGATTGTCGTCAATATTCTGCCTTATTTCCATATTCCAATTGCGGATTTTCTGACAGCCATCAAGGACATGCTACCTGAGTCTTTATATGATGTTGTAGCAAAAGTCATGCGTGAAGTGCTAACCCAGCCCTCAACTGGCCTGTTGAGCTTCTCAGTCTTGTCGGCTCTTTGGACTTTTTCCAAATCCATGAATTTCTTACAGATTGCCTTTAACAAAGCCTATGGGGTAGCTAAGAGTCGGGGTCTGATTTCCCATCGCGTCATGAGTTTGGTTGTCAGTATTGGTCTGCAGATTCTCTTTGCCTTGGCCCTCTTTCTGACCATGTTTGGCCATATGTCGCTGGATTTTCTCCGTACTTACTGGAAGCTAGATAGCCAGCTCTATCAGCACTTGCAGAATTTTACCGAGCCTCTGATTTACGCCTTACTCTTTGCGGTTTTGGTTATGCTCTATTATTTCCTGCCTAACGTGAAAATCAACAAAAAACGCTATGTTCTGCCTGGCAGCGCCTTTGTGCTTCTGACCATTCTGGCCATGCTGAATATCTTTTCTGTCTACATGGATAATTATTTAAATCACCTAGTTGATGTTCGTTTTTTCAGCTCCATCATTATGGTTGTGATGATGTTTTGGTTTATCATGATTGCTAAAATTTTGATTGTTGGCGCAGTGCTTAATGCCAGTATCCAGAGCTGCTGTGAGTCAGGGTTTCAAATTGAAAGCACAGGACGCTTTACTTTCAAGAAGAAAGAGCAGGATGACGAAGAGGACTGATGTTGTTTTAGAGTGGAGAAGGATAAATAAGTATGAAAAGTAAAAAATTGACTAAAGTAAAAGGTATTGCAGTCGCTCTGCTCTTACTTCTAGGAGCTGCAACGTATTTTATTTGGAGCAAGGAAGAGGCAAAGAAGTTCCAAGAAAAGTACGGACAATTTACGTATTATTCTCCTGAATATGAACCTGTTTATAGCTTTCTTGAAAACGATAAGGCTATTGCTTATAACTGGAATGTTGTAAATTCTGAAGAACAGGAAAATATGAAAAAAGCAAAATCATATATAGTAGATCCTGATTATGATGTTATAAGAGAGTTTGACTCTGGATATTTCGTCAATAGTTACATGAAGCTCAAAGCTAATCCAAATCTATTGAATAAAGATGAATTTAATCGAAATATTCCTCAAAAAGGGGAATATTGGAAGTTGGCAGTCTACAAATTCCAGAATAAAAAATTAAAAAAGAGAGAATTTGATGTTTTTGAGATGGTACGTAACTACGACTCTGATTTGATTCCGATAAAAATACGTTCAGATTTTATAGCGGACTCAAACACTCAAAAGTATTATGCAGTAATCTATTTAAGACAGAAGTCAACTGATAAAAAAAAGGCATATTGTATTAATCTAGATGAAGGGAGAATTGTTTCAGATAAGGGAATTAATCCATATAGAGATCTTCCTAATAATTTTACGACCTCCACTAATTTTGCTGAACGTATGGAAAAAAGAGGTGTCGCACTTCATTTAACATGGATGTCTCTAGAAAATTCTTATTCAGAAAAACAATTTCAGAATTCACTTCTATCAAGTAAATATCCCCAAGTATATAAGATTATGCATGAAAAAGATGCTTGTATTGCTTTCTTAAATAAAGAAACCGATGTCGAATTAGTAAAAAACGTGACCGAACTCTTCTTTCCGCCAGGAACGAATGTATTTGAGAATGTAACTATCCCAGCTGAATATTCAGTAGATGGGCAGGAACATGTCATTAATTCAGCGGAAGAATTACAAAAATACTATAAGGAAGAAGAAAACTAGAAAAAGATATTTTTGCCAAATTTAAAGAGGATTTTCCTCTTTTTCTTTTTAGTTAATTTTATTGCATTTGCAATAAAATGTGATATAATATGTTTAAATAAAATTTTAAAGGAGGGGATATGTCAGTATTGCGGGAAATTGGAATTATCGCCCGAGCTTTGGATTCCATTGCTAATATTGAGTTCCGCGACATAGAGCTGGCGCGGGGGCAATATCTTTATCTGGTGCGAATCGCGGAGAATCCAGGGATCATTCAAGAGGAGCTGTCGGAGCTACTCAAGGTGGATCGCTCAACGGTTGCTCGCTCTGTTAAGAAGTTGGAGGCCAAGGGCTTGGTGCAGCAGAAGGCAGCCAAGGACAACAAGAAGAACAAGGAATGGTTTGTGACGGAAAAAGGGGAAAAACTTTATCCTTTTATCCTAGCTGAGAATGCCTATTCTGAAGAGACATCCCTGCAGGGCTTTTCTCAGGCGGAAATTCAAGCCTTGGAGAAAATGCTGGTCCGAGTGCGTGAAAACATCACAGGTGACTGGGAAGCAGTCAAAAAAGGACAAAAAAGAAACTATTAAGATTAAAGAGGTGCATCATGAAGGTTACAGTTGAACATGAATTTTGGCAAGTATTTCCGGAAGCTCAGATAAGTGTTTTAGTGGTAAAGGGGCTGGATAATAGAGTCGATGAAAGTAAGGACTCTTATTTCAAATTCCTGCTGGATAAGGGAGCGAAGCGAGCTGAGGACTTTATCTTAGATGAGAACTTCACTCAAAATGAAGTCATTCAGGAGTGGCGGCAGGCTTTCAGCCAATTCAAGACCAAGAAAGGAGCGCGATCCTCTATCGAAGCCCTGCTCAAGCGGGTTAGTCAGGGGCGGGAATTTCATCCAATCAATCCTTTGGTCGATATCTACAACAGTGTCTCGCTGTCTTATGCGGTTCCATGTGGCGGTGAGGATTTGGATAAAATTGTCGGAGGTCTTCATCTAGGAAAAGCCAAGGGTGGCGAAGCCTTTTTCCCGTTGGGAGCTGAGAGTGACGCGCCAGCACTGCCAGAAGAAATCATCTACTATGATGAAGAGGGAGCTGTCTGCCGTTGTCTTAACTGGAGAGAAGCGCAGCGGACCATGCTGACGGAAGAGACCAAGGATGCTGTTTTGGTCATTGAGGCCATCAATGAAAAGCAAGCAGGACGCGCCCAAGCAGCCATGACAGAACTCCAGACTCTGATTGAGAACTATTTTGGTGTTAAGGGTGAAATCACTCATCTGACTATTGAAAAACCAAGTTTGGAAATCTGAGAATAAAAAAACTGGATCAGAATTATCTGGTCCAGATTTGCTTTTATAGGGTGAAATAGACTGATTCGTTGTTATTTTTTCTTGTTTTTAAAGACAAAAATCTTACTAAAGACATAGTTGAGAACGATGATCAGTACTTGAGCAATGAAAGTTTCGATGGTATTGACCATTTTGATATTGTTATTGACAAACTGGCCTATGATCTGTGGGAAGCTAGTGACAAAGATAAAAGTCAATAGTAAATTTAAGCCCATAGTAGCCAAACGTGCAGTGAAAAATTTGACAAGTCTAGAAGGCCAGCCCTGTCTTTTCTGCTTGAAAACGATGGTATCGTTGGTCACAAAGGCAAAGAGAATGCCAAGAATATCACCTATTATCGTAGCTAGTAGTTCATTTCCCGTCAATTCATAGCAGAGCATCCGACTGACAACGGATACGACAGTTGTTGCCGCACCAAAGAAAAGATAGGACAGGACCTCATTGTCAAAGAATTTTTTGATTAAAGTTTTCATAAAGATAGTCTATCATATTTCTAGGATTTATGCTATACTAGTTGGGTTGCCAAATCTGTGGGGGAATCAACGAATGATGCTCCTCTCATGTGACGCAACCCTTGGCGCTTAACTTCTTTCGCCAAGCATATTACACGCGGTAAAGCCGCTAAAGGAGAAAAGATGAAACAAGAAAAACTGACAGTTCGTGACTTAGCTCAGATTGCCATTGTTGCTGCCATTTACGTAGCTCTAACGATTACGCCCCCTTTAAATGCTATTAGTTATGGGGCCTATCAGTTCAGAATTTCTGAAATGATGAACTTTATGGCATTTTATAACCGAAAATATATCATGGGAGTCACCATTGGTTGTATGATTGCTAATCTCTATAGTTTTGGAATCGTTGATGTCTTCGTCGGCGGTGGGTCAACCTTAGTCTTCCTGTCACTAGGTGTCTACTTTTTCAGTCGCTATAAGAATCAATATCTGATTAAAGGCTTGATTCGTTTGGATCATTTTTATTTTGCAGTTTTATTCTCTATTTCGATGGTGACCATTGCTGCAGAATTACACTTCTTGCAAGGCTATCCATTCTTCCTGACTTGGTTTACAACAGCCATTGGAGAATTTGCTTCCTTGATTGTTGGAGCTATCCTTATTAACCAGATTGCAAAAAGTATTGATTTGGCAAAATAAAACAGCAGAGAGCGGAATTTCCGCTCTTTTTATGTCCTTTTGCTTTTTAGGAAGAATTCAGAACAAATAGAGGAAGATTTTGTGTATTTGTGATAAAATAGAAGTATGAAAGAAAGAATGTCAGAATTAGTAGAATTGCTCAACCGATATGCCCATGAGTATTATACGGCAGACAGGCCAAGTGTATCGGATAGCGAGTATGACAGACTCTATCGTGAGTTAGCGGAGTTAGAAGAAAAGTACCCAACAGATATCCTGCCTGACAGTCCGACGCATCGGGTGGGAGGGAAGATTTTAGAAGGATTTGAAAAATATCCACACCAGTATCCTCTCTTTAGTTTGCAGGATGCTTTTTCACGTGAAGAATTAATAGCCTTTGACCAGCGAGTTCGTAAGGAGTTTCCTCAGGTCTCTTATCTTTGTGAGCTCAAGATTGACGGGCTCTCTATTTCCCTGACCTATGAAAAGGGAATATTGGTAGCAGGGGCGACACGGGGGGATGGCTCTGTTGGAGAAAACATCACTGAAAATCTTAAGCGGGTCAAGGATATTCCTCTGACTTTGAAAGAGCCGCTGGATATTACGGTGCGCGGAGAATGCTACATGCCCAAGGCTTCCTTTGATGCGGTCAATCAGCTGCGGCAGGAGAATGGTGAACCAGAGTTTGCCAATCCCCGCAATGCTGCAGCAGGAACCTTGCGCCAGCTGGACACAGCAGTTGTGGCCAAGCGCAATCTAGCAACCTTCCTCTACCAAGAGGCCAGTCCGACTCAGGTTGGCAGCCAAGAAGCCGTCTTAAACAAGCTGGCAAATTTGGGCTTTTCAGTCAATCCTACACATATTCTGGCGGATTCTATCGAAGCAGTTTGGAAGTTTATCGAAAAGATTGCTCAGGAGCGGGACAGTCTTCCTTATGAGATTGACGGTATTGTCATCAAGGTCAATGACTTGGCGGTGCAAGAGGAGCTTGGATTTACTGTCAAGGCACCTAAGTGGGCTATCGCCTATAAGTTTCCAGCTGAGGAAAAGGAAGCCCAGCTTCTGTCTGTGGACTGGACAGTGGGTCGGACGGGAGTTGTGACTCCGACAGCCAATCTGACGCCGGTGCAGCTAGCGGGAACGACTGTCAGCCGAGCGACTTTGCACAATGTGGACTATATTGCGGAGAAGGATATTCGTCAGAAAGATACCGTTATCGTCTATAAAGCGGGGGATATTATTCCTGCTGTCTTGCGAGTGGTGGAGTCCAAGCGTGTCTCAGAGGAGTTTCTGGAAATACCAAGTCACTGTCCGAGCTGTGAGAGTGAGCTGATACATTTTGAAGATGAAGTGGCTCTGCGCTGCATTAACCCGCTCTGTCCAGCCCAGATTAAGGAAGGCTTGATTCACTTTGCCAGCCGGGATGCCATGAATATTACTGGCCTAGGTCCAGCAGTGGTAGAGAAGCTCTTTGCTCAAAATCTAGTCAAAGATGTGGCTGGAATCTATCGGTTGACGGTGGAAAATTTACTAGAACTAGAGAACTTTAAGGAAAAATCAGCAAATAAATTGTATACTGCTATTCAAGCTTCCAAGGAGAACTCGGCTGAACGCCTCTTGTTTGGCTTGGGAATTCGCCATGTGGGAAGCAAGGCCAGTCGGATTTTGCTGGAGAAATTTCACGATATTCCTAAGCTGTCTCAGGCCAGCCAAGAAGAAATTGCGGCTATTGACAGCATTGGAACTGTGATTGCCCAAAGCCTGCATACCTATTTTGAGCAGGAAGGCTCTCAGATTCTTTTGGCGGAGCTACAAGAAGCAGGTGTGAATCTGGACTATCTGGGGCAAAAGGCAGCGGCTGATGCAGCCCTATCTGGTATGACGGTTGTCCTGACTGGTAAATTACAAAAATTGACACGCAATCAAGCTAAAGAAAAATTGCAGAGTTTGGGTGCTAATGTTTCTGGATCTGTTTCTAAAAAAACGGATCTGGTAGTGGCTGGCGCAGATGCTGGCAGCAAGCTAGCCAAGGCTCAGGAGTTAGGAATTGAAATTCGGGATGAAGATTGGCTTGATAGCTTATGAGGCTGAAGTATGAAGGATAAGATTAAACGAGCACGATTGATTTATAACCCGACTTCGGGACAGGAAATTATTAAGAAAAATATAGCGGAAGTTCTGGATGTTTTGGAAGATGTGGGCTATGAAACCAGCGCCTACCAGACCACTCCAGCGCCTCTTTCTGCTCAAAAAGAAGCTGAAAGGGCAGCAAAAGCAGGATTTGATTTGATTATTGCGGCCGGTGGCGACGGTACCATCAATGAGGTAGTTAATGGTGTGGCGAATCTGGATGAACGGCCTAAATTGGCCTTTATTCCAACTGGCACAACCAACGATTATGCGCGTGCTCTGAAGATTCCCATGGGAGACCCAGTAGCGGCAGCCCGCATTATTGAAAAGAACCAGACCATAAAGATGGATATTGGCCGGGCCTATGGTAACAAGTATTTTATAAATATTGCGGCAGCTGGAACCCTAACAGAGCTGACTTATAGCGTACCTAGCGAAGTTAAATCCCGCCTAGGCTACTTTGCCTATGTCGCAGAAGGAGCAAAAAAACTCCCTCGCTCTAAGTTCCGCAAGGTTCGTATCAAGCACGACCACGGTGTCTTTGAAGGGAAGATTTCGCTCATGTTTGCGGCTTTGACTAACTCTATTGGTGGTTTTGAAAAGCTAGCACCGGACACAAAATTAGATGACGGGAATTTTACCTTGATTTTGGTCAAGACAGCTAATCTCTTTGACATGCTGAGTCTGATGATGCAGGCTATCAATGGCGGTCAGCACGTTGGCGATATCAATGTAGAATACCTCAAAACAAGCAAGCTGCAGCTGGAAGTTTTAGATAAAAAAGGTCCATTTATGCTGAATTTGGATGGAGAATACGGCGGCGATACGCCTGTTGAACTGGAAGTGCTGCACGGACATTTGGAATTTTTTGCCAATATTGATGAAATCAGTCAGACAGCCCTTTCAATAGAATAATTTTAGATAAGAGATGAAAGAACATGCTAGACTATAAAGTCTTAGTCCATTACCACAATCCTACTGGAGATTATTTCTCCTATGATATGTGGCAGTGGCAAATAAACCAATGGGGAAAGGAAGCAGCCTTTTCCAAACTTGATTATTTTGGTATTCAGGGGGAATTATCATTTGAGACATGGGAGCCCTTAAATCACGCTCATGTGATTATCAAACGTTCAGACTGGTCTAGCCAGTCATGTGACTATCATATTGATTTGTTGCCTCCTCATCTGGTTACGGAAATTTGGCTGATTGAGGGAGATGCTCAGGTTTATTATTCCCTGCAGGCTGCAACGACCAGTCACCAGTATTCACGCCGGCGGCCGCATAACTTTGATATGGCCCTGAGAACAGACTACTTTGATGAATGCTGGGGCTATCAAGGCTGGTTGGGACACCGTCAGACGGACGGTGCACATACTTTTAAAGTTTGGGCACCGACAGCTAGGAAGGTAGAGCTGGTAGTGTATGAATCGGCTGACAATCAAGCTCCTGTTTATAAAATCTTCCCAATGCAAAAAGGAGACCGATATTCTCACGATCATAAGGAAAACACCATCGGTGTCTGGTCAGCTGAAATAGCTGAAGACTTGACCGGCAAAACTTATCACTACCATGTTAGCTTTGAATACCGCAATTTCTATACTCGCGACCCTTATACTGTTGCGACCAGTCCAGATGGCAAGCGCTCAGCGATTCTTGGAGCGGATGAGACAGAAGTAGCTGGTTTTCAGGTCCGGCAGGGAAAAGAAGCTGTCTGGCGTTTGGACAATCCAAATCAGGCAGTGATTTATGAGATGCATATTCGGGATTTGACCAAGTCGGAGACTTCAGGCGTGGATAGTCAGCTACGCGGGACCTTCTTGGGAGCCTGTCAAAAAGGAACTACCAATCATCTAGGGCAAAAAACAGGTTTTGACTATATCAGCGATTTAGGCGTTAATGTTGTCCAGCTTCAGCCTGTCTCTGACCGTCACAAGGACTATGATGAAAATGGAGAGCTGATTTACAACTGGGGCTATGACCCGCAGAATTATCATGCTCCGGAGACGAGCTTTTCCAGCAATCCTGCCGACCCAGCGCAGGCCATTCGTGATTTGAAAACGATGATTCAGGCCTACCATGATGCGGGAATCTCTGTGACGCTGGATGTTGTCTATAATCACATCTACTCGACCTATGATTCTGCTTTTCAGGCTACAGTACCGGATTATTACTATCGGATGAATCCTAACGGCTCTTTCCAAAACGGAACTGGAGTGGGGAGTGAGACGGCCAGCGAACATGAGATGTTCCGCAAGTTTATGATTGACTCTCTGCTGTACTGGGTAGAGGAGTTCAATGTAGATGGCTTCCGCTTCGACCTAATGGGAATTCATGATGTGGAAACGATGAATGCCATTCGTCAAGCTATGGATGAAGTGGACCCACGAATCCTGCTCTATGGAGAAGGATGGGATATGGGAACGGGTCTGAGACCGGAAGACAAGGCCAAAAAGGACAATGCTTATCAGTTACCGCGGATTGGATTTTTCAATGATACAGAGCGGGATGCGGTCAAAGGAGCAGAAGTTTATGGTGGCATCAAGGCTGGTTTTGTCAGTGGTCAGGCGACGGAGGATATCGTCGCTAAGTCTATCCTTGGCAGCAGTGAGCTAGGCAGCTATCGCAGTCCTGATCAAGTCCTTAACTACGTTGAGGCACACGATAATTTCAATCTACATGATTTGCTTGCGGAGCTGCATCCCGACGATGATGTTCTGACTCGCACCAAGCGTATTGAGCTGGCAACTGCTATGAACCAGCTCATGCAGGGCATGTCGTTCATGGAGGTGGGACAGGAATTTTCCCGTACCAAGCTCGTAGCTACGGGGGAGGACGGTCAAGTACTGCATAGCGATCGCGAAAGGGCTATGAACAGCTACAATGCGCCAGATGCAGTCAATCAGGTGAATTGGGATATTTTGCAGCACCATCAAGAGAGTATTGATTTTATCAAGGACATTATTCGTCTCAAGACAAGCTGCAAATCCTTTTCTTATCAGACCTATGAAGATATTTATAAGCATGTCTTTGTTCAATCAGCAGAGCAGGGCAGTGGTTTGATTATCTTTGAGATTAAGGATGACAAGCATTATCAAGTCATTTTTAATGCCAGCGGGCTTCCTTACTATCTGCCTAATGCAGACAAGCTACGTCTCATAGTGGGCAATAGCCGTCATAAGAAGCCTTTCTATGTTGAAAATCTGACGGTTTCTGTTTTTGAAGTTATTCAATAAGTTATTAGCTACATGAAAAGCCTTAAGTCCATTGGACTTAAGGCTTTTGCTATCTATGGATTGGCTGTGGAACTAGAGCTGGAAGAGCTCGAGTCTTCCTGACTGCTGTCTTCGTCGCTGCTGCTAGTTTGGAACTGCTCTGGATGCAGTGCCCGGTAGCTTGGCGAGTTAAAAAGGTCCACAGTGGAGACATTGCCTCGCTTAGAGTAAAGACTGGTTGATTGGTCGCCTTTTTCCTTTTCAATAGCCAACAAGGCTTTCATTGAATTAAGATAAGAGTAATCTTTAGGGTTGACCTTGCCTAAGTCATTTCCCTTGTAGAAGCGAATCAAGTCACCTGTTTGAATTGCATCACTCATCTTAAGCTGGGTATTAGCGGCATTGCGAATCTCATCCAGTTCTTTCTTGATAGTTTCATCTGGATTGGTAATTTCCTCACCGGTTTGGGTGTAGTAGGTCCGTCCGTTGAAGCTAGTGTATTTTGGAGTGACAAAGTTATTGCTGGATCGGAATGCTGTGATTTGCTGATGCTGAGTTGATAGCAGGTCTTGTCCAACCTGAAGGTAGTTTTTAGAGTCAATGCCTAGCAAATGCTCCAATGTTGGCAGCATATCTACTTGACCGCCGTAGGTATCAATGATTTTTCCTTTGTCCATGCCAGGTACCACTACCATGTATGGTACGCGCTGCATCATAGCATTGTCATAATTGGACCAAGTCTCAGAAGTCTTTCCTACAAGAGGGGCTAAGTTAGGATTACGGGTTTGGGAAATTCCAAAATGGTCTCCGTAGAGAACAATAATAGAATTGTCATAGAGGCCGGATTCTTTGAGATAATCAAACAAGGCCTTGACAGAAGAATCTAGATAGTTAGCAGTAGCAAAGTAGCCGTTGATGGTTTCATCCTTGGTCTTAGCCAGCGGGAAGCCAATCTCGTCACCAATCAAGCTAGTCGTGTAAGGATAGTGATTGGAAACCGTGATATACTTAGCATAGAAAGGCTGCTGCAGGTGTTCCAGATATTTGATGGAATCTTTCAGCATAATCTTATCGTTCAAGCCGTACTGGAAGGAGTTGGTGTCGTCCTGTTTGGTAAAGTATGATGCATCGAAGAAATAGTTATAACCCCATTGCTTATAAGCTGTATTGCGGTTCCAGAAGCTTCCAGTATTTCCGTGGAAAACAGCAGAAGTATAGTCGCCGTTTTTAGAAAGAATAAAAGGTGCAGCTTGCTGGGTATTGGTACCACCGTAGTTGACCATAAAAGAGCCTTGGTTGAGACCGAAGAGTCCAGTTTCAATCATGGTTTCTGCATCAGAAGTCTTACCAGCCTTGACCTGGTTGAAGACATTAGAGAAAGCCAGAGTCGAATTGGAGTGGTAGAGGGAATTGAGGAAAGGTGTCACCTCGTACTCTTTCCCATCTGCCTGTAGCTTATAGTCAATCAGGAACTGCTGGAAGCTTTCCAGATGGACATAGATGACATTGCGGCCTTTGGCAATCCCGTAATATTCTGGATTTGGTTCCGCATAGTGGGATTGGATATATTCTGTTACTGGTTCCAAGTCTTTTTCAGAAGCTTTGGAGCGCTCACGATTGGCGGTATATGTCTGGTTAGCACTGTAACCTAGAAAGGCTGGCAAGCCCAGAGCCCGAACGACATAATAGTTGGAAAATCCACGTGATAAGAGCTCAGGCCGGTCAATTTCAGCCAAGAAAAGGTTGGCTGAGAACAGCATAGCGGACAGGGAGGTCACAGCAAAGCTGGCGCGTTTATTGAAAGGCCGGTCATCCATGCGGATGTATTTCTTAAAGAATAAGAAAGCCAAAATCGGGAAATCAATCAGATAAAGAATATCCCAAGGGCGGAAGAGCTCAAGTGCTGCTTCCCCAAGTCCAGCTGAAACACTACTAGAAGCCAGCATGGTATTGACTGTAACAAAGTCGCTGAACTCGCGGTAGTAAATGGAGTTAGATACCAGCCAAGCAAAGAGGAGCAGATAGATTCCGAAGGCTAGGCTGTAGAATAATTTGGTACGTTTTACATAAAGTGCCAGTCCCAGCAGCAAGAGGCTGATAGGGAAAGGGTTGATAATAGCTAAAAATACTTGATAAAGACCTTGAATATCGAGGTTAAAATCAATCGTGTAGGCCCACATGGTTTTTATCCAATAGAGGACCAGTAAAATCAAGACAAAACCTAGTCTCGTACTCATGAAATTGAGTAAATTCTTGGTTATTTTTTTCACAAAAAGTTACTTCCTTGTCTTATTTCCTAAAAATTTTCTCCTCTAAGTATAACATAATTTCTCCAGTTAAGGAAAATTTGAGCCGCATTTGAGATATTTTAAATCGGCGAAATTGTAATATTTCTATAAAAGCCTTATCCTCTCTATAGAGAGGTTTATAGTCGTTTTGCACTCGTTTGTGAAATCTTTTATTAACTCAAATGTAAAATATGTTTTGAGAATTTTCACAATCTTTGGTATAATATAATTTATGAATAAACTTACTGTTAGTCAAGAGGCAGAAGAAAAACTGAGAAAGGGCATTCTTTTATTAGATAAAAAGGATTTTGGCGCTCTTTCGCTTCAGAATCAATGTGTGGAGCTGCAAAACCGTCAGGGCAAGTTCTTAGGCACAGCTTATCTCTCTCCGCAGAATAAGGGAGTAGGCTGGCTGATTTCCCGGAAGAAGGTAGAGCTGAACTCGGATTTTTTTCAAGACCTCTTTGAGCAGGCTAAGAGCAGACGTTCTACTTATTTCCATTCGGCTGACACGACAGCCTTTCGACTCTTTAATCAAGAGGGGGATGGCTTCGGTGGCTTCACGGTGGATTTCTGCAATGACTTTGCGCTTTTTTCTTGGTACAATGGCTTTGTCTTTGCTATCAAGGAGCAGATTCTGACAGCCTTCGTTAAGGTTTTCCCAGAGATTCAGGGAGCTTATGAAAAGATTCGTTTCAAGGGTTTGAACTACGAATCGGCTCATCTCTATGGAGAGGAAGCACCGGAAACCTTCACAGTCTTAGAGAATGGTGTTCGCTATCAGGTTTTTCTGAATGACGGTCTTATGACCGGTATCTTTCTGGATCAGCACGATGTGCGTGCTAGTCTGGTAGATGGTCTGGCTGCTGGTAAAAGTTTACTCAATATGTTTTCCTATACAGCTGCTTTTTCAGTAGCAGCAGCTATGGGCGGTGCCAGTCAGACAGTATCAGTGGATTTGGCCAAACGCAGTCGTGAGCTGTCAGAGGCTCATTTTCTGGCCAATGGTTTGACACTGGATCAGCATCGCTTTCAGGTGATGGATGTCTTTGATTATTTCAAATACGCTAAGCGCCACGATCTAAGCTTTGATGTCATTGTGATAGATCCGCCCAGCTTTGCTAGAAATAAAAAGCGGACATTCTCGGTTGCTAAAGATTATCATCGTTTGGTTGCACAAGCTCTGGAAATCCTGAATCCTCAGGGAATCATGATTCTAAGTACCAATGCAGCCAATCTTTCCAAAAGTAAGTTTAAACAAGAAATTGAAAAAGGTTTTGCCGGCAGAAAGCACCGCTATCTTGCGGAGTATGGCCTGCCAGCAGACTTTGTCTATAATAAAAAAGACGGGAGCAGTAATTACCTCAAGGTATTTACAATAAAGGTGGACCAATGAAATTAGTCGTTTCTGTAATGCCCAAGAGTTTAGAAGAAGCTCAAGAAATTGATGTATCACGCTACGAAGATGCGGATATTATTGAATGGCGGGCAGATTTTCTGGCCAAGGATGACATTTTAAATGTTGCGCCAGCTATTTTTGAAAAATTTGCCGGACGTGAATTGATTTTCACCTTGCGGACCCGTCAGGAAGGCGGAGAAATCGAACTGTCCGATGATGAATATGTAGCTCTCATCAAGGAAGTGGCCGGTTTTTACCAGCCGGATTATATCGACTTTGAATATTTCTCTCACAAGGGGAAATTTGAAGAAATGCTTGAGTTTCCTAATCTGGTGCTGAGCTACCATAACTTCGAGGAAACACCGGAAAATATGATGGAAATCCTGTCTGAGCTGACTTCTCTAACCCCTAAGGTGGTCAAGGTTTCTGTCATGGCTCACAATGAGCAGGATGTGCTGGACTTGATGAACTATACTCGCGGTTTCAAGACTTTAAATCCTGAGCAGGATTTTGTCACCATTTCCATGGGAAAAATCGGCAAAATTTCACGCATTGCGGCTGACTTGACAGGTTCCAGCTGGTCATTTGCCAGTCAGGAGATGGCGTCAGCACCTGGTCAGATTTCTCTGAGCAATATGAAGAAAATCCAGGAGATTTTGAATGAGAATTAATGGGCACACCCGCATGGCTGCTGTGGTTGCCAAGCCAATTAAGCACAGTATTTCTCCTCTTATTCACAATATGGCTTTTGAAAAGACTGGTGTCAATGGTGTCTATCTAGCTTGGGAAGTAGAAGCGAAGGATCTGCAGGCCAGTATAGAAAATATCCGCAGATACGATATGTTTGGTATCAATCTTTCCATGCCCTATAAGCAGGAAGTGATACCTTATCTAGATGAGCTGGATGTCAGCGCCCGTCTTATCGGAGTGGTCAATACGGTTGTGAATAAAAATGGAATTTTAGTTGGTTATAACACAGATGGCAAGGGATTTTTTAAGAGCTTGCCTTCTTTTGCTATTCGGGGCAAAAAAATGACGATTTTGGGAGCAGGTGGAGCAGCGACAGCTATTATTGCTCAAGCAGCTTTGGACAATGCCGAGGAAATTTTCGTCTTTACTCGGCAAGCTTCCTATGAGAAGACTGTCAGCAAAATGGCAGCTATCAGCCACCAAACCAAGAGTCGTATCCAGGTACTAACCTTGGAAGATGCGGATAGCTTGCAGAATACAATCAACCAATCAGACCTTCTGGTAAATGGAACTAGTCTAGGCATGGATGGTATCAGCATGCCCCTGCCTGAACAGCTTGAACTGCCCAGCCAGATTTTAGTTGCGGATGTTATCTACCAACCTTTTGAAACGCCCTTTCTCAAATGGGCCAGAAATCAAAATGTCACAGCAATCAATGGACTTGGTATGCTGCTCTATCAGGGAGCAGAAGCTTTTGAGCTTTGGACCGGCAAGACTATGCCCAGTCAGGAAATTTGGCAGTGTTTAGAAGAATTGTATAAATAAGGAGGCGCTTATGAAACTGAATGTGAATCTCCCGCATCATCCCTATGATATTCTCATCGAAAAGGGGTCTTTATCTCAGGCTGGAAGTTGGCTGAGTCAGCTTTGGCAGCCTCAAAAGGTAGTCATCGTCACGGATAATCGAGTGGCTCGACTCTATGCGGAAAAGGTCAAGCTGAGTTTGGAATCGGCTGGGTTTGAGGCCTATGTCTTTGACTTTTTGGAGGGTGAAGCCAGCAAGAACTTAAAGACGGTCAACAAAGTCTATGAGTTTTTGGTCAAGGTTGGTCTGACTCGCAGTGACGGTATCGTGGCCTTGGGTGGCGGAGTTGTTGGTGATTTGGCGGGCTTTGCCGCTTCGACCTACATGCGGGGTGTGCATTTCGTGCAGATTCCGACCAGTCTGACAGCTCAAGTGGACTCCTCTATCGGTGGTAAGACAGGTGTCAATACGCCTTGGGCCAAGAATATGGTCGGCACTTTTACCCAACCTGACGGAGTTCTGATTGACCCTGAAGTCTTGCATACTTTGGGCCAGCGTGAACTGATCGAAGGCATGGGCGAGGTGGTCAAGTATGGCTTGATTGAGGATAAGGAACTCTGGGATGAGCTTTCGGAAATGGATGGCAGCCCTGAGTCGATTTTGGAGCATGCGGAGAGCATCATCTACCATTCCTGCGATGTCAAGCGTAAGATTGTGGTCGAGGACGAGCTGGATAATGGCGTCCGCCTCTATCTGAATTTCGGCCATACTATTGGGCACGCTATTGAAGCGACAGCAGGCTACGGAAAAGTCATGCACGGTGAAGCTGTGGCAATTGGCATGGTACAGGTTTCTCGTGTCGCTGAAAAGAAAGGCATCATGCCAGCCGGGATTACAGAAGATATCATCCGTATGTGTCAGAAGTTTGGCTTGCCGGTGGATTACCAGCCATGGAATGAGAATGCTCTTTATCAGGCCTTAACCCATGATAAGAAGGCTCGAGGCAACTCTATCAAGCTAGTACTGGTGCCCGAGCTGGGCTCGGCTAGTATTCACCAGATTCCGCTGGAAGAGATGAAAGAATTTCTGAAGAAATAAGTGCCAGATGGAGTTTAAGACGATTGGACAGTTTGGATAAAAATAGACAGGCTGTCCATATCTTTCCATCCCAGAAATAGGAGAAAATGTATGAGATATTTAACAGCAGGAGAATCTCACGGACCACGTTTGACAGCTATTATTGAGGGAGTGCCGGCTGGTCTTCCTTTGACCGCTGACTATATCAATGCTGAGCTCAAGCGCCGCCAGGGCGGGTACGGCCGCGGTGCCCGCATGAAGATTGAAAGCGACCAAGTCGAGATTACGTCTGGGGTTCGGCATGGTTTGACTATGGGTGGGCCGATTACCCTCAATGTCACAAATCTGGATCATCAGAAGTGGCTGGAGATTATGAGTGCGGCAGATGTGGATCAAAAGAAAAAAGGGCTGCGCAAGATTACCAAACCGCGCCCTGGGCATGCTGATTTAGTTGGTGGCATGAAATACCGCTTTGATGATTTACGGAATTCTTTGGAGCGCTCTTCTGCACGGGAAACGACCATGCGTGTAGCAGTCGGAGCAGTAGCCAAGCGCTTGCTGGAAGAAATTGGTGTAGAGGTGGCTAGTCATATCGTAACCTTTGGTGGCATTGATATTGATGTGCCGAATAATCTAACTGTAGCAGAAATCAAGGAAAGAGCTGCCCAGTCGGAGGTTTCCATTGTCAATCCCGAGCGTGAAGAAGAAATCAAGACCTACATTGATCAGATAAAGAAAGACGGAGATACCATTGGTGGTGTCATTGAGACTGTCGTTGGCGGTGTTCCGGTTGGTCTGGGCTCCTATGTCCAATGGGACAAGAAGCTGGATGCCAAGATTGCTCAGGGAGTCGTTTCCATCAATGCTTTCAAGGGAGTCGAGTTTGGTGTGGGCTTTGAAGCCGGCCGTCTCAAGGGTAGTCAGGTAATGGATGAAATCCTCTGGTCTGAGGAAGATGGCTTCACTCGCAGAACCAATAATCTAGGCGGCTTTGAGGGCGGTATGACCAATGGTCAGCCAATCGTAGTGCGAGGTGTCATGAAGCCCATTCCAACTCTTTACAAGCCACTGATGAGCGTGGATATTGAGACCCACGAGCCTTATAAGGCGACAGTGGAACGGAGCGATCCTACGGCTTTGCCTGCGGCGGGTGTTGTCATGGAAAACGTGGTGGCCACAGTTTTAGTCACCGAAGTTCTGGAGAAGTTCTCTTCGGACAATCTGGAAGAACTAAAGGATGCGGTAGCCCGCCATCGGGAATTTGTCAAGAACTTTTAGAAGTAAGGAGAAGGGCATGGAGAGAAAAACAGTCTATATCGCAGGTCTGGGACTGATTGGAGCTTCCTTGGCTCTGGGCATCAGGCGAGCTCATCCTGAGATAGAGATTCTTGGCTACAATCGCAGTGAAGAATCGCGCAGAGTTGCATTAGAGCGGGGAATGGTAGACCGGGTAACGGATGATTTTACGGCCTTTGCTCAATTGGCTGATGTGATTATTCTGGCTGTGCCCATCAAGCAGACCATAGCATTTATCAAGGAACTAGCGGAGCTGGACCTGAAGGAAAATGTTATCATCTCTGATGCTGGATCGACCAAGGCTGAGATTGTGGCAGCAGCAGAAAAGTATCTGCAGAATAAGCCTGTCCGCTTTGTCGGTGCTCACCCTATGGCCGGAAGTCACAAGACCGGAGCCAAGGCCGCCCATGTCACTCTCTTTGAAAATGCCTATTATATCTTCACCCCCTCTAGTCTGACCATGCCTGGTACTCTTGAGGAAATGAAAGACTTGCTGAGTGGTCTTCATGCCCGCTTTATCCAGGTGGCCGCAGCCGAGCACGACCGAGTGACTAGCCAAATCAGTCATTTTCCGCATATCCTAGCCTCCAGCCTTATGGAGCAAGCGGCAGCTTATAGCCAAGAGCATGAGCTGACCCAGTCTTTTGCAGCTGGCGGTTTTCGAGATATGACGCGGATTGCGGAGAGTGAGCCGGGTATGTGGACCTCTATTCTCTTGACAAATCCCGAAGCCATTTTGGATCGTCTGGAAGATTTTAAAGACCAGTTGGACAAGGTTGCCGCAGCGATTGAGACTAAGGACGAGACAGCTATCTGGGAATTTTTTGACCGAGGACGGCAGAGTCGCAAGCAGATGGAAATTCATAAGCGAGCTGGTGTGGATAGTTTTTATGACCTCTTTATTGAGGTGCCCGACGAAGAAGATGCGATTTTGGGTATTTTGGAGCTTCTGCGCGGAATTTCAGTCGTCAATATTCGGATTAACGAGGAAAACCGTGAAGATATCAACGGTATTCTGCAAATCACCTTTAAAAATCACCAAGATTTGGAAAAATCTGCTACAATAGTAAGAGAAAATACGGACTACCAAGTATCCGTAGACTAATATAGATTGGAGAACTCTATGTCAAATATTTATGATTTAGCCAATGAACTGAGCAGAAATCTGCGTGATTTGCCTGAGTACAAGGCAGTTGCAGAAAGTAAGAAAGCAGTGGATGCTGATAGCGAAGCCAAGGCTATTTTTGCGGATTATCTGGCTTTCCAGCAAGAGCTGCAGCAACTGGCTCAGACTGGTCAGGTACCGACTCAGGAGGTGCAGGACAAGATGACTTCCTTTGGCGAGAAGATTCAGGGCAATGCTGTTCTTTCTGAATTTTTCAATAAGCAGCAGCAACTGTCCATCTATCTGGCGGATATTGAGCGTATTATCTTTGATCCGGTGCAGGATTTGCTTAAGTAAGCTAATAAAAAAGAAGAATCTGGGATGAATACCCGGATTCTTTTTGCTTTAGCTAGGATTCCAGAAATTTTAAGAATTTCTGGTCTTTTTATGATAAAATAAGAAGCAACAAAGGAAAGTACGAGGTCACCTATGAAATTATCAACCAATGTAAGAGGCCTGAAAGGCCGTATCCGCGTACCTGGAGATAAATCTATCAGCCACCGTTCCATTATTTTTGGCAGTTTGGCCAAGGGGGTCACTACTGTTCGTGACATTCTGCGAGGAGAAGACGTGCTGTCAACCATGCAGGTTTTTCGTGACTTAGGCGTGAAGATTGAGGACGATGGAAATCTAGTCAAGATTCATGGCGTTGGATTTGAAGGCTTGCAAGCACCGAAAAATAGGCTGGATATGGGTAATTCTGGAACGTCTATCCGTTTGATTTCTGGTGTTTTGGCTGGCCAGGATTTTGAGGCTGAAATGTTCGGTGACGATAGTCTATCCAAGCGGCCTATGGATCGGGTGACCATTCCTTTGCGACAGATGGGAGTAGAGATTGCTGGTCGGACCGAGCGTGATTTACCACCGCTCAAAATGAAGGGCAGCAGGGAACTGCAACCTATCAATTACCAGCTGCCAGTGGCTTCTGCTCAGGTTAAGTCGGCCTTGATTTTTGCTGCCCTGCAGGCTCAGGGAGAGTCGATTATTATAGAAAAGGAAATCACCCGTAATCATACAGAAGATATGATTGCCCAGTTTGGCGGGCAGATTGAGGTCAAGGGCAAGGAAATTCGCATTCAGAGTGGTCAGGAATTTACTGCTCAGGAAGTGACGGTTCCAGGAGACATTTCCAGCGCGGCCTTCTGGCTGGTAGCTGGATTGATTGTACCGGACTCTAAGATTGTTTTAGAGAATGTTGGCATCAATGAAACTCGTACAGGGATTCTAGAAGTGATAGAGGCTATGGGCGGACGGATGAAGCTGTCGGATGTCGATCCAGTAGCCAAGTCTGCAACTATCACTATTGAGACGTCTGATCTTAAGGGAACGGAGATTGGCGGCGAGATTATCCCGCGCTTGATTGATGAGTTGCCGATTATTGCTCTTCTTGCGACTCAGGCTCAGGGACGGACTGTTATTCGTGATGCAGAGGAGCTCAAGGTCAAGGAAACCGACCGTATCCAGGTAGTGGCAGACGCTCTCAATAGCATGGGCGCAGCTATTACCCCGACGGAAGACGGCATGATTATCGAAGGGAAAACACCTTTACACGGCGCACAGGTCAACACCTTGGGTGACCATCGCATTGGGATGATGACGGCAATTGCTGCTTTGTTGGCTCAAAGTGGTCAGGTAGAACTTGAGCGGTCTGAAGCTATTAAGACCAGCTATCCAAGCTTCTTCAGTGACTTGGAGGGCTTGATGCATGGCTAAGATATTGCTGGGCTTTATGGGAGCCGGAAAGTCCACAGTGGCCAGAGGCTTAGCCCAAGACTTTGTCGATATGGATGAACTGCTTTGCCAGAGGCTGGGCATGTCTATCAAGGACTATTTTAATCAGCATGGTGAAGCGGCCTTTCGGTCTGCTGAAGCCCAGCTCTTGGCTGAGTTGATCGATACGGACTTGGTCGTCTCAACTGGCGGCGGTGTAGTCATCAGCCCTGAAAATCGCAAATTACTGACCCAGAATGCTGACAATATCTACCTGAAAGCAGATTTTGAAACACTTTATCAGCGAATCCGGCAGGATGCTGAGCAAGAGCGGCCCCTGTTCTTAAACCAGAGCAAGTCAGACTTGCAGCAGATTTTTGAGCAGCGTCAGGCCTGGTATGAGGAAGTGGCAACCCAGATTGTTGATACGAGGCTCAAAAGCCCGCAGGAAATTATTGAGGAAATTCAATGAAAATAGCATTTTTAGGTCCTAGAGGCTCCTTTTCTCACCATGTAGCCCAAGCTGCCTTTCCCAACGAGGACTTGGTGCCTTATCAGAATATCACCGAGGTCATGAAGGCTTATGAGGCTAGGGAAGTGGATTACTCGGTTGTTCCGGTGGAAAATTCCATTGAGGGCAGTGTCCATGAAACCTTGGACTATCTCTTTCATCAAGCAGACATTCAGGCAGTGGCTGAAATCGTCCAGCCCATTAAGCAGCAGCTTTTAGTGACTGATTTGGAGAAGCCAATTGAGAAGATATTTTCTCACCCGCAGGCTATTGCCCAAGGAAAGAAATACATCCGCCAGCATTATCCGCAGGCTGCCATTGAGGTCACGGCTAGTACAGCCTATGCAGCTCGTTTTGTGGCAGAGCATCCTGAAAAGAATTTTGCGGCTATTGCCCCGCGCACGGCTGCAGCAGAGTACGGGCTCAAAGTAGCGGCCAGCGACATTCAGGAAATGGAAGAAAATTATACCCGCTTCTGGATTCTGGGTCATGAGGTTCCTGAGCTTCGACTGACCAAGACAGGAGACAAGCAGACACTGGCCTTGACCTTGCCGGACAATCTGCCTGGTGCCCTCTACAAGGCTTTGTCGACCTTTGCTTGGCGTGGGATTGACTTGACCAAGATTGAGAGCCGGCCTCTAAAAACGGCTCTGGGAGAGTATTTCTTCATTATTGACATTGACAACGAGCAGAAAAAATTGGCGGATTTTGCCTATCAAGAGTTGACAAGTCTTGGAATTACTTATAAAATTTTTGGTAGCTACAGTGTGTTTCTGATTGAGGACCGGTAGCGGTAGATTGGAGAAGAGATGAAGAAACCAGAAAATCTTAGCCATCATGAGCGGCTCCGCTTAGATTATCTCTATAAAAATTATTATTATCTAAACGATAAAGAAAAGAAAGAATTTGACTATCTGCGTCAGAAGTCCAAGGGGATTGGCAGTTCAGCCAGTGTGCCGGACCATGACGAGCAGCCGCATACAGTTAGTGACGCCTATGAGCAAGAGTCAGTGGAAATGGATTCTTCTGGCCTCTTGCCCAAGTACCCTGAGCGTTCTTCTCGCAGCAGAAGTCAAAAGAAGGCGTCGGAAGCTCTGGCAGGAGCTGGTCTGGGACAAGACAAGCCCAAGAAGCCTCGCAAAAAAATCCGCTTGAAACGAATTCTGCTTTGGACAGGGATTTTCCTGCTGATGGTCTTGGGGGGCATGATTTTCATGTTTATCAAAGGCTTGACGACAGCTCACAATAGCAATTCTAAACCGGCAGAAACAGAATTCTTTGACGGCAAGGATACTAAGGACGGAGTGAATATCCTCATTCTTGGGACGGACGGCCGAGTTGGTGATGACTCGACTGAGACACGGACTGACTCTATCATGGTCTTGAATGTTGGTAATAAAGACCACAAGGTGAAATTGGTCAGCTTTATGCGTGATACCCTTATTCACATTGATGGCGTCAGCAATGAGTACACGGATCCGTCGCAGGCAGATTACTATGACCAAAAGCTCAATTCTGCCTACACGATTGGGGAGCAAAATCACAACCGCGGTGCAGACTATGTCCGCCAGATGCTCAAAGATAATTTTGATTTGGACATCAAATATTATGCACTGGTGGATTTTCAGACCTTTGCGACAGCTATTGACACTCTTTTCCCAAATGGCGTCAGCATGAACGCTCAGTTCTCAACGATTGATGGGGAGAAAGTGACTGAAGTTGAAGTGCCAGATGACCTGAATATGAAAGACGGTGTGGTGCCCAATCAAACAATCAAGGTTGGTCAGCAGCAGATGGACGGTCGGACCTTGCTCAACTACGCTCGCTTCCGTAAGGATGACGAGGGTGACTTTGGCCGGACCCGCCGTCAGCAGGAAGTCTTGACAGCAGTCTTCCAGCAGGTCAAAGATCCGACTAAGCTCTTTACCGGGTCAGAAGCTCTTGGTAAGGTCTTTGCCTTGACTTCGACCAATGTGCCTTACAGCTTCCTTTTGACTAATGGTCTCTCTATGGCAGGAGATTCCCGCAATGGGGTTGAGCGCCTGACGATTCCGGAAAATGGCGACTGGGTGGATACCTACGACATGTACGGTGGCCAAGGGCTCTTGATTGACTTTGAAGCCTATAAAGAAAGACTGCAGCAAATGGGTCTCAGATAAGATATATGATATAATGAAGGGTAGGACGATGTCCTGCCTTTTCTTTTGGGAAATGGCAGATCGATAAAGCAGAAAGAGAAAAATATGTTAAAAAAGAATGATATGATTGAAGTTGAAATCGTGGATCTGAGCCATGAGGGAGCAGGGGTGGCCAAGGCAGAAGGCCTGGTTTTCTTTGTGGAAAATGCCCTACCTGGTGAACTCATCCGCATGCGTGTGCTCAAGGTCAACAAAAAGATTGGCTATGGTAAGGTGGAGGAATTTCTTCGTACTTCAGACCAGCGGAATGAAAATCTTGATATGGCCTATCTGCGTACGGGGATTGCTGACTTGGGGCATCTGAACTATCCAGCTCAGCTGGACTTCAAACGCAAGCAGGTCAAGGACAGTCTCTATAAGATTGCTGGTTTGTCTGATGTTGAGGTGCCGCCGACACTTGGTATGGAGCAACCGTTGGGCTACCGCAATAAGGCTCAAGTGCCTGTCCGCCGTGTCAATGGCCAGCTGGAAACAGGATTTTTCCGGAAAAATTCCCATGACCTCCTGCCGATTGAAGATTTCTATATTCAGGATCCAATTATTGACCAAGTTATCCTCTTTACACGTGATTTGCTGCGTCGTTTTGACCTCAAACCTTACGATGAGCAAGAAAAGACTGGACTCATTCGCAATCTAGTTGTTCGCCGTGGACATTATTCAGGGGAAATCATGGTAATCCTGGTCACAACCCGTCCGAAGATATTCCGAGTGGAGCAGCTGATGGAGCTCTTGACAGAGGCTTTCCCAGCTATCAAGTCCATCATGCAGAATATCAACGACCAGCCGGGCAATGCGATCTTCGGAAAAGACTGGCGAAAGCTTTATGGCCAAGACTACATTACCGACCAGATGCTGGGAAATGACTTCCAGATTGCTGCGCCGGCCTTTTACCAAGTCAATACCGAAATGGCAGAAAAGCTCTATCAGACAGCCATTGACTTTTCCGAGCTGACCTCTGATGATGTGGTGCTTGATGCCTACTCTGGCATCGGGACTATCGGTCTATCAGTTGCTAAGAAGGTCAAGAAAGTCTATGGTGTTGAAGTGATCCCAGAAGCTGTCGAAAATAGCCGAAAGAATGCAGAAATCAACGGCATTGTCAATGCCAGCTATGTCTGCGCTCCTGCTGAAGAAGCCATCCAAAACTGGCTTAAAGAGGGTATCCAAGCGGATGTCATCCTAGTCGATCCACCGAGAAAAGGCCTGACAGAGAGCTTCATCAAAGCCAGCGTCAGCATGGAGCCCAAGAAAATCACTTATATCTCCTGCAATGTAGCCACCATGGCGCGTGATATCAAACTCTATCAAGAATTAGGATATGAGTTGAAGAAAGTCCAGCCGGTGGATTTATTTCCGCAAACGCATCATGTTGAGGCGGTATCACTGCTTGTACGAGCTGAGGCATCTGCGAAGTAGAAGTAGATGGTCCGCCCATGGGATAGGACTCGTAGAATGAGGAGGGAAACCAACGAAATGATACGGTAAATCCGAACCGCTGAGTGTGTAGCTCTGCTGGTGAAAAACTAGGAATATTTAAGTGAAAGTCATTCAAAAATCCTTGTTTTTAAATTTTTGGCAGTGTAAGTATTAGTAATCGAAGTAGGTTAATGCGAGTATGAATGAAATTATTGTACGCAATCTAAAGAAAAATTTTCGTGGTAAAGTTGTATTGGACATTCCTAGCTTTGAATCGCATTCAGGAGAGATTGTTTCTATAGTGGGCACCAATGGTGCAGGTAAATCAACTTTCATAAAAATTATCTCTGGCTTAACGTTACAAGATGTAGGTGATGTATTTGTTTTTGGCAGTAAGAATACTTCGAAAGATATTCATAACAATGTCAAGCTTGTACTAGAAAGTGGTAGAGGCTACTATGAATATCTGACGGCAAATCAAAATATTGATTACTTTTTACATCTGAATAAAAGTTCGCGTGGTCAGGTTAAGGATGAATTGGAGGATTTATTTAATAAACTAGCTTTTCATCCCTATGTTGATGTATTGGTGTCCGAACTGTCACAAGGAACGAGACAAAAATTGTCTTTGATTATTGCATTACTTTGTAAGCCAAAAGTATTGTGTTTAGATGAGCCAACCAATGGTCTGGATGTCATTGCCAAAAAGCAGTTTGCGAAATTATTACTAACTCTCAGTCAAGAAAAAGGAACCATTGTCCTCATGACGACTCATGATATCTATTTTGCAAAAGAAATATCAACAAGAATTTGTATCATGAGTAGAGGGAAAATAATGCAGCAAGGTAGTTTCTCAGAAATCTTTGGGAAAAATACTAGGTTGATTAAATATAGAATTGGTATTTCAGATTCTGAGAAAGATGCTTTTGAGAGGCTGTTTCCTGATTTATCTTATCAAGTAGAAAACGAAAGGTTGATTGTTGAAGTAAAAGATAGTCAGGTGAAAAATAATATCTTTAATAATTTTGAGATGATATTTTTTGAAGAAGTTGAGGAAAGCATCGAAGAAATATTGTATGAGGTTATCAATGATGATTAAAGAAATAAGAAGGGAGTTAAAGAGACAGCTGCAAGAGATGATGCAGTTTAAATTTAATTTATTTTTTTCAAATTTTGGAATTTTGATAATGGTTTCAGCTTATCTTCAATATTTTAAAAATACACAAAGTAAATTTTTATTGTTATGTTTATTATTTACTTGGTATTTTACGAGTCATAGTATAACGCACCCAACTTTTTTTATTGAGGATGACCTTTATGACAGAACTTTGATAAGTGTAATCCAGAGTAGTAAGAGTGTTTTTCATGTTTTAATGTTTAAAATTATTGTTCAGATATTGGTGGATCTAGTTAAAGCGATACCTATATTTATCGTTTTATCCACGTTAAATGATATTGATTTTCCGGATAGTATCTTAAAATTAGTTGCGAGTCTCGCTGCATGTATGCTAACTATTATTAGCATATATGGTTTGGGCTTTTGCCTATCAAGCCTCTGCTTCATTTTTAATCGTACTTCTAGCATTACATCGTTAATTTCTTATTTCATGCTGTATTTTACTGGCATTCTAACACCGCTAGGTGGTTTATTTGGCTTTATAGGAAAGCTTTTCCCTTACTATGCCTTGAGAAATTTTATTATTTCTCCGTCCTACCAGAGTATCTTTTTTATTATAGTTTATTGTGCAGTATATTGGTCAGCTGGAACTTTCCTATTTTTCACTTTATTGAACATTGCTAAAAAAAGAGGGAGCCTTTTCCATGTTTAGTGAATTAAAAAGATATTTTAATTATAGAGTTCGATACACATTTGATAGTATTTGCGAAGTGATTTATTCCATGATTTTTATTACAGGAATCATTATTGTTTTCAATAGTGATAAACCGATAAATCTACTCTATTTTTTTATTTATTATTCCATAACTAATGTGATATTGCTTGCTAATGAGGAGTTGGAATTTGAAATTCGCACTAATCAATATACAAATATCAAAACAACTAGACGGACACTAATGATGATTTATATTGCTAGATCAACAACTTATTTTATTTGGTCAACGCTCATTTTTTTGATTTCAATCATTCTATCGCATATGTTTTTTAATGGAAAATTTTTTATGCCCTCTTTCCATTTAGTGGATTTGATTTTGATGTCAATACTTAATTATGCTGTATTTTTTGTCTTATATACCATGGCAATTAAGTTAACAGAACGCTTTAAACGAGTATCCGTCTTATTGAATTTATTTAATACCATAATGCTATTTTATTCTGGACTAGTATTTCCTTCTCCCTTTGTTAGCTATGCAGATGTATTGGATATATTTTTGAATAAAAAATAAAAGTAAATTGATATGTTTAGAACTAGTTATTTAAGTCTTTCTCTGAAAAATTATAAAGTAGGCTTACGTTTAATGGTTTCATTCAAATATTCAGGCTCCTATTATATCCCCGTCTAGAGAAAAAACCGACTATCTAAGTTGGTAAATAACTTCAGGAGGTTTATACGCTATGCTTAGAGTTTATGTAAGTAAAAAGAATTTATTTTTCTATTTCGTAGCGATTATGATTACTTGGCTGGAAGCTGTGATTACACCAGCTTTGATTCAGTATATTGTCTCTAGTTTTACCAATCACCAGTTGCATTTGCTGTGGCAGGTCTTAATTTGGGGGATTGTGGGGAATTTGATTCTCTTGGTGGGTTTAGCGGGGAAACGCTATTACTATGCACGAGTGCTGATGGACTTCAAGTCGGGCATTAAGCAGGCTATCTTTCAGACTTTCTTATATAGCCGTCGGATAGCGGATGAAGAGGTTTTGTCCGACCTGGAAAATGATGTGAAACAGCTAGAAGATAACTATATTGAGCCGACTGTCATTATCATTTCTTCTTTGGGATTTACAACCGTCTCCGTCTGTTATGCTCTCTGGACTAATTTTTATCTTGGCTTGCTCTTTATCATTTTTTATTCAATACCTGTCCTTTGTAGTGGGATTGGTTCCAAGCGCTTGGATGCGATTACTAAGCAGAAGTCTATGGCTAACCAAGGCTATGTCTCTCAAGTGACCAATATGATTGCTGGCGCTCGTCCGATACGGCATTATCGGGGACAAAGCTTGTTTTACAAACTGTTTTCCAAAGATTTGCACAAGGCTTTAGAGCAAGAAATCGCCTATGAAAAGCAACGGACGCTAAACAGTCTCTTTATCAATGGGATTGATGCCTTTTGCTCGGTTGCGCCTATTGTCATTGGTGGTTTCATGACCTATTATAACCACCTATCTGCAGCCAGCTTTGTTGGGATTTACCTAGTATCGCATAATATCGGCTACCAATTTCAGGAGCTATCTTACTTTATCAATACTAGGAAATCAGCTAAGTCTCTCTGTGATAAATATCAAAAATTGCTAGAAGATGAGTTGACGATGCCTTCTGTTCTTGAAAGTTCTGTCTTTCCTATCCAGCTAGAGCAAGTCAGCGTAGAGCGTGATGGTCAAGAAATCCTAGCCCCTTGTGACCTTACCATTGAGGAAGGGGAAAAGATTGCCATTATCGGAGAAAGCGGGTCTGGGAAAACAACCTTACTGAACCTCATTTATGGAGAAATCAAGCCTAGTCAAGGTCGGATTCGCTATCATGGACAAGAGCTAAGCTCGGAAGAACTCTATCAGGCAGGTGCCTACATTCTTCAGTCCAGTCATGTCTTTGATGGATTAAGTCTGGAGGAAAATATCGCTCTGGGGCAAGAACTGGATTCTGTAAGGATGCAAGAAATCCTGCAGCAAACCGGTTTGGAAGCACTCCAAGGCAAAACACCTAGCAATCAAACTCTGTCAGGCGGCGAGAAGCAGCGGCTAGAAATTGCCCGCGCTCTCTATCACAATCGTCAATTTATCCTGGCTGATGAGGTCAAGGCCAATCTGGATCTAAAAAACCAAGAGAGAATCAGCCAGCTTCTCTTCTCTCTCCCACAAGCGGTCGTAGAAGTGATTCATCACTATAGCGAAGAGGACTTGAAGCGCTATGATAAGGTGATAAAATTGGAGAGATAGGTGGAGGCATAGATTTCAGAAAGGAGTGGCAGAGATCACTCTTTTTCTCTTTTTGTGGATTGGAAAATAAGATGATTAGCTTTTTTTCATTTATCATATTCAAAGTACCCTTCAGCATAATGGAAAACAGTTTTTTAATAGTAGTTAAGCTCATTGTCTAAAAGCTTTTGTATTTCAGTTATTAGGAAAGTACAATTTTTAAATTCTTTTCTATCAATACTTAGAATTAAGAAATTAATTGCTAGTTTAGTAACAAATTTTTTATTCAGGGACGAGTAGATATAGTTTTTTAGCATCTCTTTTGTTAATAAGAAAAAGGAAGAATATTCAATTGTTCTAACACACTTGAAAGCTTTTTTGATTAACACTTAGTAACTCTGCTTGAGCATTTACACATAATTATTGACAGTATCTCTTCTTTCAAAGTATATTGAATAAAAACAACAATTATGATATTCTTATTATTATAAAGAGGGATATTTTATCTGAATCATATGTAATTTATGTCGTGTTTTTCAGTACATAATTACTTTTTTAAGATAAGAATATTCCATGGCCAAATTTTATTTCTAATTAATTTAGAAATCATTAACAAGGAGGATATTATGTCTGAAAGAATAATACATCAAGCTGATCTTCGAGCTATCGAAAACAACTTGCGTTCTATCCATGAAGGGTTACAAACAATCGATGCCAGAGTTGATGTAGCAAACGAAAACCTTCAAACCGTGTACGATGAAATCGGTAGTTTAGCACAAGAATTTCATGATTTCGTGAATATCCAACAAAAAGCTAATAGACTTAGTCAAGCTGAAACTCGACTTGTAAAAATCCGTCAAGAAATTGAGAAGAAATACGGACATTATGATGTTGTTCGTCGTACTACCACAGGAATTTTACAAGCTGATGATTTAGGAATTGTCAAAAAAGAGACAATCAGCACCGCAACAGAAGAACTAATGATATCAACTCCAGGTTACTGGCTTGCTCCATGCTTGGTTGCATTGGCAGCATGGATAAATGACCAACCCGAGTTGGCTGAAAAAGCAGTCAAGGAAGGGATTAAACGAAACGATGAAAAAACCTCACTTTTCTTTGCCTTGATTTGTAGAAGAGCTAACAGAAAGAACGCGTGCCTTAAGTGGGCTCAACGTTATCTAGCTAATCAAGATGAAGAAAATCTCGATAGAAATTCTATAATTATCTTAGATGCTTTTGCGAGTGGACTCTTGGGAGCTGATACCGAAGGAGTCATCTCACGTCAAATGAATGAATGGCTCAGTCGACTTGAAGACAAACCTGGTTTTACTGAACGGCAAACAGAACAATGGTCCGAAGCTATTAATTTAAAAAGAAGCGAACTAGATGAAGATTTATATCCTAATCTAAGAAAATATAGTAATAGTTGGCCTGTTCTAGAGGATATTTTAGAAGGTGCTCATCTCCATGAACAAATGTTAAACTATCTAACTGATATTTTTGAGAAAAAAGGGTCTACAGAAAGTGTCAAAGAACAATTAGACGATATTTTAGACACACTTGTGACTGATTTTGATAACGAGGAATTAGATCTTCGAAAACAAGAAAAATTCGAGCAGTTTGTGGTCGACTTCGGAGGAGATGACAGTCGTGCTCATCAAAATATGAATATTGAAGTGACTGCGTTTGAAACCCATAAAGATTTCACCCAGTTGCTTACTGATGCAGCAATGAAACCTGAATCTTCTCACTCGAGTATATCTACCCAAAAATTTGCACTGGCTCTTTCGCGTGATTGGGTAACAAACGCTTATAATGACGTTACTGCAAAAAATCGCATGAAGATTCCTTACGAAATTGAAATTAATGTGGATACTTTTAACGATAAATCAACAGATGGCCAAAACGAAAACGAGTTGATTGAAAAATTTAATTCTCAAATTGACTCTGAAAAAGAACAAGCTTTGTCAAACTACTTCCCAAGTTTATTTGATAAATTCCTTTTGTTTGGTGGTATAGCTGTCGGAGTAATCGGTTTAATGATGATGATTTCCAATGTTTTCTTAGGTTTAATAGCTATTATAGCAGGGATTTTTATGGTTCTTAAGCATAAATCTAATATTGAAAACATTGAAACAAGTCGCAAGAAAGTTGAAGAACAGTACGAGAATAAAAGAGTTAATGGTGAACAAATTATAAGAGCTACTCTGGCCGAAATTGTAGACTTTAGAATTGAATTTGCAGAGAAAGATGCTGAAAGTGCTAAAGTTCTTGACTTCCTCGAACAAATAAGACCTGAACAATATGTAAACCAGTTGGCATCATCTAATAGAAAGATTAAAATTTGAGGAGGTAATTGACATGGATGAAAAATATAAAGGCGATAGTAAGCTATCATCTAATAACGCCACTCCATTTAAGAGCATTAATACTGAAGAGGACAACACTGAAGAACCTGTGAGCGTGTTTGCTGAAGGACTCCCTTCATGGGATATCGTGCCTCCACAATTACTAGTCAGAAGGAAACGGCAGAAATAATGAATAAACCACAAACATATGCAGAATGGGTAAATGTCTTAACTATTTTTAAAAATAAAGATGATGATGAAGCTGCTTTAAAAATGATGAAATCTGGGACTATCGAATGGCAATACGGCGTAGCAGAACGTTTCTCTACAAAGTTAATTGACGCTATTAATTACCGTATGAATGTAGCTTCCGATAAGTTTCAAAATGATTTACTAAAATCCCATGGATACGAGGGAGCTATCATTCAAGCAATTCTTTCGTTGAGAAAAGAAATGGCGTTCTTAGCTGAAGCAATCAATCTTCCTGCAATTCCGGATAAAGAGCGGCAACACTACCTAAATCTCGTTATAGAACAAGCTAATAGTATGCAGAAATCTTTAGAAGAATCTGCAAAACAGGACCGAAGCGGGAAAATGTCAAGTATTATTAGAAATCATAAAATTAATTCTTTTTTAAATGAAGGTAAACAGTAAATGAGCGATATAGTAAAAAGCAAAGAACTTCTTACAAGATATTCACTTGCAAGAATCCCTTTTATTGCTATCAATACCATTGAGCCAAGTAGAACATTAGATATGTTAAAGGAAATATCTGAAGAATTACAACTTCCGTTCAATGTACATACTCTCACCAAAGGTGTGTACGATCTTAGTTCTGGTAAGAATGTTAACGATGATAAATCTGTTTATGGTGCAATAGATTACATGACGGAGCAAATGCAAAAGAAACAATACCAAACTATTGTACTGACAGAAGTTCCGGATCTTAGTAATGAAAATAGCGATTCTAAACAAATCTTAGCACTGGTCAATCTAGCCAATGAAACTGGAGGCGTTGTAATAGTTTTTACCAATACCTCTATTTGGAATCAACTTCAACGGCAAGGTATGACAGTAAAAATTGATTTACCTAACGAAGAGGAAATGTACTCAATCATTCAAGAATATATTGACGACTATCGAAATGATATCCAAATCGAATGGGATAACTCAGATATTCGAGAAGCTGCTGCAGCTCTCAATGGGGTAACTAGAATCGAGGCAGAGAACGTTATTGCTGCTTTGATTGCAAATAAGTGCATAAGAAAATCTGATTTAGATGAGATAAGATTTGCAAAAGATCGCCTATTCTCTGATATCTCCGGTCTAGAAAAAATTGTTGTGGATGACTCTGTAAAGGATGTCGGAGGACTTGAGGGATTAAGGAAGTGGCTTAATGAAAAGAAAGAACTGCTGACTCCCGAAAAGAAAGATATGTTACGTGAGAAAGGTTTGCACCCCCCTAGAGGAATACTCCTAGTAGGTGTTCCTGGATGTGGAAAATCTTTATCTGCTAAATCAATTTCTGCTAACTGGAAACTTCCATTATATCGTTTAGATTTCGCAACAGTTCAGGGAAGTTATGTAGGTCAGTCTGAACAACAACTCAAAGATGCTCTAACTACTGCTGAGAATGTATCTCCGTGTATTTTATGGATTGATGAAATAGAAAAAGGACTATCAGGAGCTACTGGTGGAGCTAATGATGGCGGTGTATCTACTCGTATGGTTGGTCAATTCTTATTCTGGATGCAAGAATGCAAAAAACAAGTTTTTGTAGTTGCAACAGCTAATGATGTATCTATGCTCCCATCAGAACTTCTCCGTCGAGGAAGATTTGATGAGCTATTCTTTGTTGATTTACCTACCACAGATGAGCGCAAAGAAATACTTGCTTTGTATTTTAAAAAATACTTAAGTCTAGAATTTGAAGGAGATTTTGCTGATAATATCATTCAAATAAGTGATGGTTTCACTGGTGCGGATTTAGAATCGACAGTTAGAGATTTAGCTTACCGAGCTATCGCTAATAATAATTTTATTCTCAATGAAGAGAATATCATGACTGCTTTCAATAATGTAGTCCCACTCTCTCAAACTAGCCCAGAAAAAATTGAGTCTATTAGAGATTGGGGGAAAGAAAGAGCTGTTCCTGCATCTGGGAAACCAATTGGTGGAGAGGGACTTGTTCATAAACAAAGTGGACCTAAAACAAGAAAGGTGCTTGTTTAATAAGTTCATTATTTGGACACGGTAACTGTAGTCTCAGTTTCGTGTCTATTTTTATAATTCCCTAAAATAAAGATCATTTTTTAGAGTACTATTAAAAGGAATCTTAAATTGCAAAATATAATTTATAACATAATAAGGAGAAAAATAGATGCCTAAACCAATGTTAAATCCATCTCAATCCCAAAAACAAACACAAGTAAGCCATATTATGACTTCTAAATTAAAACAACCACAGATAGATAAATTTAGTTTAGATAGGCTTCTAAGAAAATCACGGTCTAAAGAATATATGGATGCTATTCATCAACTAGATGCAGGAGGACATGTTCATAATCAAAAGGAAGTAAATGAAATCATTAATACAATTAAGTCGGAATTCCCAGATGTGGATATTAATGGAATTCTCCTAGGTTTTGTGGCAAAATGTTATTTAGGAGCACCTTATGAAGCTCATACCCTCAACTTAGTCGGAGAAATCATTGAGCATTATAAACGAGGAGAGACATTACCTAACGGACTCGATAAAGCCAAAAGCATAGCTATACATGGAGGATATGATTTTATCGAAGTTTATACAGATTGTTGTCGAGCAATTAGCTCAAATGGTTCCGTATCAGTAATAAAAGATTAATTGTTCTTTAAATTGATACAAAGGGAGATACAATACCAGAATTATCTAATTACATTATTATCAAAGCTTCACCTAATGTTTTTCAAAGTCAAGACCTAAACAATATTTTAGCAAAACATCAGGTAGACGAAGTAATTATTACTGGTTTTAATGCTGAGTATTGTTGTCTGTTTATTGCAGTAGTTGCTATAGATAGAGGGTATAAAGTTACATATATTGAAGATGCAACTGCTAGTGTTAATAATGGAGACACATATGAAATGCTAGGATTAGATATTGTTGACTTTGTAGGGTGCATATTGGATTAGTCAGGACTGGTTGAGGTTTTATATTTTGAAGAGTTCAGAAACAGAAATTAAATTTTTCTCAGACTTTGTTTACAAAAAAGAAGGAACTGCTTCTTACATAATTGGTAGGAAAAGCTTAAATCGTTATGTAGAGATTTCAAACGATGCGTATGAAATGATTGAATTGATCTTAAAATTATAGGATTTAGATTTAGTTAAGCAACATAATAGACTGGTCTCTTTTTAAATACTCAGAGTAAAAAGCCTTATCTCCAAGGCTTTTTAACTTACTCGGATAAGCTCCTGCTCACAAACTGGCCACAACTTGCAATCCTTTTTTTAAAATAGTATACTAGGGCTAAGCTATGGAATCGTTTGCATAAAGTTGCAATGAGTTTAAAAAGAGAAATTTCGGAGTTGAAAATTATGGAATTAACAGCTATTTATCACAGACCGGAGTCGGAGTATGCCTATCTTTATAAAGAAGGTCAAGTGCATATCAGAATTAGGACTAAGAAAGAGGATATAGAGAAAATCCTTTTGCACTATGGGGATCCCTTTATCTTTCTTGAGAATTCTTATGAAGATACAAAAGAGATGGTCAAAGTCAGCTCAGATGCTCTATTTGATTATTGGCAAGTGGCTGTCTCTGTGCGCTTTGCTAGGCTCCAGTATCTGTTTGAGCTGAGAGATAAAGAAGGCCAAAGCGTCTTGTATGGAGATAAAGGTTTCACTGACAATAGTCCGGAAAACCTTGCTTTAGAGGGCAATGGCTTTAAGCTTCCTTACATCCATGAAATTGATGGTTGCCAGGTTCCTGACTGGGTTTCAAAAACGGTCTGGTATCAGATTTTTCCAGAACGTTTTGCAAATGGAAATGCTGAACTTTCGCCAGAAGGAGCTCTAGATTGGGATTCGTCGATCACGTCTAAAAGTAGTGATTTCTTTGGAGGGGATTTACAGGGGATTATTGACCATCTGGATTATTTGCAAGACTTAGGGATTACAGGGCTTTACCTCTGTCCTATCTTTGAATCTCCAAGTAATCACAAGTACAATACGACGGATTATTTTGAAATTGATCAACACTTCGGAGACAAGGAGACTTTCCGTCAACTGGTGGAGCAAGCTCATCAGCGTGGCATGAAGGTGATGCTGGATGCAGTTTTCAATCATATGGGCGATCAATCCGCTCAATGGCAGGATGTTCTCAAGCATGGTGAAAAGTCAGCTTATAAAGACTGGTTCCACATTCAAAAGTTTCCAGTGACGAATGACAAACTTGTGAATCCCAAAGAACTGCCTTATCATACTTTTGCTTTTGCCAGCTACATGCCTAAGTTAAACACGGCAAATCCTGAGGTGAAAGACTATCTCTTAAGCGTTGCGACCTATTGGATTGAACATTTTGATATTGATGCTTGGAGATTGGACGTGGCCAATGAGGTTGATCATCAATTTTGGCGAGATTTTCGGAAGGCTGTTTTGGCCAAAAAGCCTGACCTTTATATTCTTGGAGAGGTTTGGCATACCTCTCAGGCTTGGTTAAATGGAGATGAGTTTCACGCGGTCATGAACTATCCTCTATCGGATAGTATCAAGGACTACTTTTTGAGCAGGCGCAAGAAGACCAGTCAATTCATAGCTGAGATTAACTGCCAGTCCATGTACTACAAGCAGCAGATTTCTGAGGTTATGTTTAATCTTTTGGATTCGCACGATACGGAGCGCATTTTGACGACAGCTCAAGGTGATATCCAGCTTGTTAAATCCGCACTCGCCTTTCTCTTTTTACAAAGGGGAACGCCTTGTATTTATTATGGGACCGAGCTAGAATTGGGCGGAGGTATGGATCCGGATTGTAGACGAGCCATGCCTTGGGACCGGGTTTCTAGTAGCAATGACATGCTCAATTTTATGAAGAACTTGATTCAGCTTCGCAAAGATGTTGCGGACATTATTCAGCATGGGAAATTTACCCTAGAAGAAATCGCTCCTGATGTGCTAGCTTTAGAATGGCAACATGATCATCAAGTAATCCGAGCCATTTTTAATCAGTCGAATGAGAATTATCTGTTAGACAGAGATTCAGCTGATTTGGTGAGTCATTGCCAAACTGATGACCAGCAAGTTCTCATCTTACCAAAGGGATTTGTAGTCTTTTCTCAATAGTCTAAAAGCTAACAGAGTAGAAAGATAGGAAGTCTGACAAACCGTGTCTTAAAAACTGATTTTTTAAAAATCTTAGAATTGTTCTAGGTGGTGGTGTAAGATGGAATCAAAAAAACTTATGAAGAAAAAGTTAACTAATTTGGCTAGTGGAGAGTTAGTTGCTGTTTTAGTATTTTGGATGAATTTCTTTCTGCTTAAAAAGTGGATTCTCACTACTGAAGCTTTCGTTTCTATTTCTTTCTCTTTGTTTATATTGAGTTTTATCCTGCTACAAGGCTCCCTTTTTTGGTGGATTTTAATCAAGAGGATTTCCAATCCGAGATTTGCTGAAAAATATACGGGAAGGATTTACAAGTTATTGAAGAAATTGGATTTTATTTTACTAGCTACGGGAATTTTTGTGATATTATTAAATCACGGAGAATTTTTCACGTTTATCATTTCTTTTTCGATTTGGATGTTTGCTCTTATAGAGTGGTTAAATTACTATTTATTGCAATTGTCATACAGCTTGAATCCTGCTGTTTTATGGAGATACCTTCGACATAGGAAATTGAAAAAGAGTAAAATCGCAAAGGAAATTGAGAAAATCCTATAATGCTGATGATTTGCAAAATGATTTCCAAGAGCCGAAAGACGCAAAGGAGTGCAATCTTATGCCTAGACCGAAAACTAAAGAAGCTCTGCTGTTAGCTGCTAAGGAAAACTTTAAGAAGTTACAAACTCTTATTTCCAAATTGTCTGATGAAGAGTTACACACGCCTTTTGATTTTTCTCGGGATGAAAAGAAGAAGGAGGCACATTGGAGACGAGATAAAAATCTAAGAGATGTTTTGATTCACCTCTATGAATGGCATCAGCTCTTGTTGAATTGGGTGCATTCCAATCAAAAGGGTCAAGAGCAGCCCTTTCTTCCTGCTCCCTACAACTGGAAGACTTATGGAGAGCTGAATCTGGAATTTTGGAAGAAGCATCAAAAGACTTCTCTAAAAGAGGCAACTGAGAACTTTCATCAGTCCCATCAAGATGTTTTGGAGTTGGCAGACACATTTACAAATGAAGAATTATTTTCAAAAAATGTCTATAAATGGGTCGGAGGGACTGTACTTGGTTCCTATTTTGTAAGTGCTACCTCCAGCCATTATGACTGGGCCATGAAAAAGTTGAAGGCTCATAAGAAAAATTGTAAATTAAAATAGTTAATTGAATACGAGTAGTGGAGAAGAATAAAATATGAAAAAATATAGCAAAATAATCATGGCCTGCGCTTGCCTGGCTTTGGCTTTGGGGCTGGCAGCATGTGCTAGTTCGCAGAAAAATAAAGAAACAAGTCAAACTACATCGACTTATTCAAATCTAAACAGTAAAAAAAGTGTCGAAGAAGTTAAGAATTTGTTGGCTGCCGACTTGGATAAAGACAGTGTCGATAACTTTGTCAATTTAGTCAATGACTACAATGGACTTGTTGGCTCTACTGGATTAACGGGTGATTTCACTAAGTTTACCAAAACGGAATATGATGTAGAAAAAATCAATCCTCTATGGCAGGCAAAGAAGGGCGATTTTATCGGGACAAATTGTCGGATTAATACCTATACTTTGCTGAAAAATAGCATCGAAATTCCTCAAATTGAAAAAGATGATGAACTCTTGTTCATAGATAATGATTCGATTGACAAGGGCAAGCTCTTTGATGCCAAGGATAAGGAAGAGTTTAATATCCTATTCTCAAGAGTCAAGACTGAAGCGACTCAAGATGTAAAAGTCCATGCTAAGAAGATGGAGGAATACTTCAAGCAGTTCAAGTTTAGCGAAAAGGCTCGAATGCTCTCTGTCATTGTTCACGACAATCTTGACGGTGATTCTCTCTTTGTAGGGCATGTCGGCGTCTTGGTTCCAGATAAAGACGGATATTTATTTATCGAAAAGCTGACCTTTGAAGAGCCTTATCAGGCAATCAAATTTGCCAGCAAGGAAGATGTCTACAAATACTTGCAGACAAAATATAAGGACTACACAGGGGAAGGACTGGCCAAACCTTTTATCATGGACAATGATAAGTGGGTAGAGGGTAAGTAGTGTGCTTCAGTTAGCATTAAGAAAATAGAACTGGGAGATTTAGAGTATGGAATTAAAAGATTTTACAGAAAAGGAACAGGAGCAGATCAATCAAGGGCTCAGCACTGCAGAAATTTCCGATAAGGAAGCTGCCAAAAAGATTCTGGCACTTGTGCCCAAGGAATGGATTAAGAGGATTCCTTTCTTCGTGAGAGGGCATGCGACGACCAAGGCAGTCGAGCGAGTTGCCAAGCAATATCCTGAACTATACGCTGTCGCTAAGCAACAAGGGGAGCTTCCTGACAAGGAAAGAGAAGAATTGCGCGAGATTATGACAAGTATTTTTGAAGAAAAGATGAATAAGCATAAGATTAAATGAGTTCTTACTTTGAAAGAAGTGAGAGCCTTAGGAAGTCACTGGAAGCAGTGGCTTTTTCATTTGTTTATAGACATTACGAGGATGGTCACTAAGGCTATCTTTGGATGGTGGCTTCTAATTGGGCTTTGGGACTATTCTCCATGAGAATTATCGGTAAAAATGGTATAATGTTCCTATATTTTCTAGAGGAAAAGGCAGGCTATGAAATTACTTTATACAGATATTCGCCATTCTTTGACCAAGGTGTTGGTGTCTGAGGCTGAGAGCTTGGTGGCGGCTGGTAAGCGAGTCTTTTATATTGCGCCTAATTCGCTTTCTTTTGAGAAGGAGCGGGCGGTTTTGGAGTGTCTGAAAACTCAGGCTTCCTTTGCCATTACAGTGACGCGCTTTGCCCAGATGGCGCGGTATTTTGTCCTTAATGATGTTCGGCAAGGGCAGAGTTTGGACGATATTGGTCTGGGAATGCTGATTTATCGGACCTTGACAGAGTTAGATGATGGAGAGCTTAAGATCTATGGCAGGATTAAGAAGGATCCCCAGTTTATCCAGCAGCTGATGGATCTTTACCATGAACTGCAGACCGCCCAGATGTCTTTTGCGGATCTGGAATTTCTCGAGGAGCCTGAGAAGCGGGAGGATCTGGTCAAGATTTTTGCAGCGGTGACTGCTGCTCTGAATAAGGGCGATTTTGATTCGTTTTCTCAGATTGCTGCTTTTGCCCAGCATATTGTGGCTGGTGACACAGATGATGATTTGGCAGATTTGGCTCTGGTCATTGATGGTTTTACTCGATTCTCTGCCGAAGAGGAATATCTGGTCAGTCTCCTGCATCGAAAAGGTGTGGAGATTGTTATTGGGACTTATGCCAGTCAAAAAGCCTATCGAGCAGCCTTTCGTGAGGGCAATCTCTATCAAGCCAGCGTGGACTTTCTAAGAAAACTAGCCGAGGATTATCAGGTCAAACCTGACTATATCTCTCATGCAGAAGCAGAAGATGCCTTTGGACGGATTTCTAAGGTCTTGGAGAGTCGTTATGACTTTTCAGAATCAACGGTTAGTCTTAGTGAGACAGACCGCTCCCAGCTTCAAATTTGGGCTACTATGAACCAGAAAGAAGAGCTGGAGTATGTGGCTAAGTCCATCCGGCAGCGGGTTCATGATGGTGTGCGCTATAAGGATATTCGTCTGCTTTTGGGAGATGTGGAAGCCTACCAGCTTCAGCTCAAGACTATTTTTGACCAGTATCAGATTCCCTACTATCTGGGGCGGAGCGAGTCGATGGCCCAGCATCCGCTGGTCCAGTTTGTTGAGTCCTTAGAGCGGCTCAAGCGCTATAACTTTCAACTGGAAGACCTACTCAATCTCTTAAAGACAGGGCTATACGGCGATTTGAATCAGGAGGAGCTGGATCATTTTGAACAATATCTGCGCTTTGCGGATATCAAGGGTGCAGGCAAGCTAGCCAAGGATTTCACGGCCGATAGCCAAGGGAAATTTGACCTAGACCGTCTCAATCATATTCGTCGTCGGGTTATGACTCCGATGCAAGACTTTTTCAAATCCCGCAGCCAGACGGCGTCGGGGCTCCTAGCTAAATTTACAGAATTTGTCCAAGCAGTTCGTTTGTCTGACAATTTGACGGCTCTGCTGCAGGGAGCAAGTCAGCAGGAGCAGGAGCGTCATGAGGAAGTCTGGAAGGCTTTCAGCCATGTCTTAGAGCAGTTTGCTCAGGTCTTTGCAGATAGCAAGGTCAAACTGTACGATTTTCTGGCCTTGGTCTTGTCAGGTATGCTTTTGTCCAACTATCGGACGGTGCCAGCGACAGTAGATGTGGTTAAGGTCCAGTCTTATGACCTGATAGAGCCTTTAGCAGCACCTTATGTTTATGCGATTGGACTGACACAGGAGCGTTTCCCGAAAATCGCGCAAAACAAGAGCCTGCTCAGTGATGAAGACCGGGCTCGGCTCAATGATGCGACGGATTCTCAGGCGGAACTGCAGATTGCCAGCTCAGAAAATCTCAAGAAGAACCGCTATACAGCTCTGTCGCTGATGAATTCTGCTACCAAAGAGCTGGTCTTGTCTGCGCCAGCCTTGGTCAATGAAGTAGAGGACAGCATGTCGACCTATCTACTGGAATTGACTGCAGCTCCGCTTTCCTTGCCCATCATTGTCAAAAAGCCTCAAGCTTCCAGTGACGATATTGGCAGCTACCGAGCTCTCTTGTCTCAAATCATCGAGCTCCACCAAGAGGAGATTGATCGAGAGTGGACAACGGAGGAGCAGACTTTTTGGGCAGTGGCTGTGCGGGTTCTGCGCAAGAAGTTGGCAGCAGAAGGCATCAGCATTCCGCAAATAAGCAAGGAACTGAAAACGGAGTCTCTGCAGCCGGAAACTCTGCAAGCCCTCTACCCTCAGGAGCAGCCTCTCCGACTTTCAGCCTCTGCTCTAAACGAATATTTCCGGCATCAGTATGCTTATTTTCTCAAGTATGTTCTGCGTCTGCAGGAAGAGTGGACCATTCATCCTGATGCTCGCAGTCATGGGATTTTCCTTCACCGGATTTTCGAAAAGGTTCTGCAGGATGATTCGTCTGCCGATTTTGACCGGCGTTTAGCGCAGGCTATGGAAGAGACTAGCCGAGAGGCTGAGTTTGAGAGCATCTACAGTGAGTCAGGCCAAACCCGTTTTGCCCGACAGCTCTTGCTGGATACGGCGCGGGCGACTGGCCGTGTGCTGGCTCATCCTACCGGGATTGAGACCATTGGTGAGGAGACTGGCTTTGGGTCAGCTTCTAAGCCTTTCCTGACTTTGGAAAATGGCAGAGCAGTGACCGTAAGCGGTAAGGTGGACCGGATTGATCGTTTGACCAAGACCGAGAGTCTGGGAGTGGTGGACTATAAGTCTGGCGATATTAAGTTCAGCTTTGAAAAGTTCTTTAATGGGCTTAATTCTCAGCTGCCGACCTATCTAGCAGCGATTGAGGAGTTAGCAGACTATCAAGAGGATAAGGGAACATTTGGTGCCATGTATTTGCAGATGACCGATCCGATTGTGGCGCTTAAAGATACCAAGACCTTGGCGGATGCAGTTAATCAGTCTATGAAGCCATTGCAGTACAAGGGACTTTTTGTCGCGGATGCTGTCAAGGAACTTGGTCCGCTCTATGAGAAAAATAAGACCAACTTGCTGAGCCAGGGGGACTTGGATTTGCTGCTGGCCTACAATGCTTATCTCTACAAAAAAGCCGCGGAAGGCATTCTATCAGGTCACTTTGCAGTCAATCCTTATACGGAGAATGGGCGCAGCATTGCTCCTTATGTAGAGCAGTTTAAGGCCATTACAGGCTTTGAAGCCAATCTCCATCTGGGACAGGCACGTCAGCTGGAAAAGCTGGATACAAGCAAGTTTGATAGGCGGCCGACTGGTGAGAAGTTGCGCCAGGCCTGGCTAGAAAAGATGAGGGAGGAGATGGAAAAATGAAGAGAATTCCTTTTTTAACTTCAGAAGAAATTGCTCTTAAGCAAGCCCAAGAAGCTGCTTCGGACAAGCCACAGAAAAAGACGGCAGAGCAGATTGAGGCCATCTACTCCTCTGGCCAGAATATTCTGGTATCCGCTTCGGCCGGATCGGGTAAGACTTTTGTCATGGTCCAGCGGATTATCGACCAGATTCTGCGAGGCGTTGCGGTCAGCCAGCTCTTTATCTCAACCTTCACTGTTAAGGCGGCAGGCGAGCTAAAAGAGAGGCTGGAGAAGGAACTGGGTCAGGCCTTGAAAGATGCCGATAGTTCTGAACTCAAGCAACATCTAGCCCAGCAATTGGCTGATCTGCCCAATGCTGACATTGGCACCATGGACGCCTTTACCCAGAAAGTCCTTAGTCGCTATGGTTACCTGCTTGGTTTGGCACCGAATTTTCGGATTCTACAGTCAGCAAGCGAGCAGCTGATTTTGCAAAATGAAGTTTTCAGCCAAGTATTTGACCGTTACTATGACAGCGAGCGTCAGGCTTTGTTTAGTCGTTTGGTAAAGAACTTTACTGGTAAGCGCAAGGATTTATCAGGCTTCCGGGAGCAAGTTTATCGGATTTACAGCTTTCTGCAATCAACCAGTAGTCCTCAGCGCTGGCTGGAAGAAACATTCCTCTGTGGTTATGAGCACAGTGACTTTTCAGCAGAGAGAGAGCGGATTTTTGGTCAAATCAAATCAGCCCTTTGGGAGCTGGAAACCTTCTTTTCCGCCCATCTGGAGCATGAAGGAAGAGAGTTTGCAGGTGCTAAATATCAGGAAAATGTCCAAGATGCTCTGACCGTCTTAGCAGGCCTGAATGAACTGTCCTCGATAGAGGAGACAGCTCAGGTTCTCAAACAGATTGTGGCACTTTCCCAACTGTCCAATGGCCAGGCCTTTACAGCTCGGGTTGGCAAGAATGCAGACGAGCTCAAAAAAGAGATGGCCAAGGACTACAATGAGGCCAGGAAGCCTATGATTGAGCGGTTGCGTAGCTTTGACCAGCAGCTTTACCAACTGGACTTTATCGAGCAGCACCAGGATGAGTGCCTGCCTCTGGTTGAGCTTCTGCGGGACTTTGTGGCGGACTTTGCACAGGCTTACTTGGAGCGTAAGAAAGCAGAAAATGCCTTTGAATTTGGCGACATCAGCCATTTTGCTATTGAGATTTTAGAGACATTCCCAGAGGTGCGGCGCTTTTATCAGGAACGCTACCACGAGGTCATGGTGGATGAGTATCAAGATACCAACCACACGCAGGAGCGCATGCTGGACTTGCTTTCCAGAGGGCAAAATCGCTTTATGGTGGGCGATATCAAGCAGTCTATCTACCGCTTCCGTCAAGCTGACCCACAGATTTTTAGCGATAAATTTAAGGCCTATCAAGAGGATAGTAGCCAGGGCAAGCTAATCGTCCTTAAGGAAAATTTTCGCAGTCATCTTGAGGTGCTGGAAGCGACCAATGATGTTTTTAAACGCCTGATGGATGAAGAAGTCGGGGAAATTGACTACAATGAAACCCATTATCTGGTGGCTGGCAATCCAGCCAAACGTGAGCCTAATCCGGCTAACCGCGCTTCTTTCTTAATCTATGAAGGCTCTAAGGAGAGTCCGGAAGAGGAGGGCGATGAGGGCTTGCCACAGGCGGTATCAGCTGGTGAAGTGGACCTAGTCATCAAGGAAATCATCCGCCTGCACAATGAAGAAGGAGTGGCTTTTAAAGATATTACGCTGCTGACGGCATCCAGAACCCGCAATGATTTGATTTTAGCAGCCTTTGAGCAGCACCAGATTCCGCTGGTACCAGATGATGGTTCAGCAAACTATCTGCAGTCGGTTGAGGTCTTAGTCATGCTGGATACCCTTCGGACTATCAATAATCCGCTGAATGACTATGCCTTGACCGCCCTTCTCAAGTCTCCCATGTTTGACTTTGGTGAGGACGAGCTGGCTCGGCTGTCCCTGCAGGCCAGTCAAGAGCGTTCTCAGGAAAACCTTTATGAAAAGCTGGTCAACACCCTCCAAGGAAGAGGTTTGCATCCTGCTTTAGTCACCCAAGAACTGCAGAAAAAGCTGCAGCATTTCCATGATACCCTGCAAGGCTGGCGGACTTATTCCAAGACGCACTCCCTGTATGATTTGATTTGGAAGATTTACCAGGATCGTTTCTACTATGACATGGTGGGAACTCTGGCCAATGGTGCCCAGAGACAGGCCAATCTCTATGCTCTCTCTTTGCGGGCTAATGAGTATGAAAAGTCTAGCTTTAAAGGTCTCTCTCGCTTTATCGGGATGATAGACCGTATCTTGGAAAACCAGCATGATCTAGCCAGTGTGCCAGTGGCGGCGCCTAAGGACGCTGTTCGCCTCATGACCATTCATAAGAGTAAGGGGCTGGAGTTCAAGTACGTCTTTCTGCTCAATATGGACAAGGCCTTCAACCGTCAGGATAGCAGCTCTGCTATTATCCTTAGCCGGACCAAGGGAGTCGGCATCAAGTATGTGGCGGATGTGTCGGTGTCTGTGGAAGAGTCTTATGCGCCGAATCAGCTGCGCATTTCCATGGATACGCTGCCTTATCAGCAGAATCTAGCGGAGCTGCAGTTGGCCAGTTTGTCTGAGCAGATGCGTTTGCTTTATGTGGCCATGACGCGGGCTGAAACCAAGCTCTATCTGGTCGGAAAGGGCAGTCAAGAGGTTTTGGATAAGCGTCAGTGGGGCAAGAGCCAACAAGGGCGTTTGTCTGCCAGTCTGCGCAACCAGCTCAGTAATTTCCAAGACTGGCTCTATGCCATTCAGGCTGTTTTTTCCGATAAGAATCTTGCCTACGAGACCCGTTTTGTAACTGATAAGGAGCTAACTGCTGAAGAGATAGGACAGATTAAGGAACCTGTGCTCTTTCCAGCGGATGATTTGGCGGATAATCGTCAGACGGATGACATCCGTCGGGCTCTGGATATTTTAGAAAGCGTGGATCGATTTAATAGCCAGTATCGCTCTGCTATTGAGTTACCTAGTGTACGAACTCCAAGCCAGATTAAGAAGTTTTATGAGCCAATCATGGATACGGATGGCCTGGATATCATGGATGAGCGAGCAGCTTTTCGGCCTCAGCCTAGCTTTGACTTGCCTGATTTTGGCAAGAAAGCCAAGGTGACCGGGGCTCAAGTCGGCAGTGCCGTCCATGAGCTTATGCAGCGGATTACTTTGGATAGCAGGCCCAGTATGGCTGTACTTCGTTCTGCCTTGGCTCAGGTTCAGGCCGATGAAGCGGTCAAAAAGCAGATTCAGCTGTCTAAGATTGCATCTTTCTTCGAGACAGATTTGGGACGACTCTTGATTGAGAACAGTGATAGAGTTCGTCGAGAAGCACCATTTGCCATGCTCAAGAAGGATGACGCTAGCGGTCAGAACTTTGTTTTGCGGGGGATTTTGGATGGTTACCTGCTCTTTGAGGACCGGATTATCCTCTTCGACTACAAGACGGATAAATACAAGGCCCCATCTGAGTTGATTGCTCGCTACCGAAGCCAGCTATACTTATATGCTCAAGCTCTCAGCCGCTCTTATGGCATTTCGCAGATTGAAAAATATTTGATTCTGCTAGGCGGTGAGCAGCTGCAGGTGGTTCAGGTCAATTGATTATTTTGTCGTGTCCAGAAAGGAAGGAAGCCTGTGGAAAAGTTAGAACGCATTCAAAAAATGGAAAAGCACCTGAATAAATATTCTCAGGTATTGGCAAGAGCCCAGGAAGCTTTAGCTGAGCTAGAGCGCTGCCAGTCAGATTATATCCAGCTGAGGGACTATTATATTGGTCAGGAATTTTTTGATGATATAGAATTCTCGAATGGACCGGATTTCCCTGAAAATATAGCTTGCGGCGTCTTAAGCGAAGATGCTGTCTATGACCTGATGGGGGAGCATTTTGAAACAGCGATTAGTCTGTTGGATTTGTCCAGCTCTATGCTGAAAGAACGTTAATTTATTTAGAAAGGAAAAAAATAATTAATTTTTTTCAATTTTCCTCTTGCTTTTTAATAAAAATTCATGTAGAATATTCAACAATAAATTGAAAGCGATGAGAGAAAAAGTCTAAGACAAGAAACAGAGAGTGCCTAATGGTGAGACGGCATGCAATCCTTAGACGACACATTCTTGAGTGCGGATGCGAAATCAGTCAGCAGTCTGAGACTAGTGTCCGACGGCTGATTGCCGTTATCAATCTGGAGTCCCGTACTCCCAGAGGGTCCTCAGGCGACTGAGGGCTGAATAAAGGTGGAACCGCGTGTCAACGTCCTTGCAAAGTTTTTTGCGAGGGCTTTTTATTATTTTTAAATCATAGGTTTCCCTTATTTTCCTTTACTAAAGCGGTAAATTTCGTCTTTCATTTATTAGAAGTTCTAAAAGATAATCAGAATCATATAATGGCTAGTGTGAAAGAGAGGTGGCAAGATGGTTAAGCTAAAAGGTCTCAGGCAGATCAATCCCTATGTGGCGGGGCAGCAGCCCAATGAGCCAGACATGATTAAGCTCAATACCAATGAAAATGCTTATGGGCCAAGTCCTAAGGTGGCAGAGGCCCTGCAGAACTTTGATGCCAAGGAGTTGCGCAAGTATTCCAGTTTGGATCAGGCGGAGCTCTGTCAGGCTTTGGCGGCAAATTTGGGTGTATCACCCGACCAGCTCATTATTGGTAACGGCAGCGACGACATCTTGTCCATGGCTTTCCTGGCTTTCTTTAACAGCGGCGAGTCGGTCTTATTTCCGGATTTGACCTATGGTTTTTACAAGGTCTGGGCGGATCTCTACCACGTGCCTTTTCGAGAAATCCCTCTGACAGCTGATTTTGAGATCCATCCCTCCGACTATTTTGGAGACAATGGCGGCATTATCTTAGCCAATCCCAATGCTCCGACGGGGATTTATCTGTCGCTGGATCAGTTGGAGGAAATTCTGGCGTCCAATCAGGATGTGGTAGTGGTGGTGGATGAGGCCTATATTCACTTTGGCGGTCAATCTGCCCTACCTCTTCTAGAAACCTATCCCAACCTCTTTATCACACGGACCTTTTCCAAAGATGCGGCCTTGGCTGGTCTGCGGGTGGGCTACGGCATCGGTCATCCAGACTTAATAGCTGTCATGAAAGCTGTCAAGGACTCCATCAATCCTTACTCAGTAGATATGTTAGCAGATCGCTTGGCTCTTGCGGCAGTAGAAGATTGGGATTATTATCTGGAGACCGGCAGAGCCATTCAAGAGACCCGAGATTGGTTTGCTGGGGAATTGGCTGCGCTGGATTTCCAAATCCTGCCAAGTCAGACCAACTTTGTCCTAGCCCAGCCTACTAGAATTTCTGCGGCAGAGCTTTTCCAGCAGTTAGAAGAGCGTCAGATTTATGTGCGGTATTTTCCAAAAGCAGAACGAATCAAAGACTTTCTGCGCATCTCTATCGGACAGCGAGAGGAGATGGAAACAGTCCTGGCAGCTATCGAGGAAATTTGCAGCAGCTGAGAGTTTGACTCAAAGCCAGCCAGTGTAAGAATAGAGCAAGAAAGGAAAGCAGCCTATGAATAAAATCACCCTTCCGATTGGCATGCATGACAAGCTTTTCAAGAGGGCGCGTGTAACCTACGAGATTGAGCGGGACATCAGTGATTTTCTGATGGCTCAGGGCTTCAATCGGATTGACACGCCGACTTTGGAGCACTTCGAGGTCTTCAGTGACCATGTGGAGCCCCATCATTATCATCTTTTCGATAAAAAAGGCGAGCTACTGGTGCTACGGCCAGATGTGACCAGCCAGATTGGTCGGGTTATTGCTTCGACCAGGGTGCATACGCCGACCAAGTTTTCCTATTCGGGCAAGGTTTTTCACTATCAAGAAGAGCTGCGCGGTCTTGCCAACGAGCTCAGTCAAGCAGGTATTGAGATTATCGGCTATCCAGCTCGCGAGGCGGTGCTTGAGGCTATCAAGACAGCCAAGCAGTCGCTGGATTTGGCGCAGGTTAAATCTTATCAGTTCGAGTTTTCCCACGCAGCAATCCTGCAGACCATCCTAGAGAGTCTGGCCTTGGATTTGCAGGAGGAGACCCAGCTGCTAGATTATATTCGCAAGAAAAATAGGACGGGACTCTTTGAATTTACCCAGACCAGATCAAGTGAATTTGATGATTTTTTACAGGAGCTGCCCTATTTGTTTGGTCCTAGCCAACAGGTTTTAGCTAGGGCTAGAGAGATAGTTGACAACGAGCGGATATTGAAGGCTTTAGATGATGTGGAGCAAGTTTTGCAGAGCCTATCAGGCTTGCTGGATCAGACAACTATGGACTTGGGACAGGTGGCGGCCATGCCTTACTATACCGGCCTGACCTTCAAGGTCTTTGGCGACCGAGTACCAGATGCCTTTCTATCTGGTGGTCGCTATGATCAGCTTTTCAAGCGCTTCGGGGCAGCAGAACTAACAGCTATCGGCTGGTCCCTGGACATTGACAGTGTCTATCAGGCCATTCATGATGACCTGCCTGACGAGGGCGGAAAGGAAGGTGACAGCAGATGAGTCAGATTACCATTGCCCTGACCAAGGGGCGGATTGAGGAAGATACGGTCAAGCTCCTGACCCAGGCTGGCTTTGATATGTCCTTCATGGCAGACAAGGGGCGCAGCTTGATTTTTGAAAGTCCAGACAGTCGTTTTCGCTTTCTCTTGGTCAAAGGGCCTGACGTGACGACCTATGTGCGCCATGGGGTCGCTGATTTGGGCATTGTCGGCAAGGATATTCTCTTTGAGCATCCGACCGCCTATCTGGAGCTGCTGGATCTGAACTTTGGGCTTTGTAAATTCTCACTGGCCTCGGTTCCCAACTATGACCCTCATGATCACAAGCGCAAGCGGATTGCGACCAAGTACCCAACGGTAGCGACTGACTATTTTAATCAAAAAGGGGAAGATGTGGAAATCATCTCCATCCAAGGCAGCGTGGAGATTTCACCGGTGCTGGGTCTGGCGGATGCCATTGTCGATATTGTGGAGACGGGTCATACCCTGTCAGCTAACGGCCTGCTGGTTTTTGAAGACATTTGTCGGGTGTCAGCCCGGCTCATTGCCAATCAGGCTTCCCTGAAAAATAACCCGGATATCATGCCTTTTGTGGCAAGGATTGAATCCCTAGTAGGAAGAAGAGAGGTGGCTTTTAAATGACAATTATCAAACGTTTAAGCGGAAGTAATGAAGAAATTTCACGGATTTTATACGAAGAGCAGCTGCAGCTCAGCCAACAAAACTTAGATGTGGAAGAAGCGGTGGCTGAGATTATTGAAACAGTCAAACAAGAGGGTGACCAAGCTTTAAGAGACTATACCATGCTTTTTGACAAGGTTGAGGTGACAGATTTTGAGATTGGGCAGGAGCTGATTGACAAGGCCTTTGAGGAGATTGATCCAGAGGTCTTGGCTGCCCTGAAAAATGCCCAAGCCAATATTGAATCCTACCACCGCCAGCAGTTAGAGACTGGTTTTGAGGACAGTCCCAGTGAGGGCGTTGTCCGTGGTCAGTTGATTCGGCCGATTGAGCGGGTTGGCACCTATGTACCTGGGGGCACCGCAGCCTATCCGTCCTCCGTCCTCATGAATGTTATCCCAGCCAAGATTGCCGGTGTCAAAGAAATCATTATGATTACACCGCCCCAAGAGCACTTCACCCCAGCGATTTTGGTCGCAGCCAAGCTAGCTGGTGTGGATCGGATTTTCCAAATTGGCGGAGCCCAAGGTGTAGCAGCTCTGGCTTATGGAACTGAGACCATTCCCAAGGTGGATAAGATAACTGGGCCGGGCAATATCTTTGTGGCTACAGCCAAGAAGATGGTCTATGGTGTCGTGGGAATTGACATGATTGCCGGTCCTTCGGAGATTGGAGTCATTGCGGATCGTTCAGCCAGTCCCGTCTATGTGGCAGCTGACCTCCTGTCGCAAGCCGAGCACGACAAGCTGGCTCGGGCTATTCTGGTGACCGACTCGGAGGAGCTGGCAGACCAAGTCGAAGCAGAACTGGACAGACAGCTGAAAGAGCTGCCGCGGGAGGAAATCGCGCGTGCTTCGATTGAGAACAACGGCTGCATTATCCTTGCGCCTTCTAAGGAAGCTATGTTTGAGCTTATGAATCAGGTGGCACCTGAGCATTTGGAAATTGCCATGGATGATGCCTACAGCTATCTGGATCAGGTTGAAAATGCTGGCTCTGTCTTTCTGGGGCATTATACTAGTGAGCCAATTGGTGACTACTATGCGGGAGCCAATCACGTTTTGCCGACAACCAGCACCAGCCGCTTTTCATCAGCTCTGGGAGTCTATGACTTTATCAAGCGCATCCAGTACACCCAGTACAGCCGTGCTGCTGTAGGGGCTGCTGACAAAGATATTACCAGTCTGGCCTATGCAGAAGGCCTGCAGGGACATGCCAAGGCCATTGAAGCCCGCAGACAGGAAAAATAAAAGGAGTTGCTATGAGACAAGCTGAAATCAAGCGTAAAACACAGGAGACTGATATTGAACTGGCTGTGAATCTGGACCAACAGGAGCCGGTAGCTATCGAGACCGGTGTCGGATTCTTTGACCACATGCTGACCCTTTTTGCCCGCCACAGTCGGATTTCTCTGACAGTCAAGGCTGAAGGCGACCTATGGGTGGATAGCCACCATACGGTCGAGGATGTGGGGATCGTGCTGGGGCAGGCTCTACGTCAGGCTTTGGGAGACAAGGCAGGTATCAACCGCTACGGCACTAGCTTTGTGCCTATGGATGAAACGCTGGGTATGGCCAGTCTGGACCTATCCGGTCGCTCCTATCTGGTTTTTGAGGCTGATTTTGACAATCCCAAGCTTGGGAATTTTGACACCGAACTGGTGGAGGAATTTTTCCAAGCCCTAGCCTTTAATCTGCAGATGAATCTGCACCTGAAAATCCTTCATGGCAAGAACAGCCACCACAAGGCGGAAAGCCTCTTTAAAGCGACTGGCCGAGCTCTGCGGGAGGCTATTACGATAAATCCAGAGATTCATGGAGTCAACTCCACCAAGGGCTTACTCTAGCTTGCCCTTCTGAGTGAAAGGAGTTGATGTAGAGATGATGATTGTTATTGATTATGACGCAGGAAATACTGCCAATGTCCTCCGAGCTCTGGCTCAGGTCGGAGTAGAAGCGCGCCTGTCAGCTGATCCGCAGGAAATTTTAGCTGCCGATGGCTTGATTTTACCAGGAGTCGGTGCTTTTCCTACGGCTATGCAGGAGTTGGAAAGGCGAGGGCTGGTCTCCGTTATCCAACAGGCTGTGGCTGATGGCAAGCCTCTCTTGGGGATTTGCTTAGGAATGCAGCTCCTGCTGGAGTCTGGATTGGAGAATGGTCAAAGTTCTGGACTGGGCTTGATTCCGGGTGTTTGTCGCCGGATTCCGGACCAGGCTGGTCTGCCTGTGCCTCACATGGGCTGGAATGACTTACAGGTCCAGCAGTCGTCTGCTTTGACAGCTGATCTTGAGGGCCGGTCAGTCTATTTCGTCCATAGCTACTATACAGATGTTCCGGAGGAGTACTTGGATGTGACGGCTGATTATGGGCTGCCTATCCCAGCCATGATTCATAGAGGCTCGGTCTTTGGCTGTCAGTTTCACCCAGAAAAGTCTGGCGCTGTTGGCCTCGGTATCCTAGAGAAGTTTAAGGAGTATGTCTATGAAAATACTGCCCGCTATTGATATCAAAGACGGCCTGGCCGTCCGCCTTTTTAAAGGGGATTTTAGCCAGAAGACGGTGGTCAATCCCGATGTCTTGGAGCAAGCCAAAATTTTCAAAGAAGCTGGGGTTACCATGATTCATGTGGTTGACTTGGACGGAGCCTTAGAAGGTCGGGCGGCCAATCGGGATTTGATTGCCCGAATTAAGTCGGAGACTGGTCTAGCTATCCAAGTCGGGGGTGGTATCCGCAGTCTGGAGCAGATTGAAGATTACCTGGCGGTCGGTATTGACCGTGTCATTATTGGCTCTATGGCTGTGAAGAATCCTGTCTTTGTTGAGGCCGCGCTGGAGCGCTTTGGAAGCAGCAAAATCGTGATTGGCATCGATGCGAAAGAGGGTCTAGTTGCGACTGAGGGTTGGCTGGAAACCAGCAGTCAGGACTATATCAGCCTAGCATTGGCCATGGAAAAGCTCGGCGTTCGCCTCTTCGTTTATACAGATGTGGATCGAGACGGGACTCTGACTGGCCCTAATATCCAGCATTATCAAAAATTGCTGGCAGCGCTCAAGGATGCTCAAGTCATTGCCTCTGGCGGCATTCAGTCAGCAGAGGATTTGAAAGAGCTGAAAAAGCTGGGCTTGGCTGGTGCCATTGTGGGCAAGGCCTATTACAGTGGTCAAGTTAGCCTAGAGCAGATCAAGGAAGCAGAAAGGGGCTAGCCATGCTGAAAAAACGAATCATTCCCTGTCTGGATGTCAAGGACGGCCGGGTGGTCAAGGGCATCAACTTTGTCAATCTGACTGATGTGGGAGATCCAGTCGATGCGGCCAAGGCTTACTATGAAGCTGGCTGCGATGAGTTGGTCTTTCTGGACATCACCGCCACCCATGAGGAGCGAGATACGACGGTCGAGATGGTCCGGCGCGTGGCAGAGCAGGTTTTCATTCCTTTTACCGTCGGGGGCGGCATTCGCACTGTTGAGGACATGAAGCGGATGCTCCAGGCCGGGGCTGATAAGGTTGCAGTTAATTCATCAGCATTGGCAAATCCTCAGCTTTTAGCTGACTGTGCTGAGAAATTCGGCAGCCAATGTGTGGTGCTGGCCGTGGATGCTAAGAAAGAAACGGATGGCAGCTGGCATGTCTATCTGGCTGGCGGACGCAAGGACAGCGGTCGCGACCTGTTAGACTGGGTCCAAGAAGCTGTCAGTCTTGGAGCGGGGGAAATTCTTCTGACCAGTATGGACAAGGATGGGACCAAGTCAGGTTTTGACTTGCCAATGCTGGAAGCCGTCTCTCAAGTGGTTTCCGTTCCTATCATCGCCTCTGGTGGTGCTGGCTCTAGCCAGCATATCCTAGAAGTTTTTGAAAAGACTGCAGCGACGGGTGCCTTGGCAGCCTCGATTTTCCATTATGGTCAGGTCTCCATCTCAGATACCAAAAAAGCCATGCAGGAAGCTGGATTGGAGGTACGCATCTGATGACAGAAGTAAAGTTAGATTTTCAAAAGCAAGGCGGTCTCATACCTGCCATTATCCTAGACCACACCAGCAAAGAAGTCCTCATGCTGGCCTATCTCAATGAAGAAGCCTACCAGTTGACCCGCACTAGCGGCCAGATGTGGTACTGGAGCCGGTCACGTCAGGAACTTTGGCATAAGGGAGCTACCAGCGGCCACTACCAGACTGTCAAAAAAATCACAGCTGACTGCGACCTAGATACCCTGCTGATCGAGGTAGAGCAACTGGGAGTAGCCTGCCATACTGGTGCCAAATCCTGCTTTTTTCATACAATCTGGGATGAAGAAGACGGCAAAACTGACTAAATGCTCCCTTGGTTTACTTTAGTACTTGGTTAATGCAAGAATAAAACTAAGAAGTCAGTATCAAGACACCAGCTCGCCATTGGAAAGAATTGTATTTTATAGTAAAATAAAGAAAGTAACAAGGAGATACTATGCTAGAAACCCTCTATCAAGAAGTCCTCAAACGCAAAAAAGAGCCTAAGGAAGGCTCCTATACCAGCTATCTCTATGACAAGGGGCTGGACAAGATTCTCAAAAAAGTCGGTGAAGAAGCAACAGAAGTGGTCATTGCGGCTAAAAATGCTGACAAGGACGAGATGGCCAATGAAACCGCTGATCTGCTCTACCATCTGGCGGTCGCTCTCGTCGAAACTGGCGTCAGTCTGGATCAGGTAGAGGCCGTCCTCCAGGCCCGACAGGGCAAGCAGAGCCGGATTCATGATCGACCTGAAATTGACCATTACTAAAGGGACACAAGATTTGCAGAAAGGCGGTCCAGCATGCGCGACAACCATCTTCATACCTATTTTTCCTATGATTCTGAGGCGGATTTCTGTGACTATCTGGACCATTACGAGGGCGAGATTGTCACCACTGAGCACTATGATTTGTCCAATCCCTACCCTTACGAAGCTGCCTCGCCCCACGATGATGTGCCTGACTATGAGGCCTATTCAGCAAAAATAGCAGAGCTGAACCAGCAATATGGCAACCGCATTAAAAAGGGGATTGAAATTGGCTATTACGCTCCGCGTAAGGACGATATTCTAGCTTTCCTAACGGACAAGGAATACGACCTCAAGCTCCTATCTGTCCACCACAATGGCAGTTTTGACTATCTGGAAGATCCGGTCTTGCAGCTGGATAAGATGGAGTTAATTCCCCGCTACCTGAGAGAGTTAGAAGAGGCTATCGAGGCTGTGCCAGCAGATGTACTAGCTCACTTTGACTATGGTTTCCGAAAATTTGCGCTTACCGTAGAGGAGTTAAAAACTTTTGAACCAGAGCTGCGACAGCTTTTTCACAAGATGATTGATTATGGTCTGGCCTTTGAGCTCAACTGCAAGTCCATGTATCTGTACGGCCACGAGGAACTCTATATCTATGCTCTTTCGCTAGTCAAGGAGCTGGGCGGTCAGCGCTTTTCAGTGGGATCAGATGGCCACAAGCTGGAGCATTTCCGCTTGCAGTTTGACCGAGTTTCCAAAATCTTAGCAGAGGCTGGCATAGGTGAGGAGCAGTTGATCTAGAAGGAGAAATCATGACTGAGATTAGGTCCTTAAAATCAGAGGAAATCCCGCTCTTAGAGGAATTTCTTTACCAAGCTATTTTTATCCCTCAAGGTCTAGAGCCGCTACCCAGAAGTATATTGAATGAACCAGAACTAGAGATGTATATCAAGGATTTTGGTCAACAGCCAGATGATTGGGCTTTAGCAGTAGAAGTGGCCGGCCAGCTGGTCGGAGCTGTTTGGGTTCGGATTATGAAAGATTACGGCTATTATGACGACCGGACTCCCTCTCTGTCCATTTCATTCCTGCCTGAGTTCAGGGGTCAAGGTCTAGGGCAGCAGTTGATGACGGCCATGCTGGACTTACTCAAGTCCAAAGGCTACCCAAGTGTTTCCCTCTCCGTTTCCAAAGACAATCCCGCCGTTGGCTTTTATCAAAGACTGGGCTTTGTTACGGTTGAAGAGAGGGAAGATGATTATTTGATGTTGTGCCGATTATAGAAAGAAGAAAGACCACCCAAACAAGCGGTCTTTTCGTATTATCGTGTGTTATAGATGGAAACTCAATTTTGACTAAGTTTTCTCCTTCAAAAGAAAAAAGCCTGGAAAAAATCCAGGCTTTTTAGTGAAATGTGCAGGCTTAGTGTGCTACACGTTTGCGAGCTGCTTTTTTACGGTTTTCTTCGATGAAAGCCGCTTTTTGTTCTTCAGGTTCGATGACTTTTTTCTTGACTGCATATACTGCGCCTGCCACAGCAGCAACAGTAGCTGCAACTCCTGTAAGAACGCCTTTTCCAAATCCTTTAGCCATGTGATTTCTCCTTTTCTGAACTTTTATTATTTATGTTATAATTAATAGTAACGAAAAATCAAAATTTTTTCAAGGAAAAAAGATGAAAACCAAGATAATTGTGATAGTGGGGCCTACGGCGGTCGGAAAAACGGCTCTGAGTATCGAGGTGGCCAAGCGCTTCAATGGCCAAATCATCAGCGGTGACAGTCAGCAGGTCTATCGTGGCTTGGATATTGGCACGGCCAAGATTCGTCCGGAGGAGCAAGAGGGCATTCCCCATCATCTGCTGGATGTGCGGGAGGTTGGAGAGAGCTACTCGGCCTATGATTTTGTGACTGAGGCGGCTCAGGCTATTCGTGAGATTGAGTCTCAAGGTCAGCTTCCCATCATTTGCGGTGGCACAGGGCTCTACATCCAGAGCTTGCTCGAGGGCTACCATCTGGGCGGCTCCGTCCCTCACGAGGAGATTCTGGCCTATCGGGCGCAGCTGGATAGTTGGTCAGATGAAGCTTTGTTTGGGAAAATAGCAGAGCTGGGTATCGAGATTCCTCAGATAAATCGACGCAGGGCTATGAGGGCGCTAGAGATTGCTCAGTTAGGCGGGCAACTAGAAAACAATCTTCCAGATTATGATGTCCTGCTGATTTGCCTAGATGATGAGCGACAAAAACTTTATGAGCGAATCAATCAGCGGGTTGATCTGATGCTGGAAGCCGGACTTTTAGAAGAAGCTCGTTGGCTTTATGAACAGGCTCCGACCAGTCAAGCTAGTAAGGGTATCGGCTACAAGGAACTTTTCCTCTACTTTGAAGGTCAGATAAGTCTTGAAGAGGCGGTGGACAAGCTCAAGCAGAACACCCGCCGTTTCGCCAAGCGCCAGCTGACTTGGTTTCGCAACCGGATGTCTGTAACCTTTTATCAGGTGGGAAATCCAGAATATAAAAACCTGGTCATGGAAGACATCAGGAAGTTTTTGGACAAGTAACCGGCTGACCAAGTCTTAGTAAGGATATGAGATGATAGAAACAGAGAAAAAAACAGAGCGTGTCTTTTTGGTCGGTGTGGAGCTGGCAGACACGGAGAATTTTGACCTATCCATGGAGGAGCTGCAAAGTCTGGCTAAGACGGCAGGAGCTGAGGTAGTCGGCTCCTATAGCCAGAAGCGAGAAAAGTATGACAGCAAGACCTTTGTCGGTTCTGGTAAGTTAGAAGAAATCCGACAGATGGTTGATGCCGAAGAAATTTCGACTGTCATTGTCAATAACCGCTTGACACCTCGCCAGAATGTCAATCTGGAGGAAAGCTTGGGGGTCAAGGTTATTGACCGTATGCAGCTGATTTTGGATATTTTTGCCATGAGAGCTAGGAGTCACGAGGGCAAGTTGCAGGTGCATCTGGCCCAGCTCAAGTACCTCTTGCCTCGCTTGGTTGGTCAGGGCATTATGCTCAGCCGTCAGGCAGGTGGCATTGGCTCCCGCGGGCCTGGTGAAAGCCAGCTGGAGCTCAATCGACGCAGTGTCCGCAATCAGATTCATGATATTGAGCGCCAGCTCAAGGCAGTGGAGAAAAATCGGGCGACCGTTCGTGAAAAGCGGTTGGAATCCAGTATTTTCAAAATCGGCCTCATTGGCTATACCAATGCTGGAAAGTCCACTATTATGAACTGCTTGACCAGCAAGAGCCAGTATGAGGCGGACGAACTATTTGCGACGCTGGATGCCACGACCAAGAACATCAATCTTAGTGGCCAGCTCAATGTCACTCTGACAGACACGGTTGGCTTCATTCAGGATTTGCCGACAGAGCTAGTATCCAGCTTTAAATCCACACTGGAAGAGAGTAAAAATGTCGATTTGCTGGTCCATGTTATTGACGCCAGCAACCCTCATCATGAGGAGCATGAAAAGACTGTCCTGGACATCATGAAAGAGCTGGACATGCTGGATATTCCTCGGTTGACTCTCTATAACAAAGCGGACAAGGCGGAGCATTTCACTCCGACCCTGACTCCTTATTCTTTGATTTCGGCTAAGGCGGACAATAGCAGAGCTCTTTTGCAGCAAGTCCTGCTGGAGCGGATGAAAGAGTTATTTTTGCCTTTTAGCATCAAGGTAGCGCCTGCTAAAGCATACAAGATTCATGATTTAGAGAAAGTCGCGATTATGGGGAATCGAGAATATATAGACGATGTCGAAGTCATTTCAGGCTGGATTGCTGAGAAAAACAAATGGAAACTGGAAGAATTTTATGACTGATTATATTGACTTGGCCTTGAAATATGGCGGTTTTACGAGCCTAGACAGGGTCTACTTAGAGCAAGTATTGGCTGGCCTGACAGAAGAGCAGAAGCGTAGCTTTATCACACCGCCGCCCAGCGTTATCAATGCTTACTTTGCTGAGCTTTATCAGAAGAAAAGTCCGGAAGCTGCGACAGCCTATTTTTTAGAAATCAGTCAGGCGCTGGACTTGTGGAATCCGGAGCCTAGCTTTGTAGAAAGTAAACCTTTTGTCCGCCTCAATCTTTCTGGCAAGTCCTATGGATTTTGCTATGAGAGTGAGGAAGTCGGCTTGGTCTTCCCTGAAAAGCCAGAGTCGGTAACAGCTGACCTGCTCTTTGAAATCGCGCAAGTCTTTCCACAGTACTTGGTCTACGAAGAAGCTGGGAGAATAAAAATGGCACCTCTCAAAGCTGAGTCTCAAGTCGTTGATAGTCAGGCGCTGACTGCTTTGACCGATTGGCAGCAGCTGGCTGATGGCAGCCAGAGAGTTCTTGGCTACAATCAAGATGAAGTCAGTCAGCTGGCTCAGTCCTATGCTGGCAGAAAATACTATCACTCGCAGAATCGCTCTGCCATGATTTATATCATTTAGAAAGAAAAACATGCAATTACAATTTTTAGGAACCGGAGCCGGTCAGCCCTCCAAGGCTCGCAATGTGTCCAGTCTTGTCCTCAAGCTTTTGGAGGAAATCAATGAGGTCTGGATGTTTGACTGTGGTGAAGGTACCCAGCACCAGATTTTGGAGACGACGATTAAACCGCGCAAAATCAGCAAGATTTTCATTACGCATCTGCATGGCGACCATATTTTTGGCTTGCCGGGCTTTTTATCCAGTCGTTCTTTTCAGGCTAATGAAGAGCAGACGGACCTAGAGATTTTTGGTCCCAAAGGTATTAAGAATTTTGTCCTGTCTAGCCTGCGCGTGTCTGGATCTCGTCTGCCTTATCGGATTGATTTTCATGAGTTTGATGAAAACAGTCTGGGCAAGATTCTGGAAACGGACAAGTTCACTGTTTATGCAGATAAGCTGGATCACACGATTTTCTGCGTGGGCTATCGGGTCATGCAGAAAGATTTGGAAGGAACGCTGGATGCGGATAAGCTAAGAGAGGCAGGCGTACCTTTTGGTCCTCTCTTTGGTAAGGTCAAGAACGGTCAGGATATCGTACTAGATGATGGAACCAAAATCATTGCAGCCGACTATATATCAGCCCCTCGTCCGGGAAAGACCATTGCTATTCTGGGTGATACTCGGAAGACTGCTGCCAGCGTCCGCTTAGCTGTGGCAGCAGATATACTGGTCCATGAAGCGACCTATGGCAAGGGAGACGAAAAGCTTGCCCGAAATCACGGTCACTCTACTAATATGCAAGCAGCAGAAGTAGCCAAGGAAGCTGGCGCTAAGCGCCTCCTACTCAATCATATCAGTGCTCGCTTTTTGGCTAAGGACATCAGCCAAATGCGTCGCGATGCAAGTAGCGTCTTTGAAAAGGTCCATGTGGTTAAGGACTTGGAAGAGGTGGAGATATGAGAACCATCATCATCACAGGGGCTAGCGGTGGGCTGGCTCAGGAAATGGTTAAGCTCTTGACCCATGATCGACTGATTTTGGTCGGACGGAGCAAGGCTAAGCTGGAGAAACTATATGGAGAAAAAGAAAATCTTGACCTAGTGGAGCTGGATATCACAGACAGCTCAGCTTTGGAAAACTTTGCTGAGCGGATTGACAGCCAGTATGGCCACGTAGATGTCCTAGTCAATAACGCTGGCTATGGGATTTTTGAAGAATTTGACAAAATCAGCTCCAGCGATATCGAGGTCATGTTTGAGGTCAATACCTTTGCCCTCATGAACCTGTCCCGTATCTTTGGAGCTCGCATGAAGCAGGCAGGTCAAGGACATATCGTCAATATCGTTAGTATGGCCGGCCTCATTGCAAGTAGCAAGTCCAGTCTTTATTCGGCGACCAAGTTTGCAGCTATTGGTTTTTCCAATGCCCTGCGTTTGGAACTCCTGCCTTTTGGTGTTTATGTCACGACGGTGAACTCAGGTCCTATCAAAACAGCCTTTTTTGATCAAGCAGATCCTGACGGTTCCTATGTAAAAGCAGTGGACAAGTATATCTTGGAGCCTGACTTTGTAGCTGGCAAAATTGTTAATTCTTTCGGTAAAAAGAAGCGGGAAATCAACCTTCCTGGCATTCTCAATCTTGCCCACAAGCTTTATACGCTTTTTCCAAGAATTGCCGACAAGATGGCGGCCAATATGTTTAATTACAAGTGAGGTTTTATGACAGCTAATCTACAAGCCTACAAAGCTCATCTGCAGGCGCCTTGGGGCAAGCTTCAGTATGATATTGTTTTTGCCTTTCTAGAATCACTCAAGGGCCAGAAAATTCTTGATTTCGGCAGTGGTTTTGGGATTGTGGCTGATTTTCTAGCGGAAAAGAACCAAGTGACCGCTATCGAGCCTAGTTCAGAAATGATTGCCGAGCGCAAGCAGGACTTTTCCTATGAGCAATTGCAAGGCAGTTTGGACCTTCTGCAAAATCTGCCTGACCAGTCTTTTGATGTCATCGTCTGTCATAATGTCTTAGAGTATGTATCTGACCCTGCTCTCTATTTGACAGAATTTTCCCGCCTCTTAAAAAAGGACGGCAAAATTTCTCTGGTCAAGCATCACGAGGTTGGGCGCATTATGCATACGGTGGTTTTTGAAAATGACCCAGAAAAAGCTCAGCATTTTTTGGCAGGTCAGGAATATCAAACCCACAGCATGGGGGCTGCTAAGGTCTATCAGGTTCAGGAAGTGATTTCAGGTATGCCTTTAGAGGTTCAGGATTATCAAGGGATACGGATTTTTTACGGGCTGCAATCCAATGACTATAAAACTGCCCCTGGCTGGGCTGAAAAGATGTTTGAGATGGAGCTGGCTGTCTGCAACCAATCACCTTATCGAGACATCGCCGCCTTTCAGCATGTTTGGCTAGCCAAGTGCTGAATCGAACGAAAAAGTGCTTATTTACATCTTAAACAAACCTCGTAAGGAGAAAGCCTGATGCAAAGGAGAGAAGTCGTAGGGTCAGGGCAGCCAGTCAATTATGCTCTGCTCAGCCTTTTTCAATATATTGCTGCCATTTTGGTAATTCTTGTTCACTGCCAGAGGCTTTTTGAACATGAAGCTCTACATTTTATTCAGAAGAGTATGTTTGGCCGCATGGCGGTCCCTTTCTTTTTAATTTCTTCAGCCTATTTTTTCCGAGTACGCTGGAAGCGAGAGCCTCAAGCAGTGAAACTGACTCTGTATATTAAAGGCATTTTAAAGGTCTATGGCTTTTGGAGCTTGGTCTATCTCCCCTATGCTTTGACTTATTTCCAATCACTGCACTTGCCTCTCTACCTAGCTCCGCTGGCTATCCTAGCAGCGCTCTTCTACATAGGAATGAGCTACCAGCTCTGGTATATCCCCGCCTTTCTCTTAGGCTTGCTGCTGGTCCATTTCTTGTATAGGAAGTTGGGTCTAAAGAAAACATTTGCTCTTTTGTTAATTCTCTACGCCTTAGGTGCTATTGAGACATATCACGCCTATCTGGCGCCTAGTCTGCTGACGGACTGGTACGATGCCTATGCCAAGCTCTTTTTCAGCAGCAGAAATGGCCTCTTCTATACGCCCATTTTTATCTATTTAGGCTACTTTCTAGCTGATTACGGGCAGATAGCCTTATTTCAGAAAAAACGCTGGCTGTCTCTTTTGTTGGCAAGTCTTTTCCTAGCAGGCGAAGGAGTTCTGGTTTACGTCAGGCAGGGACTGGATAAAAACTTTTTCTTTGCTCTCGTTCCCTTTACACTTTTCTTATTCAATTGGCTGTTAAAAGCAGAGTGGAAGCGCGAAAAAAACTGGCGACATTTAAAAGATCTAAGTATCCTTTATTTCTTCCTCCATCCTATCTTTATTGAGTTATCTTTCTTTCTGCTCAAATCCCAGCAGCTGACCAAGTGGGAAAATGGCCGTTGGGCCTTCCTTCTGACAATTATCCTGACCCACCTGACATCAGAGTTGGTGATTGGATGGCGAGGGAAAGGTTAAGTTGTTTACCAAAACATTTAAAAAAATGAATAGATCGCTTTTTCTTTAACTAAAAAGACACGCCTTTTTAATACGTGTCTTTTTAGTTAAAGAAAAATAGTTAGGCTGAGCATTAGTTATATATTCCTCTATTATCTCAGTTAATTATCCTTTGGGCCATCTTCTTCAGCTATTCCATAGACTGTAGCTAACTGGATAATTTTCTTTGCCCATTTGCTATGGGGTTTCATTTCATTCATTCGATTTTCTTTATATCCTTTTGTTACACCAATTTGCTGCTGATTTGTATTAAGAATGGTCAAAGCGTCTTGGTAATCTTCTAAACTAACAATATTATTTTCAGCAATAAGACTTAGTTGAGAAGGATGAATGCAAGTTTTTCCAACGAATCCATTAAGTCTGTCTAACTCTAGCTCTTTTTTCAATCCATGAGCCCAATTACCGTCTTGAAAACGGCTATTAAAGTATTCCCATACTGGTCCTGAACAGATATAATCAGCGGAAAAAATATTTAATATATCTGTTAGACAGTCAGCAATAAGTTTAACATCGTAGATAGTCTGGTGAACATTACGACGAATACCGAAAATATTGCTAAAATCAGTTGCTCCCACACGGATATTTAAAACTTTCTCTTTATAGGGTTTTAATAACTCTGATATAAAAAGAAGTTCTTCCATTCGGGTATTCTTTTTCATGATGCTTTCGCTTTCAAGGATTGGCATTATGTAAAATGTTTGATTCGTTCTTTTGCTAAATTCGTCGAAAACCTGAAGGTAAGCAGGAGCAGTGGTGGAATCAAATTTAGGAAAATTAAATCCCGAAACTAATCTAAAGATATCAGGAGAAGAGTGGTCGAGCATCTGATTAAATTGTTGGGAAGAACGGACTCGGATAAAAATTAAAGGAAGAGAATCAAAAGCTAACTGGCCAGTTTCCAAGGCATGATTAAGTTTGTCTAAAGTCTCAAAGAGTTGTAATTCAACTTGATCAACAGTTCCATCACCAATAGAATCTTCTAGATCTAGACAAATTGAGCTACAGCAAGGATTGAGGCCAGCAATGATTTCATCAACTACCTGACTTCGATGAGCAGGCATATAAAGAAGTCCAGATATTGCATATTGCAATAAATCTTTGGGGGAATTTTGATTAAATTGACATCCTTCTTTAAATAGGGGTATAGAATCATAAGTAAATTTCATTCAAATCTTCCATTCAACACTTTTAAGTTTTTTGTTCGAGGACTACTGAAAGAATATCCTCAGCGCCTTCTATTCCTTGATTAACTATCATATAGTCATCTTTATTATCAATAAGCTGGTAAACTTCACTGTTCTTTGGTATCATTTTAATATCGCCTAAAGATAAGAATCCAGCATCTAATTTTCCGTCACCCGAAGTAATTAGAAATTCTTCTTTGAGATAGTCTTTTAAAAAAGAAAGAGCGTTTTCTTTAGAAATTTCTTTGGGGATGATGTAAAGTTTAAGCCCTTGAAGAGTGAAAGTCCATTCTAAGTTTTTTAAATCTTTTTCGAGACTTGGCAAGATAAACTCTTGAACGACATCTTGATTTTCGGTAACTTTGGTAAAGAAGAATAGATTGTCAACCAAAGAAGGAGTTCTAGTTAAGTATTTTTGATATTTAGTTAAAATATCTAAGATTTTAGGATAATCCAAAGCTTGTATTTGTCGAGTTCTTTCAATGTATTCCTGCCAGACTTTTAAAGGTTGGCCTTTATGTAAAATGATTCCACCATTAGCAACAACAGCATAAGTGCAGTCCTGTAGGGGTATAATACGGGAGAATTGCGCTAGCGAGCGAGTTGTAATTGGAAGTAAATGGATATCGGAGCGGGTTTTAACTTTTGCCAGTAATTCCAATGCTTTATGACTCATATAGGAAATTTCTCGTCCGTCTAGATGTTCTACACAAGATACAGTCTGATAATTTTCGACAAACTTATTAGAATAAATAATGGTTCTATCTAAATCAGTAGCAAAAAGCATAATATTCCTCTCTTTATTGGGACTGATATTTGTAAAGGTCTAATTGAAAACAAAATTTTTAAAATTTTAAGCAGTTATATTTAATAGTTATTACAGTTAGATTGATGTCTTAAATTTTTGGTCAAACTAAAATGACAGAATAGTTTAATTTCAAATGTCTTAAGAGAATAAATTTTAGTTTTCAAAGAGTCCAATTCATCAAACTATACCAATCTTACTATAAATGAGCTAATAAGTCTAGTCTTCAAGTATTTTATAAAAAAATTCTAGAAGATTATTGGAGTGTATAATTAAAATGAGCAATTTTTCCTGTTTATTAAATATTCATACACACTTCTACAAAAAAAATGATAAGTAAAAGGCCGAAACACTATTGTCTCAGCCTTTTCATAACTAACATTTATTTTGTAAGAGCTTTTCGAATAAAGTCTATAGGAATAATCAGAACAGCAATAGCAAGAGCTACAATATAGTGTTCAATATCCATAGGAACTGTGTTGAAGACCTGCCCACCAAACTGAATGATTAAAGATTGGACGATAGCAATAGAAATCATAACAATAGAGAACTTTTTGTTTTCTGAAATATGTTCAAAAACATTAAGTCCGGTACTGCGAGTATTGAGGGAATTGAAGATAATCGCATAGATAAATACAGTAAAGGTGAAGGTAGTTACCATTTCAAAGTTTCCGCTTCCATTAGTAATAAAATCTTGAATACCAGCTACATTTTTAAGAATAGCAAGACAAACAATAGTAATGAAAATGCTAGCAACTCCAATAGCAGACTTCATATACTTTGTTAGGATATTAGCTTTTTTAGCTACTGGTTTTTCATTCATGTAACGATCTAAGGTAGGTTCTTCACCAAATGCTAAAGCAGCCAAAGTATCCATGATAAGGTTAATCCAAAGGATTTGAATGATTGTAAATGGCTCTTTCAGACCAAAAAGAGGAGAGAGAAGAGACATAGCAATAGTAGTTACATTAACTGTCAGCTGGAAAATAATGAATTTGCTAACTGATTTGCTCATTGTCCGGCCGTAAAGCACAGCTTTTTCGATAGACGTCAAACTATTGTTTAAAATAACAATATCAGAGGCTTCACGGGCAACCTCAGTTCCGTCTCCCATAGAGAAACCAACGTCAGCAGCTTTAAGAGCAGGTGAGTCGTTTACTCCATCACCAGTCATACCACAAACCATATCAAGGTCTTGTGCTGCTTCAATTAAGCGCTTCTTATCCATAGGTAAGGCGCGGCTTACTACTTTCATATTAGGGAGTTGCGCTTTTAATTCTTCGTCAGAGAGGTTTTCTAGCTCATCATGAGTTAGGATTAAATCTGTATCACTGGTAACAATTCCAGCTTCTTTAGCAATGGCAATAGCTGTTTCTTTACGGTCTCCTGTAACCATAACTACTTGAACTCCAGCTTTGTTCATTGTTTCAACAGTTTGTTTAATAGAATCCCGTACATTGTCTCGAATACATACAATAGCAATCAAGATTTTATCTGAACCTTCTTTTTTAAGAATAGCGAGAAGACGCATAGAACGATTAGCCTGTTCCAAAGAGAGTGCAGAGAATTTATCTTTATCAGAAGTAGTAAAAGCAGTCTTATTTCCGTCTTTATCAAGATAGAAATGACAATCATCTAAAATAAATTCTGGTGCTCCTTTGATGTAAATTTCGCCTGACTTAGTCGTAACACTAGCATATTTTTTAGCAGAGTTAAACTGTTCTTTTTCAGCAATAGTGTTTGTATCAAAATCTAAGAGATTGCGGTTGATTAGAAAATCTAAAAGAGCACGGTCAGTTGCGTTACTTCCGACAGCTATACCATCTGCTACATTAGCGTCATTATTTAAACCAATGCCATGAATAACTTGCTTGAGTAACTTTTCAGACATACTCGAGAAATCAGCAGCGGAACTCTCATCAGTTGTCTCATAAAGAGTTCCATCGCCAAGGAAGAAATCAACAACAGATAGTTTTCCTTCTGTAATTGTTCCAGTTTTATCGCTGAAAAGGATATTCATATAACCTGCTGTTTCAATAGTATCTGGATGGCGAACCAGAATATTCTGAGCTAATAAGCGGCCTGAGTTCATTGAAGACACAAGAGCTAGCATCATAGGCAATCCTTCTGGAACTGCCATGATAATGATAGTCACTGCAAAGAGAATTGTTTCAATGACTAATAAGAAAATAGATGAAAGATTCAAATTATTTGCAGCATTTAAAGCAAGAAAACCAAGGACAAGGTTGATGACAGAGTAAGCCGCACCAGCACTGTATCCAAGAACGCCAATATTCTCTGCCAGTTTGTTTAATTTCTCTTTTGATGGAGAATCTTTCCCATCCTCTTGGAGAGAGGTGTTGATGCTTCCAAGAACAGTATGGTCACCAATATCAGTTGCTTCCATAACGGCTTCACCAGATGTTACCACAGTTCCACGGAAGATTTTTAATTCTGTAAAGAGGTCCTGACTATCTGGTTCTGCATTATCACCTAAAGCAATTTTTGTAGCATCTTCACTTTCTCCATTCAAGACAGCTTGATTTACTTTTAATTCCCCAGCAAGAATAATCCCGTCAACTGGGATTTTATCACCAGTTTGGAGTAGGATTTGATCCCCTTTGACAATATCATCTACTAAAATCTCTTTAAGTTTACCGTCACGATAGACTTTAGCATTAGTTTTGCTTGCTTCTTCTTGTAATGTATTAAACTTTTGCTCATTTTGATATTGTGAGATAGCTGAAAATCCTGTTGACAGGAGAATGGCAAAAATCAAGGAGATTGCTTCGTACCAATTTGCTTCACCAATACCTGGGAAAATCATGCCGATAAAGTTGAAAATAATTTTGAGACCTAAGGCCGCAAGCAGAATCAAAATCCACTGATCTTTGAAAGCTTCAATAAAGATTGAAAGAAGTGAGTTGGCTTCTTTACTGGAAAGTTTATTGTCTCCATGGGCTGACTTGCTTGCAGCAACCTCAGCTGAGCTTAGCCCTTTAAAGTTATTCATTTGGTTTATTTGTCCTTTCTAAAAATAAAGAGACTGAGACAATAGTGTTCAGTCTCTTTTTTGTATCTCAATAAAACTTGATATGGCAACTGTTTATCTTTAGCTAAAGAGTGCAGCAATACCATTTAAATCAGCCTGCTTACCTTCCCCAATAGTGTGGAAGGCCCAAGTTGAACCATCTTTTACAAGTTCTGCAAAAACAACAGCTGTGTCGGTGGAATAATCATCTTTAAGCTGGAACTTGCAAAGTTCAGAATTGTTCTCTGCATTAACTAAGCGAACATAGGAATTATTAACCATGCCAAATGTTTGACGACGAGTGATAGCCTGATCGATGGTAACGGCGCAAATGACCTTATGGATACTTGGTGAGAGAGCAGCTAAATCCAAATTGATAACTTCATCATCACCATCACCTGCACCAGTACGGTTATCACCATTTAAGTGAATACCGGGAGCAGTTTTGTTATTATAAAAAATAACATCATTAGCAGAAGTAATTTTACCTGCCTCATTCAATAGAAATGCAGAAATATCAAGGTCAAAATCTGCACCACCGGCAGAGATATCCCAACCAGCGCATAAGTCAACTTTTGTAAGGCCTGGAGCCGCTTTAGCTAAGTCCAGAATAGTATTTTTTTCTAAATCAAGAGACACACCTCCTGCTGCAGGAGCGACTTCAGTGGGTGTTGGAGTAGGATTGGCAGGTCCGCCAAGTGAAGTGAAATTAATAGCCATTAGAGATTCCTTTCTGATTAACGGTAAGATTTTTCAATGTCTTGGATTGAAGCGTTTAGGTATTCACCAACTGCTTTGAAGGTCCACCCATTGACAGTACGTGTAAGTTCAGCAAATTTAACGGCCGTTGCTTTGCCACCATCTTCCGATAGATTGAAGCGGGCGATTTCTTTTTCAGGACGTTGTGCCTGATCAACTAAACGAACATAGGCATTCTTTACTTGACCAAAATATTGTTTGCGATTTTGACCAGAATAGATAACAACTGCTACAACAATTTGAGCTACATCTGGATGAATATTATTGAAATTCACAAACATGTTTTCATCATCACCGTCACCAGCACCGGTGAGGTTATCATGATCTAATTGAATACCTTGAGATTTCTTCTTACTGAAATAGACAAGATTATTAACTGAACGAGTCAGATGGCCAGAAGAATCAAGAAGGAAGGCACAAAGATCAAGGTCAAAGTCAGAGCCAAAGAGACTTGTCTTAACATCCCATCCTGCTGATACACGAATATTTTCTAAAGAGAAATCTGTTTTAGAAAGATTAAGGAAGTCATTTTTTGCAAGGTTAAGCATGCCTCCTTTATTTAAATCGAGTGTAACTTCACGCCCTTCCGTACTAGCAGTTTGAATAGGTGTGTTAGAAGCAGGAGCTTGAGTTTGTTGCTCATCTCCACCAAATAATTTACCAAAAAGTCCCATAATATTTTCCTTTCTATTTTCCTAATTACATATAGCGAGACAAGAGTTGGTTGAGGTCAGCGATAGCTCCCTCACCGATTGCTTCAAAAGCCCAGCCATTAGCTGTCCGACTAAGGGAACAAGCTGTTACAGAAGTATCAGCAGAATAACTGTCACTCAATTCATAGCGGCAGATTTCCTGTTCGTTATTATCGGCATCTAGAAGTCGGACAAAAGCATTTTTAATCATGCCAAAAGTCTGACGTTTAGTGACTGCATCAAAAATAGTAATGAAGAAGACAATTTTCTTAATTCGAGGCTCGATTGCATCAAGATTAATTTGGATTCGTTCATCGTCGCCTTCGCCTTCTCCAGTACGATTATCACCTTCAAGACGAATTCCAGCTGCAGACATATTATTGAAGAAAATAACATCATTCGGTACTTGTGCAACACGACCGCTTTCTTCAACTAAGAAGGCAGCTAAGTCTAGGTCAGCAGTTGGTCCTGCAACAGCCATATCCCAGCCGCCGCCTAGAATACAATTTTTTAATGCAGGAGCCTGCTTTGTTAAATCTAAAACGCTCCCTTTAGAGAGGTTAAGAGGAGCAGCAGAGCTGCCAGAGTTTAAATTAGTGAAATCCATACAGATATTCCTTTCTGAATCATAATATTATTAAAGCTCTTTAGCTTAAGGGAAGCCAAGTAAGAGTTATCGTTACCATATTTTAAGTCTTATCAATGACCGCTTATAAACCCTTTTTCAGCCATGTCAGATTTCATATGTTCTAACTCAATAGAATCACTTTTTCGTTTTTCAGCAATTTGATTGTTGATTTGTTTAGTTTCTTCAATTCCTTTTTTGATTGTCTCATAAGTTGTACGAAGAGTCTCCATTTGAATAGAGCTTCCTCCAGCCATACGAGCAATATTTACAGATTGATTTGCAGTATTTTGTGCATTACGAATTAGAAGTTCGTTGGTCTTCTCATCTAACTGTTTGATAGACTTAGCTTGAATTTCCTGTCTTTTTAATTGGATAGCTTGAACCAAACATTGCTTGAAGATTGGCAAAGTGATAATAAAGGAAGAATTGATTTTCCGCATCAGATTAAAGTTAGACATTTGCATGGTCTGAATCATAGGACAGGTTTGCATTGCCACGTTTTCAGCAATTTGCAAGTCATATGTTCGCTGAGCAAGCATATCTTTAATCATGCTTAGCTTTTGCTGTTGTGTTTGTTTTTCTTGCTCTGTTATATCAGTACGAGCCAAAATCTGATTACTGTATGCTTCGATTTCTTCTTGAGCAATTTCACCAGCAACAATATATTTTTCTAATTCTTCATAGTAGGCTACATTAGTTTTATATTGTTTTTCCAAATTCTCTTGAGTTTGGTGAATCTGAACTTCATATTGCTTCAATATGGTATAAATCTGATCAACCTCTTTACCCATATCTTCATATTTGGCAAAAAGTTTATCAATACTATTCTTTATTTTGCCAAATAATTTTTGCAGAGCAGATGCTTTTTCTGGATTTTCAATTTCTTTAATATCGAATTTATCCATGATTTTAGTAAGTTGAACGAGCATTCGAGAAGCTTCCTCTGCATCTACCCTTCGCATGGAAGATAATAGAGCATCAGACATTTGAGAAATTCCTTCACTCGGTTTTTGACCGAAAGCCATAATTGAGTTGACATTAGTAATATCAATCTCATTGGTGAGGTTCTGAACCTCAGGCAGTGATCTTAGCTTCTGCTTATAGGCTAAGTTGTCAGCTAGGACTTCTGGTTTGGCAAGTTCAAGTTCAGTTGATTCAATCTCTTGTGGAGTTGAATCAAAACTTCCTGTGTTGATAGGCATATTGTTTTCCTTTCTTTAATTAAAAAGTTTACTGAAGAAATTTTGTTTTTTCAGCTTTCGTTGAATAGCTTGAAAACTTTGCTCATAGTTTATAACATCTAACCTGACAGTGTTAAAGTACTCTGCATTAATGTAAGAGTTCAGGTCAGATAAGCCGGCAGGTGAAAAAATGATGATGTCGAAACCAATTTTTCCAAGATAGGCAAGGACATAGCACGTATTTTTTGATAACTGAGTTTCGCCTTCCAAGAAAAAGACAATCTTGGGTATAAAGCCAGTAAAATCAAAGCTATCTATGAGTCGTATTACTCTTTTATCCAACTGTAGAATCAACAGTGCAAAGTTTAATATTTCTTCTTTGGATACTGTCAATGGTTGTTTGAACAGTCGAGTATCTGCAATGGTTTCGTTAATCTTATTGAGAAGGAATTTTTCTGTTTCATCATTATAAGGAGCATAGCGATAGAACGGGAGCTTCATAATCTCCTCAATATCAAAACTTCCGTTACTGAGTTGACAAAACATAAGCTGATACTTATCGGAATCATTAATTTCGTGAGTAATCAGTTCATCACCATTTGATGTTAAAACGAGTGTATTAGCAGAAGAAGAGCAGATATTGATCAAGTGGGCGTACTTGTCAATTGGATTATATTCTCCCTCTATTTCAAAAAAGAAATGTGGGACATAGACTGTTTTCTCAACGGTCTTAAATCCGTTCCGAACTTTTGCGGGTGCGTTCCAATTTTGTTCAACATCAATTAAAGTTGAATTGAAAAAAATGGGACTTGTCGTTCCATTTCGGAACTGCCAAGGCTTATAAATACCAGAATTTGTAAATAATTGTTCTTCAATTTGGGTTTCTATATCCAGAGTAATTGAGCGATTTTCCTCAATAATCTGTCCATTTTTAGCTCTTTCCGCCCAACTTTGGATAGGCAATATTTGAGTATTTTTATGGATAGTACTGATTTGATCAGAGTCTACTAGAGCAAAATTTTCATCATCTTTTAGTGGATTAATATAAATGACATCAAAACCAAAGCGATTTAGTAACAGCAAGAAATATATATCGTGTTTTGAAATACTACCATAGTAGATGCACTTGTTTGTAAGATAATCTCTATCTTGATAGGATAAGCTAAAAATATGTAAGTATGCATAGAGTAGCATTTTGCATATAAAATTATTTCTTACGCTGTTATTCAAGAAATTTTCCTGATGGATAGCAAGGTTTGTTATATATTCTAGAGCAATCAGAAATTGGTGATTGAGCTCTGCATCTTCAAAGAGTGTAATATCCTGACTGGCTATTTTACTAACTTCCATTGAAGCAAGCTCGTTTTTTATGCTGTTAATGAAATCAAAATCTGCATCCATTGGGATTTGGCCGTCAAAGTAAATAGTGTGAGTTGAATCCTCTTGAGCTTTTACCAAAATAGTTTTTAATACACTATCATATTTACTTTGATTTTCAACCCCGATATATCGTGTAAAAACAGGAGCGAAAGTGGCTTGTATTCCTTTTCGTTCTGTGATTGAACGCCAAAGTTCAAAGGGCAGATTTTGCAGACTGGTCGACATGAAATATACCTGCTTTCTACGATTATAATGTCACATCTTTTGTCTTCTTTGTATAAAAGTTAAACGAAGAGTGCAGATGGTTTGCTTTGTACCTCCTAAATCATTGGAGATAGCTTATTAAAGTCTGCTCTCCCCTACTTTATAGATACCATTGTATATTTATAAAATGGTCTTTGTCAAGAGATAAACTATAAATCAGCGACTTCCTTTATAATGCCACAAACATTATATTTCTGTAGGTTGACATATTCGATTGGAATCTGCTTTTCTTCACATAATTGAAGGATATGTTTAAGGTATTTTTGATTAGCCTTTTCTCTAATTAACACCCTGTCTGGAAGGCGCCTAAGCAGAACTCTAGTTGTCTCACCAACTCCTGGTTTTATTTTATTGATATCACTAATGTTGTAAGATTGGGCAATTTTCTTAACTTCGTCCAATCCCTTGAAATCCTCATTGAGCTCTTCTTGTGAAGGATTGAAATAATCTAATTGAACTTGGTCAAAATAGGATTGCACTTTATCTAGGAATTCCAATGAATGGTCGTAAGCTTCGTTTTCTGCATAATAAACAGCTCCGTGAAGCTCGTCGTCTTTCATTTCTTTTAATTTGACCGTCCTGCTGACGAGGCCGCTGACAGTAGCATTTAAGCAAGCGCTAGGGATTAAAAAGTCCTGACGAGTACCATAAAGCGGTGTTACCGAAGCTGGATCACTGAGTACAGCTAGAGTAGGATCTAGTTCGGAAAAGAGTTTGTTTTCCTCTGCTAACCTCTGGCAGGCTTCTTCCAGGACGGTATTTATTGCTCCTTTTCCAACCCAACCATCCACAAATTGAATATCTTTAGGATGGTGCTTGTTGGCTATAATATTCATGGCAGCTGTGTCGATCCCTTTACCTCTAATGATAGAAATACTATAATGTGGCACATCAAGCTGATATTTATAGTGAAGGTACCTTTTTATTAGAATACCTATAGGAGTTCCTGCCCTTGCTAAGGAAACTAAAACAAGATTTTCTCCTTTTTTCTTAAAAATCTTTTCAGAAAGACTTGCTATAGCGTTAGCAGTCTCAAAAGAAAGAGTTGCGAGGCTTTCTTGATAGATTTTCATATAGCGCTCTGTTGGGGCATACTCTAGAGGAAGCATTTCGGAATAATGAACGCCCTGTTGATTTAATTTTTCTCTTTCAGCAGTGTCTAATACAGGAACCTTTCCACGCACATCTTGTAAGAGGATGGTTACATCGGATTCAGGGTAACTAGTTTTTACTAAATTCATAAAAGCCTTTCTTATTGTTTAACAAAAATTAGTGTTTGCTTACTAAAGGGCTGCAGTTTATTTTGAAGAGTTGCTCGAAATGCATCAGTCATAACCTCATAGACGATGATAATTTGGTCATAATGACGTTCAATATCGTAAAGGAAAGTCATTCTATTAGTTTCGTAAGCACTGGCCAAAGCTAAGCCGTTATGGAAAAGATAGTTCTCTTCACTGGAGAGGGAAATAGGACTTCTTGTAGTGGAGCGAACCTCTGCATCAAGTTCTTGGGCTAGCCTAATTGGTAACCACATGTTTTCCTCAGTTCCAATGACAGCTATTGTTTCTTCTTTAGATTTCCGAGAGACTTGCGAAGTCAATCGATTTAGAGCAGTTTCTTGGAAGACTAAAAACTCTTCTTTAGTGAGACCTGTTCGAGGATTGAGCTTGTCAGATAAATGATAGTGAACGTCTGAGGTTAGTCTTGGTTTTTCCAGTGTTGTTTCTTTCAGCTCTATGAGAGGAGTATTATCTCTCATTTGACCACTGACTAGGTATATTCTTTTGATTCCTTTTTCTTGAAAAATCTTACGATTCTTTGTATTTTGCCAGTTTAATATAGAAGCGGCTGCAAAAGAAATACCGTCTTTAATTTTTTGAAATTTTTCAATAAAGTTAACAATTGTATTTCCTGTTGTTATTTCATCTTCAATAAACAAAACAGTATCGTAGTCAGGAATATCTGAGCGGTAATATAATTTTTGTGTGCTTGCATGTGAATGCTCTTCTTCGAAAGAGATATTTTGGATATCCGTATTAATGCTCTCTCGAGTAGTCTGTAAATAAAAGACAGTATTCAAATCTTTGTTTTCCAAGGCCATATGCATGATTGCCTGAGCGATTCCAGTAGCCGTCTCAGAAAAACCAACAACTAAAATACGCTTGTCAGAAGGAATTTGCCTTTTTATTTCTTGATAGAGTTCGGAAAATAGCTGCAATGTGTTATGGGCTTTAACAGGATAATGTTTAGCTTGATATTTATTAACAAATAAATAGTCTCGATTGGGATTATTACTTCGCTTGCAAATAGCAACCATATCATTGATAACGAAGGAACTCTTATTTTCTTCTATATTAACAAAATCTTCTACTTTTAAAAGATAGGTCATTATTATTCCTTTCAAAGTTTGCAATTAATTAACCTTTATTGTCTTAGTATATCACTAATTAGCTCAACTGTCACTTTAATACTTCAAACAACTTACAACAATTTTATTGGAGCTATTATGGTATAATAATAAAAACATTTCAAAGGAGTTCCACATGCTTGAACGTCTACAACAGCAGCTGGCTTTTACCAATGAGCTGGAAAAACTGAAAGCCACTCATCGCAACAATCGAACCTTGGATGCCTATCGTTTTGAGAATTCTGCTGAGCATAGTTGGCAGGGTGCGCTCATGGCGCTAGTTTTTCGAGAATATATCCCTGAAGAAGTTAATCTGGAAAAGGTCATGTCTATGTTATTGATTCATGATTTGGGGGAAATATATGCTGGCGATACCTTTATCTTTGACGACGTGGGCAAGAGCGATTCTTACGATAGAGAGTTGGAGTCCTTGAAAATCAGTTTAGACAAGCTGCCGTCAGATCAGCAGGATTCCTTTTTAGAGCTTTGGCAGGAATTTGAGACTGGTAATAGCATAGAGGCTAAATATGCCCGTGTGCTGGATGCTCTGGTTCCTCTGCTCAATCATTTGGAAGTCGCTCAGCCCCATGACAACCCTTATGGCCTGACCAAGTCTCAGGTCATCGCTAAGAAATCCTTTATTCAAGAAACCTCTGAAACTCTTTGGGAATTGGCTCAGGAAGTTATTGATCAAAGTGTTGCTAAAGGGCTTTACCTAGATGAGTGAGACTGAGAGTTTTGCTCGTAGATAGAAAGTTTGGAGAGTGGGACAGAAATCGGTAATTCGTTAGAATTCGATTTCGTCGTCCCACCTCCGCACAGTTGAGTAGGGCTGTAAAAGCTGATGAAATCAGCGTAGTAGAGCCCACTCAACCACTGCGTCTTGCTCGACAATCCAAAGACAATTGAGAGGCTAGGACTTTTGTCCCAGCCTCTTTCATGTTATAATATTCAGACAAGATTGAACGGAGAAAGTGTTTCATTCATCATGATTAGCTCAAAATACGACTGGCAGTTTGCCACTAAATTTACAGATGAAAAATTTTTAAAAAAGGCTAAGAAAGCTGGATTAGAACCTGCCGCTGCCAGTCTTCTTTACCAAAGAGGTGTGCAGACTGAAGAGGCCTTGCAGGAATTTTTGGAGCCTAGTTTAGACCAGCTTCACGACCCTTATGACCTGCATGGTATGGAGCGGGCAGTGGAGCGCATTCGCTCAGCGATTGAGAATTATGAGCAGATTTTGATCTATGGTGATTATGATGCAGATGGCATGACCTCTGCATCTATTGTCAAGGAAGCCTTGGAGCAGCTGGGGGCTGAGTGTCAGGTTTATCTGCCCAATCGCTTTACTGATGGCTATGGTCCTAATAGCAGTGTTTACAAGTATTTTATTGAAAATCAAGGCATCTCGCTCATTATTACAGTAGATAATGGAGTGGCGGGCCTTGAAGCTATCGAGCTGGCCCAGTCTCTGGGCGTGGATGTCATCGTGACGGATCATCACTCCATGCCTGAGGAGTTGCCAAATGCCTATGCGATTGTCCATCCGGAACATAGCGGAGCGGATTACCCTTTCAAGCATCTAGCTGGTTGTGGGGTGGCTTTTAAGCTGGCAACAGCCTTGTTGGAAGAAGTCCAAGTCGAACTTTTGGACTTAGTTGCCATTGGCACCATTGCCGATATGGTCAGTCTGACGGGGGAAAATCGGATCCTAGTCAAATACGGCCTTTCTGTTCTTAAAAACACTCAGCGCGTAGGTCTTCAGGAGCTCTTTAAAATCGCTGGTATTCAGCCAGATGAACTGGATGAAGAAACGGTTGGTTTCCAGCTTGCCCCCAGACTCAATGCCTTGGGACGGCTGGATGATCCCAATCCGGCGGTTGAGCTTTTGACAGGCTTTGACGATGAAGAAGCGCGTGACATTGCTCTCATGATTAACCAGAAAAATGAGGAGCGCAAGGAAATCGTCCAGCAGATTTATGAAGAAGCACAAACCATGTTGGACCCTAAGAGACCAGTGCAGGTGCTGGGCAAGGAAGGTTGGAATCCCGGTGTGCTAGGGATTGTCGCTGGGCGCTTGCTAGAAGAGCTTCACCAGCCAGTCATAGTGCTTAATATCGAGGATGGCATCGCGAAGGGCAGTGCCCGCAGTATTGAAGCGGTCAATATTTTTGAGGCCTTGGACAGCCATCGTGACCTCTTTGTAGCTTTTGGTGGCCATGCTGGAGCAGCTGGAATGACTCTCGAAGCAGATAAGTTGGCGGAGCTTGCTGATATCTTGACAGCATATATCTTAGACAATGATTTGGATTTGACTGGCAAAACAGTCCTGTACTTAGATGAGGAGCTGCATTTGCCAGAACTAACCCTAGATACACTCAAAAGCTTTGAAAAACTGGCTCCTTTTGGTATGGACAATAAAAAGCCGCTTTTTTACCTCAAGGATTTTAAAGTGGACAGTGCTCGGACTATGGGGGCTGGCAATAGCCATCTCAAGCTGAAAATTTCTCAGGAAGATGCATCTTTTGAAGTAGTAGCTTTTGGGCAAGGAAACCTGGCGACAGAGTTTGCCCAGACCAAGAATCTGGAGCTAGCTGTCAGCCTCTCTGTCAATAAATGGAATGGACAGACCAGTCTCCAGCTCATGCTGGTAGATGCCCGTGTGGACGGTGTTCAGCTTTTCAATATTCGTAGCAAAAATGCGACGCTGCCTGACAAGGTTCCTGTCTTACGTTTCACAGAGGAATTGCCAGATTTGTCAAATAGCAGAGCAGTTGTGGTTTATGATCTGCCTGATGATTTGCAGGACTTGAAGAAGATTCTTCAGTCTCAGGATTTCGAAGCGATTTACTTTAAGAATGAGATTGCCAAGCCTTACTATCTGACTGGTTATGGCAACCGTGAGCAGTTTTCCAAACTCTACAAAACTATCTATCAGTTCCCCGAGTTTGACGTTCGCTATAAGCTCAAGGATCTAGCAGCTTACCTGAAAATCGACCCTATTCTCTTGGTCAAAATGATTCAGATCTTTGAAGAACTTGGTTTTGTCAGCATCACAGAAGGCGTCATGACGGTCAATAAAGAAGCAGAAAAGAAAGAAATTGACAGCAGTCACATTTACCAAGACCTCAAGCGCCTAGTCAAGGAACAAGAACTCATGGCTCTGGGCACTGTGCAGGAGATTTATGATTATTTGATGGAAGCAGACTGAAAATTGTTCAGGTAATCTTGTTAAGGAGTGAGTGACTTGGACCTATGGATCAGCCTGTTAGCGAAAAGTAAGTTTCGTTCTTGAAGCTAGTAGAAGATGTGATTATAAAGAATAACTAACTCTATCTCAGCTTCAATACGGTGGTCTATAAATGACTCAGGCATGATTTTTCAGATTAAATAATAGAAACCAATAAAAAGTAAGTTTTTCTGTTACCATTTGGATGAAAAAGTGATATAATAGAGAGTAAAAAATTTTTTTGAAAGAAAGTATATCATGAATTTAAAAGACTACATTGCAACAATCGAAAATTATCCAAAGGAAGGCGTGACATTCCGTGATATCAGCCCGCTGATGGCAGACGGAAATGCTTATAGTTACGCTGTTCGTGAGATTGTTCAATATGCAACAGACAAGAAGATTGACATGATTGTTGGACCGGAAGCTCGTGGCTTTATCGTGGGCTGTCCAGTTGCCTTTGAGTTAGGAATCGGCTTTGCTCCAGTCCGCAAGCCTGGCAAGCTTCCTCGTGAAGTTATCTCAGCTGACTATGAAAAAGAGTATGGTATGGATACCCTAACCATGCATGCGGATGCTATCAAGCCAGGTCAGCGCGTTCTAATCGTAGATGATCTCCTTGCGACTGGTGGGACAGTGAAGGCAACGATTGAGATGATTGAGCGCCTTGGTGGCGTAGTGGCTGGCTGTGCCTTCCTTATTGAGCTGGATGAGCTCAAGGGTCGCGAAGTTATTGGCGATTACGACTATAAGGTTCTGATGCACTATTAATATATAGTTTCTAGCTATATCTAGTTAGAGAAAAAGTATAATTGAAAACTATATCTCCTTTCAGTATAATGAAAGTACATTGGATAAACAAAGAATAGGCTGGAAAAGTATTTCCAAGCCTTTCTAATGATTGAAGGAGATATTTTCATGCCAATTAAGATTGATAAGAAACTGCCAGCTGTTGACATTTTAAGTTCTGAGAATATCTTTGTCATGGATGACGACAGGGCGGATCATCAGGATATCCGACCTCTGAATATTCTGGTACTCAATCTCATGCCTCAGAAAATGGTGACGGAGACTCAGATACTGCGCCACTTGGCTAATACTCCGCTGCAGTTGACTATTGACTTCCTCTACATGAGCTCTCATCAGTCTAAAACGACACGTGCAGAGCATATGGAGACTTTCTATAAGACTTTTGATGAGGTTAAAAATCGCTATTTTGATGGCTTGATTATTACTGGTGCGCCGGTAGAGCATCTGCCTTTTGAAGCGGTGGACTACTGGGAAGAGTTCCAGCAGGTGATTGAATGGTCCAAGACCCATGTCTTTTCGACTCTGCATATCTGTTGGGGAGCTCAGGCTGGACTTTACGCTCGCTACGGCGTTGATAAGCACCAGATGACACGTAAATTATCGGGTGTCTATAGCCAGTCAGCTGACAGCAGCAATCTGCTTTTCCGTGGCTTTGACGATGAGTTTTATGCGCCGCATTCCCGTCATACGGAAGTTCTAAAGGAAGATATTGTCAATCTGACTAATCTGGAAATTCTCTCGTATGGTGAAGATACGGGTCTCTCTGTGCTGGCTAGCCGGGACTTGCGAGAGGTATATAGTTTCGGTCACATGGAATACGACCGCGATACTTTATCTAAGGAGTATTTCCGCGATTTGAAGGCAGGGAAGAATCCACATATTCCAGAGAATTATTTCAAAAACGATGATGTCCATGCGACACCGGCCTTACGCTGGAGTTCGGCTGCTGCACTCTTTTTCAGCAATTGGGTCAATTACGCTGTCTATCAGGAGACACCTTTCGACTGGGAGAGTCCTGAAAATGATGTATCGTTTTTTGCTTATCTATAAGAGGTGACATGACTTATTTATCAGCTTTTAAATCGGGTAATCTAGTAATCCCGAGTGCCCTTCTTTTACATTTTAAGGACATCTTTGATTCCAGCGATGATTTTTTGGTCTGGCAGTTTTTCTATCTGCAAAATACGACTTCTCTGGAAGAGCTGGCACCTAGTCAGATTGCGGAGCATATTGGTAAGACTTTGTCAGAAGTCAATCGCTCTATGTCCCATCTGACGGAGAAAGGTCTCTTGCAGTATAAGACCATTGAGTTGAATGGAGAGACAGAGGTTATCTTTGATGCTTCACCGGCTTTGGAAAAGCTGGATGAACTGCTGGTAGCCAAAAGTGGTCCGCAGACTGTGGCAAAGGCACCTCAGAATGTTTTGAAAGACTTGGTGGAGACCTTCCAGCAGGAGCTGGGCCGTCTCTTGACACCCTTTGAAATTGAGGATTTGACCAAGACTGTTCAAGACGATAAAACCAATCCTGACTTGGTCAAGGCTGCTCTTCGTGAGGCTGTGTTTAATGGCAAGGCCAACTGGAAGTATATTCAGGCTATCTTGCGCAATTGGCGTAAAGAAGGTATCACCACACTTGCTCAGGTAGAAGCCAAACGGGAAGAACGTGAAGCAGCCAATCCTCAAAATGTGACAGTTTCAGATGATTTCCTCAATGCCATGAATTTGTGGAAGGACTGACTTTATTAGATTTGCAGTGGCCTGTTAGATATGACAGGCCCTTGATTTTATAAAAAAGGAGAAAAGTATGACGTATCAATTGCCAAAAGTCTGGTCTGCTGCGGACAGCGACCAAGGGAAATTTTCAGGTATCAATCAGCCTACTGCTGGCGCGCGCTTTGAGCAGAAGCTTCCTGTCGGTAAAGAGCCTTTTCAGCTTTATTCGCTTGGAACTCCTAATGGAGTCAAGGTGACGATTATGCTGGAGGAACTACTGGCAGCGGGTGTGACAGAGGCAACCTATGACCTTTATAAGATTAGCATTATGGACGGCAACCAGTTTGGCTCAGATTTTGTGAAAATCAATCCCAACTCTAAGATTCCGGCCTTGTTGGATCAGTCAGGTCATAAGCCGATTCCTGTCTTCGAGTCAGCCAATATTCTGCTCTATCTGGCAGAGAAGTTTGGGAAGCTGATTCCGTCAGATTTGGCTGGTCGGACTGAGGTGCTCAACTGGCTCTTCTGGCAGACAGGAGCAGCTCCCTTCTTGGGCGGTGGTTTCGGTCATTTCTTTAACTATGCTCCAGAAAAGCTAGAATATCCTATCAATCGCTTTACCATGGAAGCCAAGCGACAGCTGGATTTATTAGACAAAGAATTGGCCAAGAAAGCTTATATCGCTGGAGATGACTACAGTATTGCTGATATTGCTATCTGGTCTTGGTATGGTCAGTTAGTGCAGGATAAGCTCTATCCAGGCGCAGCTGAGTTCTTGGATGCTGCATCCTACAAACATCTATCTGCTTGGGCGGAGAAGATTGCAGCTCGTCCGGCAGTCCAGCGCGGTTTAGCTGCCGAGTATCAAGAAATCAAATGAATAAGTGTCGAGTAGGAACACCCCATCATCAAGTGGCGAGACAAAATCGGTTTATCAACAGGCTGATTTTTCCTCCGCTGCTTTTTTTATACCCTTAAAAATGATATACTGAATAGAAGAATGTTTAGAAAAGAGTAAGCAATGCAAAAAAAGACTATTTCCCAACGCTTGGAGCGAGTAGCTGCTTTTGTGCCGGATGGGGCAAAGTTGCTGGATGTTGGGAGCGATCACGCCTATCTGCCCATTTACCTGATTCAGCAGGGGCGGATTGCAAAAGCTCTGGCCGGAGAAGTGGTAGAGGGGCCTTTTCAGTCTGCTCAGAAAAATGTGGCGGAGCATGGACTGACGGAGAAAATTGAAGTTCGCTTGGCCAATGGTCTGGCAGCTTTGGAAGCGGAAGATCAGATTGACACCATCGTTATCGCTGGCATGGGTGGTCGCTTGATTTCAGAGATTTTGGAAAATGGCAGAGCTAAGCTTGGGTCTATTTCCCGCTTGATTTTGCAGCCCAATAACCGAGAGGATGAACTCCGCAGCTGGCTGGTATCTAATGGTTTTCGCTTGCTGGCTGAGGATATCTTAGAAGAGGCAGGGAAGTTTTACGAAATCATTGTAGCAGAAGCAGGCCAGCAAACTTTGACAGAGCAAGAAAAGCGTTTCGGGCCTTTTCTGATGAAGCAACAGTCACCTGCTTTTCAGCTGAGATGGCAGAAAGAACTGAAGAAACTTGAAGGAGCTCTGGCTCGTATCCCAGAAAAGAATCAGCTAGAACGCTCTGCTATGTCCAAAAAAATCGAAAATATCAAGGAGGTACTCCATGCTAGCAAGTGAAATTATCGCCCGTTATGAAGCCTATTGCCCGCAAGAACTGTCCATGGAGGGTGACATTTCAGGCCTGCAAATCGGAACATTGGACAAAGAAGTGGACAAAGTTCTAGTGGCACTGGATATTCGCGAGCAGACGGTGGCGGAGGCTATTGAGGCAAATGCTGGACTGATTATCGTTAAACATGCGCCTATTTTTCGCCCGCTCAAGGACCTAGTGGCGGATAAGGCTCAAAATCAGATTATTCTAGACCTTATCAAGCATGATATTGCTGTCTATGTCAGTCATACCAATATTGATGTTGTGGAGGACGGGCTCAATGACTGGTTCTGTCAGCGGTTGGAGATTGAGGAGACAAGTTTTCTTAGTCAGACGGGGCCAGAAAACGGTATTGGCCGCGTGGGGAGGATTGCTCCTCAGACCTTTGGGGACTTTGCGGCTAAGGTCAAGGCAAGTTTTGGACTAGATAGTTTGCGTATGGTTACTTATGAAGAAGCGGATCTCAATCGTGTGATTGAGCGTGTAGCTATTTGTGGTGGCAGCGGTCAGTCCTTTTATCCGGAGGCCATTGCCAAGGGAGCGCAGGTCTACATTACAGGTGATATTTACTATCATACAGCTCAAGAGATGCTGACAGAAGGACTTTTGGCGCTGGATCCTGGACATCATATCGAGGTTCTATTTACGGAAAAATTAAAAGAAAAGCTTGATACTTGGAAGGCAGAAGAGGGATGGGAGATTGAGATTCTGGCTAGTCAGGCTTCGACCAATCCTTTCCGACATATTTGAGAGGAAGTGACATGAAAAAAGTAGCAGTAATTGGTGCTGGGATTGTCGGGTCAACAGCGGCCTACTATCTGTCCAAATCACCAGATGTGGAAGTGACTGTCTTTGATGACGGCAAGGGGCAGGCAACCAAGGCAGCCGCTGGCATTATCAGTCCTTGGTTTTCCAAGCGTCGCAACAAGGCTTGGTACAGGATGGCGCGTTTGGGTGCTGATTTTTATCAAGACTTGATTGCGGAACTGAAAGCGGCTGGACTCCAGACAGACTTTTACCAACAGACAGGTGTTTATCTGCTGAAAAAGGATGAAACCAAGCTGCAGGAGCTTTGTAATCTGGCTGCTAATCGTCGAGAAGAGTCGCCGTTAATAGGGGAGTTGAGTCTTCTCAGCCGTCAGGAAGTCCAGAAGAAATTTCCAGACTTGAAAGGCTTTGAGCGACTTCTCTATGCTTCCGGCGGGGCCCGTGTGGAGGGAGCACTCTTGACGGAGACGCTTCTGAAAGCCAGTAAGGCAGAACTGGTTGAGAAAAAGGTAAGCTTGACAGTAGAAGGAGAGCAACTTCTGGTGGATGGTCGTAGCTTTGACTGTGTCATCTTAGCTGTGGGGGCTTGGCTGGGAGAAACCTTGCAGCCACTGGGCTATGAGACAGATGTTCGGCCGCAAAGGGGACAGCTACGTGATTTTAGGCTAGCTGAGCAGACAGATGACTACCCTGTTGTTATGCCTGAGGGCGAGCTGGATATCATTCCTTTTCTAGCAGGCAAGGTCAGTGTCGGTGCCAGTCATGAAAATGATCAGGGCTTTGATTTGACGGTAGATAAGAAAGTGCTGAATCAGTTGCAGCAAGAAGCGGAAACTTATTTGCCAAGGCTGTCTAAAGCAGAGATTTTAGGTGAGCGCGTGGGAACGAGAGCTTATACCAGCGATTTTGCTCCTTTTTTTGGAGCTGTGCCAGACTTACCGCATGTCTACGCGGCTAGCGGTCTAGGCTCTTCTGGTCTGACAACTGGTCCACTCATCGGACGCCAATTGGCTCAGATGGCTTTAGGAGAAGCAGGGATGCTGAATCCAGATGACTATCCTATTGAGCGGTATGTGGAGAAGGTTTGAGAATTTTTATAATGAAAAAATTTTATGACCGAAATTATTTTTTTAAAATTTTTTGTGCTACAATTATACTTATACGTATGGCTAGATTTTTGACTTATGATTCGTAAGTTTTTAACTAAGGGTAGCTAGATTTTGCCTTTCTTATCGATAAACAGAAGAGAATTTTTAAATTATTCAACACTGTTTTATGCAGATTCGACTGCGTCGGCATAGTGAGTTGCCATACGTTTTTTTATTTTGTGAGGAAAACAATGGATTGGAACGAGATAAAGAGTTGCCGAGATTTTGCAAGATACCTGAATATTCCTTATAAGCATCTTACTTATTTGCTTTATAATCGAAAAATTGATAAATTATATGAAAGTTTTGAAATTCCCAAAAAAAACGGCGGAATTAGGATTATTCAGGCTCCTAAAAAAGAATTAAAAGAAGTTCAACAGCAAATTTTAAAGATACTAGAGAAGCGTGCTTTATCTCTCGAAAAAGAGAATAAGATTTCTTTTAGATTATCCCATGGCTTTATAAAATATAAAAGCATTATTACAAATGCAGAGAAACATAGAAATAAAAAAATAATTTTAAATATTGATATTGAAAATTTTTTCCCAAGCTTTCATTTTGGTAGGATTGTAGGTTTTTTTGAAAAAAATAAAAATTTTAAACTTCCAAAAGAAGTAGCAATATTTTTAGCTCAACTTACAACAGTTGATGGCTCGTTACCTCAGGGAAGTCCCTGTTCTCCAATAATTACGAATTTAATTTGCCAAATTTTGGATTTTCGAATTAGTAAATTAGCGAAGGAATATAAATTAAATTATTCTCGCTATGTAGATGATATGACATTTTCGACTAATAAAGAAAATTTTTTGGATTGTTATCCTGAATTTTTTAGTAAACTTAGTAATGTTCTGATTAAAGCTGGTTTTTCAATTAATGATAAAAAAACAAGAATACATTTTAATAGGAATAAACAAATAGTAACAGGACTTGTCGTGAATAAAAAAATAAATGTTCAAAAAAATTTTTATAAAAATACGAGAGCGATGGCTCATAACCTTTATAAACAAGGGACATTTTTTATTGACGAAAAAGAAGGAACAATTAACCAATTATTAGGGAGATTTAACTTCATTGATCAGCTTGAAAGATATAACAATAAAAACAAAAAGCAACTATCTCTTCAAAAAAACTATATAGAACAACAAAAATATTTGACTAAAGGACAACAGGAAATTAAAGGAGATTTTGGTTATTTAGGAAAATTGTCTTCCAGAGAAAAAGAATATCGTAAATTTTTATACTATTTTCATTTCTTTTCAAGTTCTAAGCCAGTCATAGTCACAGAGGGAAAAACAGATAGTAGGTATCTTAAGGCTGCTATGAAGAAATGTTTTGAAGATTTTCCTAATCTAATTCAGAAAAATGAAGATGGAACCTTTTTGTTCAAAGTAAAATTTTTAAAAAGAACCTCGTTATTGAAATATTACTTTAAATTTTATGAAGACGGTGCAGATTCTATGAAAAACTTATCTAATTTTTGGCTTACTGGAGAAGAGAACAAGCTTTTTCCGAATTACAATAAGTTTTTTCAAGAATTAACTGGGAGGGTTGCATCGAATCCAATTATATTTCTATTTGATAATGAATTAAGTAATAAAAAGAAGCCAATAAGAAATTTTATTAATCATATTTTAAAGAGTTCTCCAAATGAAGCTGATTCACTAAGAAATGAGATAAGCAATGTAAAATATATAAATATAGTTGATAATCTCTATATGCTGACACATAATTCTTTATCTGGAAATGAAGATGACGAAATTGAGAATCTGTTTTCAATTAATGTATTAAATCATAAAATAAATGGAAAATCTTTTTCTAAAGAAAACGACTATGATTCTACTAAGTTCTATGGGAAGAATGATTTTTCAAAATATGTACTAAAAAATTATAGAAGTATAGATTTTCAAAATTTTATTCCACTACTAAATAATTTAAATAAAATAATATTAGAATATAACTCAAAGTTAACTTTTTAGCTTGCTATTGATTTTTTATTTAAAATATTTTATAAGGAGAAGTTATGGATTGGTTACAATCGCAGCCTGTGGTTATGCAGGCATTCTTGGCTGGGCTTTTTACATGGGGGTGTACCATTGTAGGCTCGGCTGTTGTATTTTTCTTTAAACAGGTCAGCCGTAAGCTGCTGGATATTATGATGGGATTTGCGGCAGGCGTTATGATTGCGGCTTCCTTTTGGTCACTTCTGGCACCGTCGATTGAGTATGCGCAAAGTTCTTATGGCAAGCTGTCCTGGTTGCCTGCAGCGATTGGTTTTTTAGTAGGAGGTTTTTTCCTGCGGCTGATTGATGCGGTGGTGCCTCACTTGCACTTGAGCAAGGATATTTCGGAGGCTGAGAGTGTTCCTGAGCATAGCAAAAAGAAGCTGTCCAAGACAGCCCTGCTCTTCTTAGCCATTACCATTCACAATTTTCCAGAAGGTTTGGCAGTCGGAGTAGCCTTTGGTGCTTTGGCCGCCAACCCTAGTCCGGAAGCCTTTGTCGGTGCGATTGGCCTAGCTTTGGGAATTGGCCTGCAAAACGTCCCAGAAGGAGCGGCTCTCTCCATTCCGATTCGGACGGACGGCAAGTCTCGGCTTAAAGCCTTTTACTGGGGCTCCATGTCTGCTATTGTAGAGCCAATCGGAGCGGTTCTGGGGGCAGTTGCTGTTATGGCCATGACGGCGATTCTGCCCTATGCCCTTTCCTTTGCGGCAGGAGCTATGATTTTCGTGGTGGTAGAGGAACTGATACCGGATTCGCAGACCAATGGCAATACCGATGTGGCGACTTTAGGTCTCATGGTGGGCTTTGTTCTCATGATGGTTTTGGATGTAGCTTTGGGTTGATGTCAACTTGGAATCAAAAAGCGGTAGAAAGCGGAATTTCCGCTCTTTTTCTTTTGTTTGAGGGTAGTGAAAAGGATGACATCCGCTTTCAAAAATGGTAGAATAAGGAGAATACATTAAGAGAGGAAACTCATATGAAAGGTATTATTCTTGCAGGTGGTTCTGGTACACGTCTCTATCCATTGACCCGCGCTGCGTCAAAACAGCTCATGCCGGTTTATGACAAACCCATGATTTATTATCCACTGTCAACTCTTATGCTAGCTGGTATCAAGGACATCTTGATTATCTCCACTCCGACGGATCTGCCTCGTTTTGAAGATCTGCTGGGTGATGGCTCTGAGTTTGGCATCAAGCTCTCTTATGCAGAGCAACCAAGTCCAGACGGGCTGGCACAAGCCTTTATCATTGGCGCTGATTTTATTGGAGATGATAATGTAGCGCTGATTCTTGGAGATAATATTTACCATGGACCAGGTCTGAGTAAAATGCTCCAAAATGCTGCTGCTAAGGAAAAAGGAGCAACTGTTTTTGGCTACCATGTTAAGGATCCAGAACGCTTTGGTGTTGTAGAATTTGATGAAAATATGAATGCTATCTCCATCGAAGAAAAACCGGAACAGCCGCGCTCTAACTATGCCGTGACTGGACTCTATTTCTACGATAATGATGTTGTAGAAATTGCCAAGAAGATCAAACCAAGTCCTCGCGGAGAATTGGAAATCACAGATGTTAACAAGGCTTACTTGGATCGTGGTGATTTGTCTGTTGAGCTTATGGGACGTGGTTTTGCTTGGTTGGATACAGGTACCCACGAAAGCCTACTAGAAGCTGCCCAATATATCGAAACAGTTCAGCGTATGCAGAACGTTCAAGTGGCAAATCTGGAAGAAATTGCCTATCGTATGGGCTATATCACTAAAGAGCAAGTGCATGAATTGGCGCAACCATTGAAAAAGAATGAATATGGCCACTATCTTTTGCGCTTGATTGGAGAAGAATAAGAAGATGACGGAAAAATTTTTTGATAAGGAATTAGCAGCGCGTGAGATTCCTGGAATCCCTGGAATGCTGGAATTTGATATCCCTGTACGCGGGGACAACCGAGGCTGGTTTAAAGAGAATTTCCAAAAGGAAAAAATGCTGCCGCTAGGCTTTCCTGAAAGCTTCTTTGCAGAAGGAAAACTGCAAAATAATGTCAGCTTTTCTCGTAAAAATGTCCTGCGGGGTCTTCATGCTGAACCATGGGACAAGTACATCTCTGTTGCAGATGACGGTAAGGTGCTGGGTTCTTGGGTCGACCTGCGTGAAGGTGAGACCTTTGGTAATACCTACCAGACAGTAATCGATGCCAGCAAGGGGATTTTTGTGCCACGTGGCGTAGCCAACGGCTTCCAAGTCCTTTCTGATACCGTTTCCTATAGCTATCTGGTAAATGACTACTGGGCTTTAGAACTCAAACCTAAGTATGCCTTTGTCAACTATGCAGACCCTGCTCTAGGCATCCAGTGGGAAAACCTAGAAGCAGCAGAAGTCTCAGAAGCAGACAAGAACCATCCGTTGCTTAAGGATGTCAAACCTCTAAGAAAAGAAGATTTGTAAAAAAGAATTCTTTTCTGACGCATTAATTTATATTGAAATATATGATTTAGCTCAGCTCCTATCCGAGCTCAGCGAGTGGAAGAAATGATTGCCGCTGTGGTGTAAGTCATGTAACAAATTATTTAGTTTGTTACATGACAGGGGATTTTTGAGACATGAGGCTCAAAAATAAGCAATGAAACCGAAGGTTTGCTTGCGTCCCTACCACTTAAGGCAATTATAAAAAAGTTAAGGAATAAAAATGACTGAATACAAAAAAATTATCGTGACAGGTGGAGCTGGTTTTATCGGTTCTAATTTTGTCCACTATGTTTACAATAACTTTCCAGATGTCCATGTGACAGTGCTGGACAAGCTGACTTACGCAGGTAATCGTGCTAATATTGAAGAAATTTTAGGCGACCGCGTTGAGTTGGTTGTTGGAGATATTGCTGATGCAGCCTTGGTTGATAAGCTGGCTTCTGAAGCTGATGCTATCGTTCACTACGCGGCAGAAAGCCACAATGATAACTCGCTCAATGACCCAAGTCCATTTATCCACACCAATTTCATCGGAACTTACACACTTTTGGAAGCAGCACGTAAATACGACATTCGTTTCCACCATGTGTCAACTGACGAAGTCTATGGTGACCTGCCTCTGCGTGAAGATTTGCCAGGTCATGGAGAAGGACCAGGTGAGAAATTTACGGCTGAAACCAAGTACAATCCAAGCTCACCTTACTCCTCAACCAAGGCAGCTTCAGACTTGATTGTCAAAGCTTGGGTACGCTCATTTGGTGTCAAAGCAACGATTTCTAACTGTTCAAACAACTATGGTCCTTACCAGCACATTGAGAAGTTCATCCCGCGCCAGATCACCAATATTCTGAGTGGTATCAAGCCAAAACTCTACGGTGAAGGGAAAAACGTCCGCGACTGGATTCATACCAATGACCATTCGTCAGGTGTTTGGACGATTCTGACTAAGGGACAAATCGGTGAAACTTACTTGATTGGGGCTGACGGTGAGAAGAACAACAAGGAAGTTCTGGAGCTGATTCTCAAGGAAATGGGACAGCCAGCTGATGCTTATGACCATGTGACAGACCGTGCGGGTCATGACCTTCGCTATGCCATTGATGCCAGCAAGCTCCGCGATGAGCTAGGATGGAAGCCAGAGTTTACCAACTTTGAAGCGGGTCTCAAAGAGACAATCAAGTGGTACACCGACAACCAAGACTGGTGGAAATCAGAAAAAGAAGCAGTCGAAGCCAACTACGCTAAGACTCAGGAAGTTATTAAGTAAGAATAGGCGATCTATGATGAGCCTTGCATAACTAGCGCTATGTGATTGAAAGGCTGGGATGATCTGTCCTAGCCTTTTCTCACAGGATTGTTAGCTTTTTAATATGTTTGTTACAGAAAATTATGCAAAAATAGTGTAAAATAAGATAAATCCTTGCTGTGTTTTTGGCTAAAAGGATTTTCTCAAATTAAAGGAATACAAACATGAAAATGGTAAAAAGAGTAGTGGGAATTGCTTTGGTGCTGTTGCTTGCGGCGGTGCTGTTTCTGGTTCCTGCATCTGTTAATCAAAGTGAACAATTAAAGAATGTTCAAGGCAGTGCTTCCTGGATGAGTATTATTGAGCCAGCTTTGAGCAATGCCAATGTGACGGCTCAGGGAGTCAGCACGGAAGTTTCTCTCAATAGCGTCCAGCTTAATCAGGTGCTCAAGTCTTCTCTGGCTGACTCTGAGAATCAGGAGCTGCTGAACAGTGTTTACAGTATTGAAGGCAATAAGCTACGCATCCAGTATCCAGTCAAACTGCTCTTTATTGACAGTAAGCTGGACCTAGAGGTGGATGTGACGGTGAGAGATAATGTCTTGCACATCAAAATTGATAGTGCTAAGTTAGGCTCTCTTCCTATCCCTAAATCTTGGGTGACGGGCATGCTGAAGCAACAAATGCAGGCTTCTAATTCATCTATCACGACGGAGGGAGATAGTTTCCTTCTAGCTCTGCCGCAGAGTCAATTCAGCATTAATAAAATCAGCTTCCAGAATGGAGCTGCTAAAATTCAGTTCAGCATGGGTTATGGAATCTAAAAAAGAAAACTTCATTTGAGGAAGAAGTCTTCCGAATCAAATGGAGTTTTTATACTATTATTTGAACAATAGCATTGTGAGGGAAAAAAGATGCCTATTCCTAATATCCAGCAAGAGGAGTTGATTGTTATTGATGACAATCTGCGTTTGCGGACCTATGATGGCCAGTTTGAGTTGGCCTTGGACTGGTACCAAGATCCAGATATGATTTATATGATTGATGGCAGAAGAGACCCCTATCCGCCAGAGCGAGTTCAAAGGATGTATGAATATCTTGCCAGGCAGGGGGAAGTGTATTTTATTGAAGTATGGGAGCAAGAGTGCTGGCTACCCATTGGGGATGTGACCTTTTGGCAAGATGATTTGCCCATTGTCATTGGAAAAGCGGACTACCGCGGGAAAGGCATTGGCAAGAAAGTTCTTTCTGCTTTGATACAGCGCGCACGCAATCTAGGCTATCAAAAACTAGTAGTTCAAGAAATTTATGATTTCAATCAGCGCTCTCGCGGTTTGTTTGAGTCGCTTGGTTTCTATCCAACTCTTGCTTGGGAGAAAGGCAGGTCCTATACACTTGATTTGACCTTGTCCATAGCGCAGATCCAGCCCAGTCAGTTCTACCTTTCACGGGAAAAGCTGGACAGGATTAGCATTGATTTTGACCAACAAGAACTTGAAGCTTTACCTGTCAAGCGCATGGATGGCAAAATTTTCTTTACTGATGGACATAGCAGAGCTTTTAAGGCATATCAGGCTGGCCTCTCTCATATTCCTATCTATTATGATAGGGACGAACTTAACTGGGACTTTTATCAATACTGTGTTCAAGCGTGTCAAGAAAGAGGCATATTCTCTATAGCTGATTTACAGAACCGCATCTTGTCCAAGGAAGATTATCAGACCAATTGGCTTGATTGGTGTAAGAGAGAAGCTAGAAAATTTGATAAGAGCTGATATCGCGAAGCTCTTGTGTTATAATAGATAAAGGGAATCAATATATTAAATCAGAGGTGAGATGATGCTTTATGAATTTTGTGCGGAAAATGTAACCTTGTTAGAAAAAGCTATGAAGGCTGGAGCCCAGCGGATTGAACTCTGTGATAATCTGGCTGTCGGTGGTACGACGCCCAGCTATGGCGTAATTCAAGCAGCAGTTGACTTGACCAAGCTTTATGGTGCGACTGTGATGACTATGATTCGGCCTCGGGGCGGTGATTTTGTTTACACTGACCTTGAGATTGAGATTATGCTGGCTGATATACAAAAAGCCAAGGAAGCCGGCAGTCAGGGAGTCGTTTTTGGTGTCTTGACGGATAAGAACGAAATAGATGTTCCGAAGATGCAGCGGCTGCTAGAGGCTTGCAAGGGACTGGAAGTAGTCTTTCACATGGCTTTTGATGCGATACCAGCTGAATACCAGTTTGGCGAAATGGACTGGCTAATTGAGAACGGTGTCCAGCGGATTTTGACCCACGGAGGACCTGCCAGTGAGCCAATTGAGGAGCATTTTGCTTGGCTGGACGAATTAATCGAGCATGCTGCTGATCGGATTGATATCATGCCGGGTGGTGGCATTCATCTGGGCAATCGTCAGGAAGTTATAGATAGTCTGGCAGTAGACCAGCTGCATGGAACTAAAATTGTATTTTAAGGAGGGGTAAGCTGCGCTAGCAGCGGCTAAGTAGATGTTGGAACTATTTGAAAAATACAAGGCTAATCTAGACAAGCTTCAGACTTACGGCTTTAAGGAGTCTGATGGAGCTTACCGTTTCTCTCAGAAGATTATGAAGGGTGACTTTCGCTTGGAAATAACTATCAGAGATGGGAAGCTGGACTATCAGGTTTTTGACTGTGATACTGATGACGCCTATCTGCAGGTCAAGATGGAGCAAGTGACGGGTGAGTTTGTCGGTCATGTTCGTGAAGCTTGTCAGGCAGTACTGCTGGCTATCCGTCAGCACTGTTTTGACGAGATTGGCTTTCTCTATGAGCAGAGTAAGCGACTGCGGGATCATGCAGCTGAGGTTTATCAGGGTCAGATAGAGTACCTCTGGGAGAAGTCTTCCAGAAAGAGCTCAACCAAGGCTGGAGTTTTCCGCCACCAGGACAGTAAAAAATGGTATGGGGCTTTTTTGACCACAGACTGGTCTAAGTTTGAAGCAGAGCGAAGCGGCGCTATTGAGGTGCTGAATGTTAAGAATGACCATGTGGCAGAGCTGATTCAGAAAAAGGGGATTTACCCGGCCTTTCACATGAATAAGAAATATTGGCTCAGTCTGCCCTTGGATGATACTCTGAGCGATCAGGAAGTCTTTGATTTGCTGGCTGTTAGTTATCAGCTGACCAGTAAAAAATAGAATCGAAGCACAGCGCTCCAATCCGCTGTGTTTCATTTTTCCTCAAAAAACAGTATAATAAAAAGACTAGTAAGAATAGGAGAAATTATGAACCTCATTAGAAAATTAGCCTGGTTTTTTAAGTTGGAAAAGCGGCGCTATATCATTGGTATCTTGGCCTTGTCCTTGGTAAGTGTCTTCAATCTGATACCGCCTAGAGTCATCGGTCAGGTTATTGACCGAATTGCTAGCAAACATCTGACTTCTCAAGAACTGCTCCTTAATTTGCTGTTGCTGATTGCTTCAGCTTTTATCATGTACGGCCTGCGTTATGTCTGGCGTCTTTATATCTTAGGGACATCCAATAATCTGGGACGGATTCTGCGCTCTCGATTGTTCGAGCATTTTACTCACATGTCTCCCTCTTTTTATCAGAAATACCGAACAGGGGACTTGATGGCTCATGCAACCAACGATATCAATGCAGTTGTCAGTCTGGCTGGTGGCGGAGTCATGTCAGCCGTGGATGCTTCTATTACAGCCCTGGTGACCCTGCTGACCATGTTTTTCATTTTGGACTGGCGGCTAACCTTGATTGCCATTGTGCCTATGCCTTTCTTGTCCTGGGGCACGGGCTTGATTGGCCGAAAAAATCATGAAAGTTTTAAGGCTGCTCAAGAGGCGTTTTCGGATTTAAACAATAAGGTCCAGGAGAGCGTTTCGGGGATTCGAGTGACCAAGTCCTTTGGCTATCAAGAAGCAGAGACTCAGTCTTTTGCCAAGACCAATCAAGAAGTCTACGAAAAAAACGTTTTGGCTGCCAAGTACGATTCTCTTTTTGACCCCTTGGTTTTGCTTTTTATCGGTCTTTCCTATGTTTTGACCTTGATTTTCGGTGGAATTTTTATCTCCCAAGGACAGTTTACCATAGGAGAGTTGGTTACTTTTATCACTTATCTGGATATGCTGGTTTGGCCGCTGCAGGCTACAGGCTATCTTTTTAACATCGGCCAGCGAGGTGCTGTTTCCTATGAACGGATCGAGAAACTGCTGGCTCAGGAGTCAGATGTCAAGGAAGCTGAACAACCCCTCTCTCATGCGGAAAATGGTCGATTGGATTATGACATTCAGAAGTTTGCTTATGTAGAGGAGACTAGTTTATCGGATATTCATTTTTCCATTGAGCAGGGACAGACACTGGGAATTGTCGGTCAGACAGGTTCAGGGAAGACCACTCTTCTGCGCTTGCTGCTGCGGGAGCAGGATATTCAGGAGGGGGCTATCTATCTGAATGGCCATGATATCCGGGAGTACCGCCTCAAAGACTTGCGCCGTCTTATCGGCTATGTACCACAGGAACAGATGCTTTTTGCTCTGTCCATTCGGGACAATATCCGCTTTGCAAATCCCCAGCTGACAGATAGTCAGGTTCTAGCTGCCGCTCAACTCTGCGGTGTTTATGAGGATATTCAGTCTATGCCAGAGGGGCTGGATACAGTTGTCGGTGAGCGGGGTTCGTCCTTATCTGGCGGGCAGAAGCAGCGCTTGGCAATGAGTCGGGCTATTATTACCAATCCTGAAATTCTGATTTTAGATGATTCCCTGTCGGCTGTTGATGCCAAGACAGAGCATCTGATTCTAGAAAATCTGAAGTCTGAGCGTGCTGGCAAGACAACCATCATCACAGCTCATCGGCTGTCAGCCTTGGTGCATGCAGACCTGATTTTGGTCATGGAAGAGGGACGTATCAAGGAGCGAGGCACTCATCAAGAGCTATTGGAGAAAAAGGGCTGGTATGCTCAGACTTATCATAATCAGCAGCTGGCAGAAAGCTTGAAGGAGGAAGATTAATATGAAAAAGAAAGCAACTTTTCATCGCCTCCTAGGCTATATGTGGTGCTACAGGATAGTGAGCAGCATGGCCTTGACCTTCATCCTGCTGACGACTCTGGTCACAACAGCATTGCCGCTCTTGGCCCGCTATTTTATTGATCAATTTATCGGCCGTAACCAAGCCTTTGCTGGCCTGCCTTTGCTGGCTCTTTACTATGGCCTTTTCCTCTTGCGGGTACTTTTTACCTTCTTGGGAAAGTATTTCTTTGCGCGTGTGGCTCAAAGTGTGGTTCGGGACTTGCGACAGGAAAGCTTTGCCAATATCCAACGCCTGCAAATGGCTTATTTTGATAGAACGCCAGCTGGTGCTATCGTTTCCCGCTTGACCAATGATACTCAGGCAGTCGCAGATATGTTCAGTGAGATTTTTTCTAATTTTTTGAGCTCCTTGCTGATTTTAGTTGTTACTTTGAGCGCCATGTTTGCCCTCAACTGGCAATTGACCTTCATGATCGCTCTCTTTTTACCTCTGATGGCAGCCTCTATCTTGCTCTATCAGCATTTATCCAATCGTCAGCTGAAGCAGGTCCGGAATAAGCTCAGCGATTTAAATGTCAAGCTATCTGAGAGTATTGAAGGGATGCGGATTATTCAGGCATTTGGGCAAGAGAAGCGCTTGTTGCGGGAATTTGAAGAAATCAATGGTCAGCATTTAGGCTTTACCAATCGCTATCTCAATATCAATAGTCTCTTTCTGAGACCGGCCATGTCCCTGCTGAAAATCTTGGCTTATGGAGTGATTCTGACTTACTTTGGCTTGACTTGGCAAGTGGCGGGGATTACGGCTGGTATTATGTATGCCTTTATCCAGTATGTCAATCAGCTTTTTAATCCTTTGATTGATGTTATGCAGAATTACTCTGTTCTACAGACATCTATGGTTGCTGCGGAGCGGGTTTTTGAAATTATAGACCGCACTGACTACGAGCCTGAGCAGGCTAACCAAGACTTGCAAATCCAAGATGGCAGCATCGAATTCAAGCATGTTTCCTTTTCTTATGATGGAAAGCGAGATGTTTTGCGGGATATCTCCTTTTCTGTCAAAAAAGGGCAGACGATTGCCTTTGTGGGCTCGACTGGCTCTGGCAAGTCCTCTATTATCAATCTTTTCCTGCGTTTTTATGAGTTTGAGCGGGGACAGATTTTGATTGATGGCAGTGATATTAAAGACTATAGTCAGGAGGAGCTGCGGCGAAAGATTGGCCTTGTTTTGCAGGATCCCTTCCTTTATCACGGTACCGTTGCTTCCAATATTCAGCTTTACCAAGAGCAGCTGGCGCGAGAAGACATCATAGAAGCGGCTAAGTTTGTAGATGCTCATGGTTTTATCAGTCAGCTGCCTCAAGGTTATGACGCCCCTGTGACTGAGCGGGGAGCGACTTTTTCCAGCGGTCAACGGCAGCTTCTAGCCTTTGCCAGAACCATCGCTACTAAGCCTAAAATCTTGATTTTGGATGAGGCGACAGCCAATATTGATTCGGAGACAGAGGAGCTGATTCAAGCCTCACTGAGAAAAATGCGGCAGGGACGGACAACCATTGCCATTGCCCACCGTCTGTCTACCATTCAGGATGCCGACTGCATCTATGTCTTGGATAAGGGCCGCATTATTGAATCCGGCAGCCACGAAGAATTGCTAGCACAAGATGGCACCTATAAGAAAATGTATCAACTGCAGGCTGGAATGATGGAGTCTTGAAAAAGCCTGATTATAAATGAAAGGTGTAGAATTACAAATGAATTCTACACCTATTTTAAATAGTCTTTTAATTTCTCTAGATTTTCTTCTAAGTTATCGTAAGGCAGTTTAGCATACTGGTAAGGGCAGCTAGTAAGGTAGCTCTGTTCAAAGAAGTCAAGCGGCAGGCTGCTGTGTTTGAGAGCACTGACGGAAGAAAGTGACCTCAAGTCTAACAGAATGCCGTCCTTGGTCAGATAGCTGGCTAGCGGCAGCTGAGTTTGTTCTAGCAGTGTCTGTGCCTTTTTTACTTCCTCTTCTTGAAGCTGCAGCAGCGCCAGCCTATTTTTTTCAAACATGAGACTGTCGATATAGAGCGATAGGGCCTTCTGCATGATGAGGTTGCTGTCGTAGTCCACGGCGCTTTTGTAAGCGATGAAGGTCTTTTGAATCTGGGGCGGAAGGAGCAGGGCAGTAATCCTAAGGGCTGGGAAAAGGCTGGTTGAAAAGGACTTGATGTAGATGACTCGCTGGCTATTGTCTAGATAATGAAAGGTTAGCTCCCGCCGGCTATCAAAGTCTGATAGGTAGTCATCCTCTACGATATAGACATCATAGAGCTGTGCCAGCCGAAGAATCTCTTCCTTGTCCTGTCGACTGTAGGAGTGGCCCAAGGGATAGTGAAAACGCGGAATAGTGTAGAAAAACTTGAACTTTCCGCTTTGAAAAATCCTCTCAAGTTCTTGCAGATTAATCCCCTGCGGTGTCCTTTCAATGGTTTCATAAGGAAGTTTTTGCGCTAGCAGAAGATCATTAATCCGATGGTAGGTCGGCTGCTCCACCAGTATATGCTCTTTTTGATTGGGAAAGTCAATCTGTGAGAGGATATAGAGGGCCTGCTGGGTGCCGGAAGTCAGTACCAGCTGCTCCCTAGAAGCATAGACAGCAGAGTCCAGCATCAGTTTTTGCACAGAGTAGCGCAAATCCTCCAGTCCTTCCTGCTGAGGGTAATAGTTGAAGAGATAATTTTCCCGGCCGATCAGAGTTTCATTTACACAGAGTCGGAAATCCTCGTAGGCTTGGTGGCGGTCATCCCTCACAGGCAGCTCCAAATCCTGCTTTTCTTCCTGAGCATTCTCCAGCACATAGTAGCCGCTTTTGGGAACGGCATAGATGTAGTTCTGATATTTGAGCTCAATCAGAGCCTTCTGCGCAGTATCCTTACTGCAGTGGTATCGCTCTGCCAGCTTGCGGACAGAAGGGATTTTCTGACCAGTTGCCAGTTTTCCCTCTTTAATATCCTTAGTAATCTTATCAACGATGCGTTGGTATTTTGCCTTTGTCATAAAACTGTCCCCATACAGATTTGATTTTTTCATATTGTAACTCATTTTCAGATATTTTACAATAGAGAGCAAGTAGGAGGAGTCATGAAAACAAAAACAGTTATTCTGGCCACAGATATTTCTGGCTTAGGTAAGGTTGCCGCAACAGCTGCCCTGCCGCTCTTTGCAATTTGCCAGCTAGAAGTCGCCCTCTTGCCAACCATGATTTTGTCGTCCCATACAGGCGGTTTTTCAAACATCTATATAGATGATTACACGCATGGGATGCTTGCTTTTTTAAAACAATGGCAGAGCTTGGAGTTCGACTTTTCAGCTCTGATAACTGGATATTTGAAGTCTGATATTCAGGTGGAACATTTGCTGCGCTTTAAAGAGGGAAAAGGTTTGCCCCTTATCGTGGATCCTATCATGGGGGACAAGGGGACTTTTTATCAGGGATTTTCAGATGCCCATCTAGACCATATGCGTCGCCTCTGCCAATATGCCGATTTGGTTCTGCCTAATTTGACGGAAGCCTGTTTGTTGTTAGAAGAATCCTACGAAGAGAGTTTATCAGAAGATAGATGGGAGGACTACTGCAAGCGTTTGGCTGAGTTAGGATCGAGCAAGGTCTTGTTGACTGGCTTGTCAATGAAAGAAAACCAGATTGGTGTGGCCTATTTTGATGCAGCAACAGAAGAGTTTAACCTCTTTTCCAGTCCAGCTCTGCCCCAGCAATTTTTTGGAACGGGTGATATATTGACGACTCTTGTAGCTGCGGCTTTTGTTCAGGGGATTGACATCAAGCAAGCCCTGCCTGTGATTTTGAAGTTTATTGAAAAGAGCTTGGTATTTAGCTTTAAAGAGCAAATAGATCCAAAGAAGGGCGTTTTTTACCAGCCCTATCTAGGAGAGCTTTTCGCTGATTTTCAAGCCTTAATGGAGGAAAAAGATGAAGAAACAAACACTTGATTTGCAAACCTTAACTATGATTAGTTTATTTGCTGCTTTGATTTTTCTGAGCATTCAGTTTTTTAAAATTCCTGTCGGAGCTCAGTTTATTCACTTTGGAAATGCACTTGTGGTAGTGGGCTGTCTGATTTTTGGCAGTAAACTCGGTTTTTTAGCAGCTGCTATCGGATTGGGAATATTTGACTTGCTGAATGGTTACGCAGCGGAAATCCCAGTCATCTTGTTAGAAGCACTTGCGGTGGCCGTGGTGATTCATTTTCTGTATGAAGGACTCTTTCAGAGAAAGGACCGACTAAGAAATATTCTTGTGACAGCAGTAGCCGCAGCTTTGGTGAAGATTGTGCTTAATATCCTCAAGTACACTCTGACAGGAACACTGATTGGCGGGAGTAGTTTACCAGCAGCCTTTTTGCTGGCAGTAGCTAAGATTACTGGTACATTTGGCTCCAGTCTAGCGACAGTCATCGCTGTCCCAATCTTATATCCAATCTTTAAGCAAGTCAGAAAAGCGCATAAGCAAAGAAGACCACTGAAAAGTAAGGATGAATCAATAATCAGCATAAACAAAGAAACCGTCTGAGAATGCTCAGACGGTTTTTGTGTTTTTCTCTTACATAAAGTAAACGATAGCAAGGTATTGAAGGGCAGAGGCCGCTAGAATGAAAAGGTGCCAAATCATGTGGAAGTAGGGCTTCTTTTGAGCATAGAAGCCGGCTCCTACAGTATAGCAGAGGCCACCGGCCAGCATGAGCCCCCAGAAGACAGGTCCGGTTTGACCAATAATCTGCGGAATGATAAAGACGACCAGCCAGCCCATAATCAGATAGAGAGCCAAGCTGAATTTTTCATTGACCTTCTTAGCGAAAATCTTGTAGAGGATACCAAAGATGGTCGTTCCCCACTGGATAGCAATGATGAGATAGCCAAACCAGTTATTCATCAGTGACAGCACGACTGGCGTGTAGCTGCCAGCGATGGCGATGTAAATCATGGAGTGATCGATAATGCGCAAGATATACTTGTGGGTCGAGCCATAAGACATAGAATGGTAGACAGTTGAAGAGAGGAACATGAGAAAGAGGCTGATAACAAAGATAGAAGTTCCGACAGCAGCCACCAACCCGTGCCCTTCATAGCTATAAATAGCTGAGATAGGCAGCAGAATCAGCATCAGAACAGCCCCTACCGCATGGGTAACAGCGTTGGCAATTTCCTCACCGAAGGATAGTTTTTTACTGAGTTTAAGCGCGTAGTTCAAGATTTTCTTCCTCCTCATTTGGTACTTGGATTAGAGATAAGGTCTTTTGATAGAGTTTGACCGTCTGGCAGGCTGTGGAAATGATGGGTGCCACCTCTAGCTTGCTGCCGTTCATATAGTCAACGAAGTCATCATAAAGCTCCCGCGAATCTGCTTCTTTATGCAGCATATTTAAAGTAGCTGAAATTTCTTGAATAGAAAAGACCGTTTTTAAGGTTGTAATGGCAATCAAGCGTGCTACCTGACGACGTTGATATTTTTTCTTGACCGGCTTGGCAATATAGCCATGCTTGACGTAGTTGTTAATCATAGAAGCGGTCAGTCCCTTGTCAGCAGCTGAAATAGAAGAGCCACAGACATTGTTTACATAGAGCAGAACCTGGTCCAAATATAGGTCCAGTTCTGGTAATTCGTCCCACTTTGGAAAAAATTGTTGTGCGTTCAAATCTTTATCACTTTCTTATCTAGTCTTTATAACTAGATGATAACATCTCTGTAAATTAAAGTCAAGTAAAAAATAGAATGTCCCATTGAAATTTGATATAATTTTAAAAAGAAGAAAGGGAGGTTTCAGATGAAAAAACAAACAATCTTTGATATGGCAGCCTTCCTAGGCAGTCTGATTTTTTGGTCTTGGCTCTATATGCGCTTTTTTTATGCCTACGTAGCTGTCGTCTTTTACAAGAATCAGCCAGAGTGGAGCCTGCTGATACCAGCTTCTATCATCCTGACTTTGACAGCTATTAGCTCGCTTTTTATTCGCGGCCTCTACAGTCGGCACATTCCCCGTTGGCTGGTGCTAGCCAGTTATGCCCTCTATTTTCTCATTCTATTCTATGCTCTCTTTTTGAAAAATATCGGCAGGCAGGGCTTCAGTCTGGACCTGCAATCTTTTACCTACAATTGGATTTATGGAGATAAGCTGGTACCCACCATGAATATCATTATGTTCATTCCGCTGGGCTTTCTCTGCAAGCTGTCATGGAAACATTTGACTTATTTTACCTTGGCTATCAGTCTAGTTGAGGGGAGTCAGTATCTCTTTCACCTTGGCATTTTTGACTTGGGTGATATCTTGACCAATCTGCTAGGCTTCATCATCGGCAGCTATCTACTAGAGACAGCCTTGGGAAAATGGGTTGTCCACCATATTCACTAAATGAAAGAAGGAAACTATGAAAATTCTGATCCCAACTGCGAAAGAGTTGAATCTAACTGCGCCATCTGTAATCCCTAATCCACTTTCAGCACAAACTCTGGCTGTGTTGGATGAGTTGGCAACCATGTCAGTAGCTGACTTGGCATCGTTTTATAAAATTTCCCCAGAAAGAGCGGAGATAGAGTGGCAAGCTATTCAGGCTCTGCGAGAAGGAACTGCGCAACATGCTCCAGCCCTTTATCTTTTTGATGGACTCATGTACCGTCATATCAAGAGACAGGACTATACCAAGGAGGAAAGCCAGTATATCGAGAAGCATCTTGCTATCACATCAGCGCTTTACGGTGTCATCCCAGCCCTGGAACCCATAGCGTCCCATCGCTTGGACTTTATGATGCCCCTCAAGTTAGATGGGAAGAGTCTCAAGGCATTTTGGAAAGAAGCTTATGACCAAGCTCTGGCAGAAGATGAGGTGATTTTCTCCCTCCTGTCCAGCGAGTTTGAAACAGTCTTTTCCAAGGAAATCCGCCAGCGCATGATAGGCTTTAAATTTCTGGAAGACCGAGGTGGCAAATTGAAAGTTCATTCGACCATTTCTAAAAAAGCGCGTGGTGAGTTTTTAACAACTCTTATAACTAACCAAGTGACAGAAGTCGAACAGATGAAGAAATTAAGCTTTGCAGGATTCATATACCGACCTGATCTATCTAGTGAACAGGAGTTGGTTTATGTGAAGGAAGTTTAGAAGAGAAGAAGTATTTATACAAGGAAATAGCATTCTTTTTATGTGTGAAATCAAACAATATACTTTAAAAATCTTAAATTTTATTCTTCTCTCTAAAAGTACTAAAATTGAGATCAATTTGATGAATCCCGTACTAAAACCCCTCGCAATTATTGCCAGGGGTTAGTGTCTTATAAGTTTTCTTTTCTTTTTTATAATCTTCTCTTTTTAGTTAAGGGCTGCTAAAAGAGCATCAGCCTGTGCTGAGAGTTCAGCAAGTTTGTCTTCTGCGACAGTCAGTTGACCAGTTCCCCATGCTTCTGGGTTGATACCAACACCTGTGAATGGTTCTACCACGTTCATACGGATGAATGGCAGCAGGCTGCGGTAGTGCTTGAATACTTCATCTGGTGATGTGCCGTTAGCTACAGATGAAACAGTAACAACCTTAGCATTCAGAGCAGATGGACCAGTTGGGTCTGACAGATCCAAAGCGCGTGAAGCCCAGTCCAAGAGGTTTTTCACTACTCCTGGAATAGCCCAGTTGTAGACAGGTGAGAAAATCCAGATGGCATCAGCGGCCAAGATTTCTTCACGAACCTTAGCAACAGCAGCTGGAGCAGGACTTTCGATGTCTTGGTTGAAGAATGGTACATCTTTGTAATCAAGATATGAAACTTCTGCCTTGCCAGCCAAAGCTTTTTCAGCTTGCTCAGCCAATTGGTGGTTGAAAGAACCTTGACGAAGCGAGCCGACGATGAATAATACTTTAGACATTGCATTGTCTCCTTTTTTATAAAATAAAGAGAAATTTCTCTTGTTACAATATATGTTACAACATTAATCACTAGTTAGCAATTATTTAGCTCATTTTTTTGAAATTTTTTAGAATGCGAATCAAATCTTGTTTATCGTCTTCTTCGAGAATGGACAGAGCTTGCTGAATATTTTTGATATGATCAGGCAGGGCGGCTTCAATTTTAGCTCTGCCTTGTTTCGTCAGGCCAATCAAAAAAGCCCGGCGGTCATTTGGGTCGCAGGTGCGGACAATCCAGCCGTCGCGTTCCATATTTTTGATGACGACAGTCATGTTGCCAGAAGTAGCCAGTATACGGTCAATCAGGTCCTGAATACGCAGCTCTCCTTTGCTGTATAGGGTTTCTAAGACGGAAAACTGAGTAGGAGTCAAATCATGCTTTTTAAAAATCTGAGCTTCAATGGCACGGATAGTTCTTTCTGCCTTGTGAAAGACAATCATGGTTTTCAAATCAAGCAGAGTTTCTTTGCTTAAATCGTCTATAATCTTCATAACAATATTTTACCAATAAATAGTATCATATGCAAGGATATTGCTTTAGAATTTTGAGAATATTCTCATCAAAAAAAGATAGAAAAATAGGAGTATTTGTAGTATAATGACGGAGTGAAATATAAAAATAGAAATAAAGCCAGTTTTCCAATTTGGCAGTACCTTATCGGTATTTTTATCGTTCTCAGTGTTCTTGTCTTTTCATTTTTTGCAGTTTTGCAAGTATCCATGCAGCCGAGACAGTCGGCTAAGGAAGCAAGCAGACGCTTGGCCAAGGAATATGCAGATCTTGAAAAAGTTGACTCATTTGCCATCTACAATGGGCAGGAATCTTACTACAGTCTGCTTGGCAAGACAAGTAAGGGTGTCGAAAAAGCTGTATTGATTGCAAAAGATTCCAATGAGATTCGGGTCTATCGACTGGACCAAGGTGTCAGTCAGGCTGAGGCGAAGAGCATTGCCAAGGAAAATGGAGCAGGAACTATTGATAATGTGACCATGGGCTATTTTCAGGATCAGCCCATCTGGGAAGTCAAGTCGGGAGGCACCTACTACCTGATTGGTTTTGAAAGCGGACAGTTGGTCAGCAAGGAGGGACTATGAAATTATCAAATCGTGTCTTAAAAATGGAAGAAAGTGTGACTCTGGCAACAGCAGCACGAGCTAAGGCTTTGAAAGTGCAGGGGCGGGATATTCTATCTCTGACTCTGGGAGAGCCAGATTTTCCAACGCCTAAGAACATCCGAGATGCGACTGTAGCAGCTATTGAGGATGGGCGTGCTAGCTTTTATACGGTGACTAGCGGTCTGCCAGAGCTAAAAGAAGCAGTGGTAGAGTATTTTGCCAACTATTACGGCTACACAATCCAGCCGAATCAAGTGACGGTGGCAACCGGAGCTAAGTTCTCCCTCTACACCTTCTTTATGAGTGTTCTTGACCCAGGTGATGAAGCTATCATTCCGACGCCTTACTGGGTCAGCTACGGAGACCAGATTAAGATGGCCGAGGGGATTCCTGTTTTTGTTCAAGCTACTGAAGAAAATAATTTCAAGGTTACGGTGGAACAGTTAGAAGCTGCTCGTACTGACAAGACCAAGGTCTTGGTTTTGAACTCGCCGTCCAACCCGACGGGGATGATTTATACAGCGGAGGAGTTGAGGGCGATTGGAAACTGGGCTGTGGAGCATGATATTCTGATTTTAGCAGATGACATCTATGGACGTCTGGTTTATAACGGTAATACATTTACGCCAATTTCCAGTCTATCTGAGGAGATTCGTAAGCAGACGGTGGTTATCAATGGTGTCTCTAAGAGCTACTCCATGACAGGCTGGCGGATTGGCTATGCAGTTGGTGAGCCAGAGATTATAGCAGCTATGAGTAAGATTGCAGGTCAGACGACTTCTAACCCGACAGCAGCGGCCCAATATGCAGCTATCGAAGCGCTGACTGGCAGCCAGGAAACGGTCGAGACTATGCGTCAAGCCTTTGAAGAGCGTCTGAATACCATCTATCCACTCTTGGCTCAGGTGCCAGGATTTGAAGTGGTCAAGCCACAAGGAGCCTTCTATCTCTTCCCAAATGTCAAGAAAGCCATGGAGATGAAGGGCTATACAGATGTGACCGACTTTACGACTGCTATTTTAGAAGAAGTTGGCGTGGCTCTGGTGACCGGAGCAGGATTTGGTGCTCCAGAAAATGTCCGCCTCAGTTATGCGACTGATCTGGAAACACTCAAAGAAGCCGTTGGACGTCTACAGCATTTTATGGAGAGTAAATAAAGCTCGCAATCCGGCGTTGCTTGCTAAAGATAACCTACAAAAATTTATAAACAATAGATAAGGACGGATTCAGAGTTCGTCCTTTTCAGTTTCTCTAAACTGCATTGGCAAATAGTTTAACAAAATGGTAAAATAATATAGAATTCATAAAATCGCTTTCATATTTTCTGGTCGAATTGAGAAGATTTTGTTCAGAAAATAAAAGCTGGGAGCAGTTAGAATTTAGCTGGTAGAGTTTGCAAATAGGAGTGAAAGGAGAAGGATATGAAACGACATTTGATTTTCTTATTCATGGGAGTCAGCTTGGTTTTATTGGCCGCTTGTTCTTTTGTTGATTCAGAGCAAGGGTGGACCACAATTTCTCAGTCTAAGCCGGGTGAACCAAGCTACAGCCTACAAGCAAAAGATAATCGCTATCGTATCCAATATTATGAGAATGACTCGGCCCGAATAGACTGGTATTTGAGCAACTACCAACCTGAATTGATGTTAAACATGCGAATTCTAGAACATCCAAAAGGCGATGGTGGTTCTACAAAGGAGGAAATATCTGGACTGGGCTCTGCACGCTTTTTGATGGTTTGTAGAACTTGGGGTTCTGCAGAGAACAGTCAAAAGTTTTTAATTAAACGTGCCTATTATAAGGTTCATATTAGACTTAATAAAAAGATGGAGGTAGATACTGAGAAGAGCAGTATGACCTACTGGAAGACAGAAGAAGAGATAAAGGATGATCCGCCTATTGATTAAATCGCAGCTATCAATGCCAGATTAACTAAGTATAAGTAACTTTCTGATAGGAATTACCAGACGACTTAAAAATTTGAGGAGTATTTAGTTGAAGACGATGGTGTTTCGGTGTATAATAAAAGAAGTCCATTTGGTCTAGCCCTGCATTCTATTTACATGCAGTGTGTTCCTCATGGTCTTTTTACTTAAGTAATAATAGGGATGAAGATTATTTTGTACAAAAGGAGATAAAATGGGTTTTATCAGAAAGGAAATAGGGGAAAGAGAGAAGAAGCTTCTCGAGGATTTTTCTATTGAAGAAAAAGAACTGGCTTTGCCATTTTTACTAGAGGATGAGAAGAGAGGAATTTTTCTCTGCGTCAAGCAATTTCGTATTGGGGAAGGGAAATATCAAGTCTTAGCCATGATTCTCGGTGGCCACTTGCTTGAATTTCGCCTAGAAGAAGAGAGGGCTGATAGATATCCAGCCCGCAATGAAGAAGATCAAAGTGTAAAAGGTCTATCGACAGAAACAATCTCCCAGCTTGTTATTCCCAAGGTTTTAAAAGGACGAGAGGACAAGATCGTAACAGTGATTCAACATGCCCTGTCGCAGATTAATCCTTATTATGATACAAAGATAAGGGAAGTAAACCACGTGGAGTACAGATAAAGAGGAGATAGGATATGGGATTATTAGAAAAGTGTCTGGATTTTTTCCCGACTAGACGGGCTGTCAGTGACATAGAAGAAGATATGACTTGGGAGGAAGAATTTACCCCTAAAAGAGTTCATCACAAAGAAGTCAGTAGTAGCCCTCAGAAGGAGACTGAGGGAGCAGTGTCTCTTCCCCAAGAAGGAAGTTGGAAATTCGTACATGAGATGATTTCTGAAGAAGGGATTGAGGTTTTAAAGAAAGCTGGCATTGATGATGAGCTGGTCTTTGAGACGGGTGATTGGGTCGCAGATCATGATTTGGGGATTTATCTGGTCCTTTATCGCTTTGGTGGCAGAACTAATTGGAAGAAGACTTATAAGCTAATCTTGCAAGGACAGGTGATTGAATTTAAGACTAAGACCATTTTTCATCAGCAGGATTTTTCTTATGAAGATGGGGAATTCACTAAGGGAGTGATTGTCAAAAATGTCTCCAATATGCTCCTGCCTTTGGCTTTCGAAGGTCAACAGCAGCGCGTGCTCCATATCATTCAAGCAGCTCTGTCAGCAGCTAGCCCAAGCTATGATACGGTCATTTACAGGGCGAACTTTGATTTGGTTTAGGAGGGGAAGATGATATATATTACAAGAGAAGATGTTTTGACTTGGTTGGACAAACATGCGCCAGTGGCCAATCGTCAGAAGGACATTGCGGCTTTTCATAAAGAACTGTCGTTTCGCCTGCAAAGAATGGACTTTCGACCGGCTACCAGTTCAAAAGATCCTCGGAGAGATGTTTGTGAAGACCCTGACCAAGAGCTCACTGTCGCCTTTACTCAGGATGGTGAGGGGAATTATGCGACGATTGACCAGAGTCCAGGAGGTCAGATTCTCAGCGATCAGCGTTTTAAGATGGCTTTGAAAAAAGTCTTGAACTATGATGATGATATGGTTGATCGCCTGCTATATGGAACAAAAAATTAGTCCTCTTATTCAGTGAGAGTTATCCACCAGCCTTTAGGAGGCTGGTTTTTTAATTTTTCTGAGATTTAGACTCTTCAAGGATAGCTATTGCAATCGCTTTATGGTAAAATATAGAACAGATGTCCAAAAGATTTGTCTTGAAATAAAGTGACATTTAGCAACCAATCTAGGAGGCAGATATGATTGATCATTTTGAGATAAAGGTCAGGAATCTACAAATTTCAAAAGACTTTTATACAAGTTTTCTTTCTCCTCTAGGCTACAAATTGGCTTTTAGAAGTAGTTCTCTACTCAGTTTTGTTGCTCCCAACAGCCCACATCCTGGTGGAGATTTTTGGCTGGGGGAGGGAGAGCAGTCTCCGATTCACTTTGCTTTTTTGGCAGAAAACCATGAGCAGGTTCAAGCTTGTTATGAGGCTGGTTTAAAGGCAGGGGGAAAAGACAACGGTGCGCCAAATTATCGGGGGAACCTTTCGTCATATTATGCAGCCTTTATCTTGGATCCAGATGGTAATAATGTCGAGGCAGTCTGTCATAAAGAATAAAAAAATAGAAAAGAGAAAAAACGTGTCAAAGAAAATCGTAACAATTATTGATGTGAAAAATTATGTTGGTCAAGAAGTGACTATTGGTGCTTGGGTTGCCAACAAGTCAGGTAAGGGTAAGATTGCTTTCTTGCAGCTGCGTGATGGTTCTGCCTTTTTCCAAGGGGTAGCCTTCAAGCCTAACTTTATTGAGAAATTTGGCGAAGAAGAAGGATTGGCGAAGTTTGATACGATTAAAAAGCTTAGCCAAGAAACTTCTGTCTATGTGACAGGGATTGTCAAGGAAGACGAGCGTTCAAAATTTGGCTACGAGCTGGACATCACCGATATCGAAATCATCGGTGAGTCAAATGACTATCCAATCACGCCAAAAGAACATGGGACTGACTTCCTCATGGACAACCGTCACTTGTGGTTGCGTTCTCGTAAGCAAGTGGCAATGATGCAAATCCGCAATGCCATCATCTACGCTACCTATGAATTCTTTGACAAGAATGGCTTTATGAAGTTTGACAGCCCAATCTTGTCAGGAAATGCAGCAGAAGACTCAACTGAGCTCTTTGAAACAGACTATTTCGGAACTCCAGCATACTTGAGCCAATCTGGTCAGCTTTATCTGGAAGCAGGTGCCATGGCTCTTGGTCGTGTCTTTGACTTTGGTCCTGTATTCCGTGCCGAAAAATCAAAAACCCGTCGTCATTTGACTGAGTTCTGGATGATGGATGCAGAGTATTCATACTTGACACATGATGAGTCACTTGACTTGCAAGAAGCTTATGTTAAGGCTTTGATCCAAGGTGTTCTTGACCGTGCTCCTCATGCTTTGGAAACACTGGAACGTGATGTAGAACTTTTGAAACGCTATATTGCTGAGCCTTTCAAGCGTGTTAGCTATGATGAAGCGATTGACCTCCTGCAAGTTCATGAAAATGATGAGGATGCGGACTATGAGCATCTGGAACATGGTGATGACTTCGGGTCACCGCATGAAACATGGATTTCAAACCACTTTGGCGTACCAACCTTTGTCGTGAACTACCCAGCAGCCATCAAGGCTTTCTACATGAAACCAGTTCCTGGAAATCCAGACCGTGTCATTTGTGCGGACCTACTGGCACCAGAAGGCTATGGCGAAATCATCGGTGGTTCTATGCGTGAAGAAGACTACGATGCCCTCGTTGCTAAGATGAATGACCTTGGTATGGATACGACAGAATATGAATTCTACCTTGATCTTCGTAAGTATGGAACAGTTCCGCACGGTGGCTTCGGTATCGGTATCGAGCGTATGGTAACCTTTGTGGCAGGGACCAAGCATATTCGTGAAGCCATCCCATTCCCTCGTATGCTGCACCGTATTAAACCGTAAAACGAATGAGAGTGGGACAGAAATCGGTAATTCGTTAGAATTCGATTTCGTCGTCCCA
>CAUUZZ010000006.1:0-122733 GCA_963549775.1 Streptococcus sanguinis | reverse complement strand
GTCTTGCTCGACAATCCAAAGACAATTGAGAGGCTAGGACTTTTGTCCCAACCTCCTCAACAAGCTTCTAGCAGAGCTTGTTTTTATTTTCTATAGAGTCTATCATACTGGTAAACAGGGTCCATGGTAACATGAATGCCTAGCTTGCGCAGGACATTTTTGTCTTCATCAGTCAGAGTGACAGTGGAGTGGGCTTCGCTGCCCTTGAGATTGCCGAGTTGCTGCATGGCATGCGCAGCATCCTGATTTTCCATGGCTGTGATTGCCAGAGCCATCAAGATTTCGTTTGAGTGGAGGCGCGGATTGCGGCTGCCCAGATGATTGATTTTCAGGCCTTGGATTGGTTTGACATACTCAGGCTCAATCAGCTTGGTCTCTTTGGCAATATTGGCTAATTTCTTAATAGCATTAATCAATACAGCAGCCGTAGGACCAAAGAGTTCAGAGGTCTTACCGGTTACGATTTCACCGTTTGGCAATTCCAAGGCCAGAGCTGGATCACCAGTGCTTTCAGCCTTGGCACGCGCAGCAACTGTTACCTTACGGTCCAGTGGTGTGATGCCTAAGTCGTTCATCAAGAGTTCGATTTTCTTGATAGCTGATTCAGAGACGCGCTCAGCCTTGAAGTCCAGAACGGTCTGGTAGTAACGACGGATGATTTCCTGTTGAGATGCCTCGATAGCCGCATCGTTGTCTACAATGGCAAAGCCGACCATGTTGACGCCCATATCCGTTGGGGATGCATAAGGTGATTTTCCAAGGATGCGCTCTAGCATACGCTTGAGGACTGGGAAAATTTCAATATCACGATTGTAGTTGACTGTGGTTTTTCCGTAGGTTTGCAGATGGAAAGGATCGATCATGTTGACATCGTCCAGGTCTGCCGTCGCTGCCTCATAGGCTAGATTGACTGGATGGTGCAAGGGCAGATTCCAAACTGGGAAGGTTTCAAACTTGGCGTAGCCTGATTTGATGCCATTGATTTGGTCGTGATACATATTGGATAGGCAAGTAGCTAATTTACCGGAACCAGGACCAGGCGCGGTAACAACGACTAGATTACGGCTGGTTTTGATGTAGTCGTTTTTCCCCATACCTTCAGGCGAAATGATATGGTCCATGTCGGTCGGATAGCCCTTGATCGGGTAGTGGATGTAGGATGCGATGCCATTCTTTTCCAGCTGACTGCGGAAGAGGTCAGCTGCTGGCTGGCCAGAATACTGAGTGATGACCACGGAGCCTACGTAAATATCCAGCTCATTAAAGGTATCGATTAGCCGCAGCACTTCCTGGTCATAGGAAATGCCCAAATCGCCACGCGCCTTAGAGTGCTCAATATTATTGGCATTAATGGCAATGACAATCTCTACTTGGTCCTTGAGCTCTTTGAGAAGTCTGATTTTATTGTCCGGCTCATAGCCTGGCAGGACACGGGCAGCATGGAAGTCTTCCAGCATTTTACCGCCGAATTCCATGTAAAGTTTGCCCTCAAATTGATTAATGCGCTCCAAGATATGGTCGCGCTGCAGGTTTAAGTATTTCTCAGAATCAAAAGCAATTTTTTTCATGTATATGTTCACCTCTGCTAAGCATTATAACAAAATTTTCTTCAAATTGGAAAGTTGAAAGGGAAAGTATTAGACAAAAGAGATAGCAGCCCGAATGAAGAACGGACTGCCTTTTGAAATTAATAGTTGGTAATCGTGTCCACCGTTGAGCGATCCAGCTTTTTGACCAAAGCTTGCAGGAAAGCTTGGGCTTGCAAAAAATCGTCCATGGCATAGAGAGTTTGGTGGGAATGGATATAGCGGGCGCAGACACCAATGGTAGTAGATGGTACGCCGCCACTTTGGAGATGGGCAGCACCAGCATCCGTTCCGCCCTTGCCGCAGTAGTATTGATACTTGATGCCGGCTTCCTCAGCAGTTGTCAAGAGGAAGTCCTTCATAGCTGGCAGCATGAGATGACCAGGATCAAAGAAGCGAATCAAGGTTCCGTCGCCGATGGCTCCTTGACCGCCATAGATGTCGCCCGCTGGGGAGCAATCCACAGCCAGAAAGATCTCAGGAGCAAATTTTGTCGTCGAAGCATGGGCACCACGCAGGCCAACCTCTTCTTGAACATTGGCGCCGACATAGAGTTGGTTGCCTAGTGGTTGACCAGACAAGGCTTGAGTCAATTCGCTGACCATAAGGACGCCGTAGCGATTGTCCCAGGCTTTGGAGATGATGTTCTTGCCGTTAGCTGTGAGAATAGCAGAGCTGTCTGGCACGATCGTGTCTCCTGGCCGAATGCCGTAGCTTTCAGCTTCCGCCTTATCCGCAAAGCCACCGTCAAAGACAATATCAGCAATTTGTGGCATAACTGGTCCGCCAGATCCGCGAGTCAGATGGGGAGGGACAGAGCCCGAGATAAGAGGAATTTCCCGACCTTCACGGGTGAAGAGTTTGAAGCGTTGGCTGCTAACGACCAGAGGGTTCCAGCCGCCGATTTCCACCACGCGGAAGGTTCCGTCCGGCTTGATCTCGCTGACCATAAAGCCAACCTCGTCCATGTGGGCCGCTACCAATACACGGGGAGCATTTTCAGCTTCTGCATGGCGTACCCCAAAGATGCCGCCCAGACCGTCGGTGACAACCTCATCGACATGGGGAGTGATTTTTTCCCGCAGGTAGCTGCGAACAGGTGCCTCGTGACCCGAAATAGCAGAAAGCTCTGTTACTTCTTTGATTTTTGAAAATAATGTTGTCATAAACTTACCTTCTTTCTGCCCCCTATTTTATCACTTTTTGCGGTAAATGAGTAGGGAAATCTTATAGCTTATATGAATCAAGAGGGCTGCCCGCCCAAGAATGCAACTTATCCAAGGAAAATCTGGAATATTGTTTGTCGCCTCTGCTCTTTTGTGTTAAAATATTCTACATGAAAGCTAAAAAAATCATTTTAACCACAACCGCCCTTTTGGGGGCTGGAGCGCTGGCTTTTGGGGCAGCCAAAGTCGTACAGGAACAGAAAAGACTGCGTAATCGGGAGGAAATCGTCGAGCTTGTGCGAGATTTCTTTTCCAGTCAGGGTAGTATTTCCTGTCTCTATGTCAAGCTCTATGAGTCCACAGATGACCGCTTGGTTGGAGGTCTGGTCTTAGAGGACGACCGTCATTTTGCTTTTGTCTATGAAAATGGTCAGCTAAGCTACGAGGAAGAAGCATGATTTTTCATGTAAATATAGAGGAATTGGCTTCTTATGTCAATGATGGGGAGAAGACTGTCTTCTTTTTCACGGCTGACTGGTGCGGAGATTGCCGATTTATCCAACCTTTTCTGCCAGAGATAGAAGCGGAAAATCCTGACTATCGCTTTATCCAAGTGGATCGTGATACCTATCTGGAACTGGCCAAGGAGTGGGACATTTATGGGATTCCCAGCTTAGTAGTGCTGGAAAAGGGACAGGAGATTGGCCGTCTGGTCAATCGTGAACGCAAGACCAAGGGTCAAATCAATGAATTTTTAGCTAGTATAAGAGAAAAAGGGAGCGTAAAATGATTTTTACCTATAATAAAGAATATGTCGGTGATGTGCTGATGATTATTGCTGCGGACAATCAAGGAGCTAAACTGGCAGCTGAGCGCAAGGGACGAGTGGCGCGTGTTTACCGTGAAGACAATGGCCAGACAGTAGCTTGGAATATTTTTGAGCAGTCAGACCTTTTTGAAATTGCAGAGCGCGGACAGGTCTTTTTGACAGATGAGCAAGTGGCCATTCTCAATCAGGAGTTGAGCAAGGCAGGCTTCCCAGCGGACTTGGTTAATGACAGCCAGCCAAAGTTTGTGGTTGGAGAAATCGTTGATATGGTAGCTCATCCAGATAGTGACCACCTGAATATCTGCCAAGTGCAGGTAGCTGCTGATAAGACTGTTCAAATCGTGGCCGGTGCTCCCAATGCTAAGGTTGGCCTCAAAACAATTGTAGCTCTGCCAGGTGCCATGATGCCTAAAGGGAATTTGATTTTCCCAGGAGAACTTCGAGGCGAAAAGAGTTTTGGTATGATGTGCAGCCCACGGGAACTTCAGTTACCTAATGCGCCTCAAAAACGCGGCATCATCGAATTAGCCGATAGCGAACTAGTTGGAACTGCCTTTGACCCAGCCAAGCATTGGCAGGGATAAAGAATTTAACATCAACAATGTGCTACAGCATAGTCTAAAACAAAAAAATAGAGTGAAATCGTCCTACAATTGGTTTCACTCTATTTTTTTGTTGGTAATAACTTTATCTTAAACTAATGGTATAGAAAATAAATTATGAATACATGAAAAATTAATCGAATACAATGATGAGGATAATGAATCTGCTTCTTACTCTTTTTTCTGTCAAGGAAATAACTTACTGAGATTAACAGTAATAGTATTGATATCAAGGTTTTTAAGAAAGTATTTAAGAAAATTAGTTGAAGAAAAGTTGAAAGAAATAAAAGCGAACTTATGACTAATGAAATTCTGGATATTCCCATGCCCTTTTTGTAACCATAATAGGTTGAAAGTAATAAAAGAAAGGAATAAGTAAATGCTATATAAACCATTAAATATCCTCCATAATCTAAAGTGATTTGATGTGAAATTTACAGGATTTCTCAAAAGAAGACGCTGTCGCTATTACTTTGCGAGTCGGTTGTCGACTGAGGAGTGGCTGTGGGGCTCTGGCTCGGAGTGCTGTATTTGTATTGGTAGATAAGGCTGTTTAGGCCGTGGTCTTCCAATGCTTTGAGGCGCTTTCTCTTGAAAACAATACCGATGAGTTGGCTGTCAGGATAGGCATAAATTTTGTGGCGGGGATGGTTAAAGGCTGCAAAGTCATGGAAGCCTTTAACCATCCAAAGACTAATCTCGGATTCTTCACTGTCTCGGCTGTAGCGAGCATGACTAATCTGCTGCATAGGAATGCAGTAGGTAGCAGCTGATAAGAGTCCGCTATAATGGTAGGTCACATGTTCGTGGTCAAAGGAGAGGATAGTCGCATGAATGGTTAGTCTGCGAATAGCAAAGATAAGGAACAGTAAGAAGAAAGCAGCAACCATTAGACTAAGGAAAAAGAAACTGGTGTCTTTGTAGGGGTTGGAGCTAGTCAGGTAGTCTACGGCAGCCAAGGCAGAAAAGCCTCCGAACCACAGAGAAATCAGGATAAAAAGAATATTTTTCACAGGGGAATGTTTAATGGTCATCGGAGCCTCCGTTGTACAAGTCTAGTAGGAAAGGGACAGAAGCTGCAACTTTCCTTTTTATCTATACTATACCACATTACTATACCACATTTTTTTCACTTTTTACCTCCTTTTACGAATGATAAGTTAGGAGGATATAAAATGTATAATAAAGTAATTGTAATCGGCCGGCTGACGGCTACGCCTGAACTGCACAAGACTGCGAATGAAAAATCTGTGGCCCGCGCAACGGTCGCGGTTAATCGCCGTTATAAATCTCAGAGCGGTGAGCGTGAGGCGGATTTTGTAAACGTGGTTGTCTGGGGGCGTCTAGCTGAGACTTTAGCCAGCTATGCAAGCAAGGGCAGCTTGATTTCTCTAGATGGTGAGTTGCGGACTCGTCGCTATGAAAAGGAGGGGGCGACTCATTATGTGACAGAGGTGCTCTGTCATAGCTTCCAGCTCCTAGAAAGTCGGGCTCAGCGTGCCCTGCGTGAAAATAATAGCGGAGCTGATTTGGCAGATTTAGTATTGGAAGAAGAGGAACTTCCCTTTTAAGCAAGAAGCAAAGAGTGGGAAATGACCCAGCTCTAAAAAATCATTATTCAGTTTTGCAGGATGCAAGCTCCGTTTGACTGAAAGTCTCTTTCTATCAAGCTTTTTGATGTTTAGTTATGATTGTTGAGGTGGGACCAAGAATCAAAAATCAATGATTTTTTAGATTCTGTCTCGCCTCTTTTATTATGGCCATTTCTGGAAAGATTTTGCTTTTTGGCGGCTTTGTAATATAATAATGCTATATGTTTTATAAAGGCGCTTGCGGCATAGGGGGTGAAAAATGGTATCAGCTAAGGTCAAAAAACGGATACAGCATTATCAGAAGAAGGCTCTCTGGCCGCTTTTCATTCTGCTTATCTTGGGTTTGCTTTTTGTTTATTTCAAGGGCGTTTTGCCAGATGAGAAGCAGGTCAAGATTGGTGTTACCTACATGACCATGAACAATGACTTTTACAAGACCTTAAATGCGGAACTGGAGAAGAAAACCAACCAGCAGGGCAGCCGGCTCTACGTTCGGGATCCTGAGCTGGACGAGGGCAAGCAGAGCCAGCAGATTGACTTTTTTGTCCGTAAAAAGGTTGATGTCATTGTTATCAATCCTGTGAAAAGCAATAGTCCAAGTATCATTTCCTCTCTCCAAAAGGCCAAGAAAGCTGGGATTAAAATCATCGTAGTGGATGCGCCTATCAGTCAGGACGTAAAAGTGGATACGACCATTGTGTCTGATAACTACCAAGCAGGCGTCCTGATTGCCCAGGACATGATGAAGCGCCGGCCTTCTGCTAATATTCTCCTTCTAGAGCACCGCAATGCCGTCTCTGCCATGGACCGGATTCAGGGATTTATTGATACGATTGAAAAACAACCTAGCTACAAGATTATTTCCCAGAAAGAAACACTAGGCCAGACTGAGGAAACCATGCCACAGGTCAAAGGGGCTCTAGACGAAGGTTTGGATTTCAATGTGGTTATGGCGCTCAATGATCGGGCAGCCATCGGGGCCTTGGCTGCTATTAAAAATCAAGGTCTTGATAAGAAAATCTCAATCTATGGCGTAGATGGTTCACCAGATATCAAAAACTTTCTGGCTACGACTAGTGATATAGAGGGAACCGTGGCCCAATCCCCCATTCAGATGGGACGCAAGGTGGCACAGGTAATTGAGCTGATGCAGGAGGGGAAATCCTACGACAGCCAATACCTGATTCCAGTTCATCTGGTTAATAGGGATAATATCAGTCAATATACAGTTACAGGGTGGCAATAATGAGACCTCAAAAAAGTATCTTTTACAGCAAAATAGCCCTGATGGTCATCAATCTGGTTGCCATTGTCTATAATGCATCCATCTATCTCTTTGCGACCAACTATGTAGCGGCTAAGGGCTTCAGTCACTCGCTTTTGGAGCGTTTGGATGCCATTCCGGGATCTCCTAGCTTGATTTTCTGGGTATCAATTAGTATCTATGGCAGTCTGCTTTTGGTCATGTACTATCGCGAGCGCCACCCCAATCAGCTGTCCGTCTATGACAAGGCGACTATTATTGAAATCCTGCTCATGCTAGTCATCTTTTCCGTCTTGCACTCGTCCTACAATGGCTTGATTCTCTTGGTGTTTGCGGATATTTTCTATGGCTCTAAGGAGTTCAATTCTTCCAAGGACAAGAAGTACTGGTTTTCTTTCATTATTTTGAGCTTTGGCATGCTGCTCTTGTCCAACTATGACCTCATGTCGCTCTTTATCAAGCTGCCTTCTCTAGATACCTATATTCGTTTTTACCCAGAGTCCGTCCGGTTGTTACTGCTTTTTGGCAAGAACTTTCTCTACTCCCTCAATATAGTTGTCTTTATGATTTCCTTGCTCTTCTATATCTTGTCGGCTATTACAGAGCGTCATCGGATTGAGGAAGAGCTGCGCATGGCTTCTCAGGCCAATCGCGAGTTGAACTCTTATCTGGCCTTGTCCGAAAAAATAGCAGAAGATCGAGAGCGGAAGCGGATTGCAAGAGAGATTCACGATACATTGGGCCATGCCCTAACGGGAATTTCGGCGGGTATTGATGCGGTCAAGGTCTTGGTTGATATTGATACCAATCGGGCTAAGGAGCAGCTCAATAATGTTTCAGTCGTCGTTCGAGACGGTATCCGTGATGTCCGAGGCTCGCTCAATAAGATGCGACCAGGAGCTCTGGAAAATAACACTTTGAAGGAAGCTCTGATTAAGATTATACGTGAGTATGAAGCCATCTCCAATTTGGAGATTCATCTCCGCTACGAATGGGATAATATTGACTTGGATATTGCCAAGGAAGACATTGTCTTCCGGGTGATTCAGGAGTCTATTACCAACTCTGTCCGCCATGGGCATGCCAAGACTATCTGGATTGAGCTACTGGAGGAAGAGTCCTATGTAATGACCATTCAGGATGATGGTGTTGGCTTTGATGAACTCCACTATGGCTATGGCCTCAAGCAGATGCAGGAGCGTCTAATGATTATTGGCGGAAGCGTCCGATTTGAAAATCGGGACGGTTTCTACACGCATATCGAAATCCCAAAAATAGGAGGAAGACATGATTAAGGTTTTAATAGCAGACGATCAGGCCTTGATTCGCGAGTCTCTGCAAATCATCCTGTCAGCCCACGCAGATATTGAGGTGGTCGGGACGGTCGGAGACGGCAAGGAAGTGCTGGAAAAGCTTCATCGGGTACGCCCAGATGTGATTCTGATGGATATTCGCATGCCAGTCATGGACGGTGTTCTCTGTACTAAGGCTGTCAAAGAGCAGTATCCGGATGTTAAGATTATCATTCTGACGACCTTTGATGACGATGAATTTATCTTCTCCGCTCTCAAATACGGTGCGTCTGGTTACATTCTCAAAGGGGTTTCGACAGAAGAGCTTCACGAAGCCATTCAGACAGTCTATCGGGGCGGAGCCATGATCAATCCCAATATTGCCACCAAGGTCTTCAAAATCTTTTCACAGATGGCCCAGTCCAACTTTGCTATCACAGTGACGGAGGAAAATATAGAGGACATGAGCCGGACGGAGTGGAAGATTATCCAGCAGATTGGCTTTGGGATTTCTAATAAAGAAATTGCAGCCAAGCTCTTTCTATCAGAAGGGACAGTCCGAAATTACCTGTCGGGTATCCTAGCCAAGCTCAACTTGCGCGACCGAACTCAGCTGGCTATCTGGGCTGTGCAGACTGGAGTCACCCAGAGAGATTTTAGTAAGGAAAGCGACAAATGAAGTGGAGACTGAGACATTTGGCCCTGCTGGTTGTCCTGATCATATCTGTTGCTCTGGCTTTTGTATTTTGGGCTTCAGCTCAGGAAAAAGTCCTTCGTATAGGTGTCTATGCTGGCTCTAGCTGGGATGTGCCTAACAGCCGCGAAAACAAGGTCTTGGACAGCCTGATTAAAAAATTTGAAAAGACTCATTCTAATGTCAAGGTCGTTTATGAAAGCGGTATTCCCAAGGATGATTACGCTGACTGGCTGGCAGAGCAAGTCTTGAAAGGCGAGCAGCCTGATCTCTTTATGGTACCGGAAAACGACTTTAGCATGTTGGCTTCGACTGGCGCGCTTAAATCCTTAGATACCCTCTTAACGGATGATGAGCGAAAGGCTTTTTATCCAGTGGCTTATGAAGCTGGGCAATATCAGGGAGTCAGCTATGCCCTTCCAGTTGAGAGCAATCCCATCATGATGTGTGTCAATAAAGACTTGCTTGAAAAAGAAGGAATTAGCATTCCTGAGTCAGGCTGGACCCTGGCGGATTTCTATGAGATTTCCAAGAAAGTAACCAAGGATACCAATGGTGACGGTGTGGTGGATCAGTACGGTATTACGGATTACACTTGGCAGCAAGCTCTGGTAGCTTACGGCGGCCATCTTACCGATAAATCCGGTATCAATGTAGACAGCTCAGAGATGCACCAAGCCTTGGCCTTTATGAGCAAGCTAGATATGCTCAGCCAGCACTATAAGGTGACTTCTAATGACTTTGATGAGGGGCGGGTGGCCTTCTATCCTATGAGTCTGGCCCAGTATCGGACCTACAAGCCTTACCCTTACCATGTTGCCAAGTATTCTAGCTTTTCTTGGACTTGTATCCCCATGCCAACAGCCAATAGTCAGGTGATGGGAACACAGGTCAAGACCTCACTCTTTGCCATGTCTTCCAATACCAAGCAAGAGAAGCTGGCTTGGGAATTTATGCTCTTGCTGTCACAGGATAAAGAAAGCCAGCAGGCCTTGTTTGAAAAATCGCAGGGGACCTCAGTCTTACCATCTGTGGTGAAAAGTCAACAGGCTAGAGAAATCTTACAGGCAGATGATTTTGGCTTGGATTCCTTGACTTCTGAGAGGCTAGACCACATGATGAATCGCTCCATCATTGACATCAGTCTGGAAGTAGACCGTCATACGATGGACCGGATGGACTATCTGATTCAAAATGCTATGCAGAATCAAGAGATTGACAGTGCCTTGCCAAGCATTCAAAGAGAAATAGAAAGCGGAAAATAATCTGCTTTCTTTTTTTGTTGCTAATTAAGTCAGAAAAAAGTACAGCTGCCTAGACCAATATGACAATTGTCATATTTTTCCTAACAAATGTCATCTGGGCAAAGTGACATTTGACAATATGAAATCGGTTACAAACCTTGTACAATAAAATCATCAATAAATCCTTCGTCATCTAAAGCCTGACTTGGCTAAGAAGTTGAAGGATAAAGGAGGCAGGAAAGATGAAATACCTTGTACTGGTCAGCCATGGGGGACTGGCTGCAGGCGTGCAGAGTTCCTTGAAGATGTTTGCCGGAGACAAGACGGATCAGGTGATTGCGGTCGGTCTTCAGGAGGGCAAATCAGTTGATGATTTTGCAGTTGATTTTACTCAGGCCTTGTCTGGCTTAAACGCTGATGACAGTGTCTTAGTTCTGGCTGATATTGTAGGAGGCAGTCCTCTGACGACAGCAGCTAGCGTCTTAGCTGACATGGGTAAGCTCGACTCAGCAGTTATCTTGGGAGGTTTGAACTTGACCATGGGACTGACTGGCTTGGTTATGAAAGACATCTTAGACGGGAAAGAGCTGGCTCAGGCTATCCTTTCCGAGGCCACAGCTGCTTTGCAGGAATTTGAAGTCGTAAGCAATGCAGCTGACGAAGATGAAGACGACATTTAGTGCTTCCGCATACATTATAAAAGATAAAAGGAGATTTTAAAGATGACAGTATCATTTGTACGGATTGACGACCGCATGATCCACGGTCAAACAGTCACTCGCTGGGCTAAGGAATACCCTTGTGATGGCTTGATTGCAGTTAACAATGCAGCCGCAGGAAACAAGGTTTTGATTCAGGCCTACAAGGGAGCTTCTGATAAGAAGACTTTTGTTTGGACCAAGGAAGCCTTCAAGGAAAAATCAGGCAAGGTCACCGAGTCAGACAGCCGCTATTTCCTCATTACGAAAAATCCCGTGGATATGAAGGAAATCCTAGTGGACCAAGGTTTTGTACCTGGGGATGTTAAGGAAATCATCGTTGGTCCGGCTAATGACCGTCCGGGAGCTGTTAAGCTGGGCAACAACCAGTCTATCACTCAGGAAGAGGCAGAAGCGATTGAAGCGATTGAAAAAGCTGGTTACAAAGTCAAATTCCAGCTCTTGCCTGATGTTTCCATCGGTTACTGGAGCGATTTCAAGTCTAAATTTGGTTTTTAATTACAATAATGAAAAGGAGAGTCTATTATGACAATTTCTTGGCTGCAAGCCGCTTTACTGGGTCTTTTTGCTAGTTTAGCTTCTATGCCTGGTATGGGTGGTTCTAGTATTGGTAACTACACTCTGGGACGTCCTCTGGTCGGAGGCTTGATTAGTGGCTTGATTCTTGGAGATTTAAAAACAGGGATTATGGTTGGGGTAGCCCTTCAGGTCCTCTATATCGCTCTGGTAACACCAGGTGGTACAGTTTCCGCTGACGTGCGGGCGATCTCTTACATTGGGATTCCTCTCGCAATCTTGTTTGTTCACTCTAAAGGAATCACGTCTGAATCTGCTATCGCTGCAGCAGCTGCACCAATCGGAGCAGCAGTTGGTACTATCGGTACAGTTCTCTTCTATGGAACAGCTACTACAAACTTGCTTTGGCAACATATTGGTTGGAAAGCTGTTGAAAAAGGCGAATTCAAAAAGCTTTACGCTGTTGACTGGGTCTATCCTTGGATTTCCCACTTTGTCTTCTCTTTCCTTCCAACCATGATCATCACGAAGTTTGGTCCGAATATGGTTGAACTGATGAAAACCCACCTGCCAATGGATGGCTTCATCATGAAATCCCTCTTTACAGTCGGAGCTCTTCTCCCATGTGTCGGTATTGCTATTCTCTTGAAACAAATCGTTACCAAGGCTGCTGACTTTATCCCATTCTTTGTGGGCTTCACCTTGGCTAAGTCACTTGGTCTTAATTTGGTTGCCAGTGCAGTTGTTTCATTGATTTTTGCAGTAATTTACTATGAATTGGAAGTAATCAAATCAGCTCGAGTAACCGCACCGGCTGGTGGAGCTGACTTTGATGACGATGAGGAGGATATCTAAGATGGCTGAAAGAAAGAAAATAACTAAAAAGACTTTAGCGAAATCATTCCACCATTGGTACTATGGTCATTTGACTTGCTTCTCTCAAGAGCACATGCAGACTTTCGGCTACTTGACCTCTATGCTGCCAATCGTGGAAGAACTCTACAAAGACAAAGCTGAGCAGAAAGAAGCTATGCAGACCTATACAGCTTTCTTCAACACAGAACCTCAGCTTGGAGCTTTGGTAGTGGGGATTACAGCTGGTTTGGAAGAAGCGCGTGCCAATGGTGACGCTGTTGACGGCGAAACTATCAATGGTATGCGTGCCGGTCTCATGGGACCTATCGCGGGTATCGGTGACTCTTTGGTAGTTGGAACTTTGATTCCAGTTCTGCTGGGGATTGCCCTTGGCCTCTCTAAAGGTGGAAATCCTATCGGCGCTCTCTTCTACATCCTTGTCTGGAATGTTCTCATCTATGGCGGTATGCGCTTTGCCTACTTCAAAGGCTATGAATTAGGGGACAAGGCGGTAGAGTTCCTTGTAGGACCTAAAGGACAGGCGCTTCGTAAGGCAATCAGTGTCATTGGTGGTATGGTTATCGGGGCAGTTGCTGCAACTTGGGTATCTGTAACGACTTCATTAGAGCTGAAAAATGCTGATGGCGAAGCCTTCCTGAAGCTGCAAGAAAAAATTGACGGTGTTTATCCAGGGCTCTTAACGGCTGGCTTTATCACCCTTTGCTGGTGGCTGATGGCCAAGAAAAAAGTATCACCAAACCTCGTTATGCTCCTCTTGGTTGTCATTGCTTTGATTGGTGTAGCGCTTGGCATCTTTGACCCTCAACTGAAATACTAATCCTCGCTCAATTTTAGGCTGGCAGTAAGTCCGATGTGCTGCTAGTTTAATATAAATTTGTTTGAGCAGAGTAAAAGAAAGAATGGAGAAGATCATGACAGAACAAGAATTGATTCAAGGCTATGAAACAGAAATTCACTACCAGAAGCATATGATTGAAAATCTAGGACGCTGGTTCAGTCTCTTCTTTGCCATTGCCAGCATCGGTCTTGTTCTGATTTATCTCTTTCATGAGACCAATCTCCTAGCGCTGATTGCGGGAATCGTCCTAGCTCTACTTGGTATCTTAGCCATGCTTTTGTTTGGCTATGGTATCTATAGAGGACGCCTAAATCTGCAAAAAGTGATTGATGATTTTGAAGCAAAACTAAAACTTGCAAGATAGACATTCCCCCTAAAGACAAGTCTGAGAGGATTTTAGCTCGGACTTGTTTTTTTGAGTTTAGGGCCAAGTTAAGAAAAAATAAAATTTTTCTTTCATCTAGCCGGTTTTTTTCTTGACTATTTCTGACCAAGTGATAAAATAATAACTATAGATTAGCACTCGATAGTTTAGAGTGCTAAAAATTCAATCTTTGGAGGAAAATCATGTTAAAACCATTAGGAGACCGTGTGGTCTTGAAAGTAGAAGAAAAAGAGCAGAAAGTTGGCGGATTTGTCATTGCAGGCAACGGCCAAGCAGCGACTAAGACAGCTGAAGTTGTCGCAGTCGGTCAAGGTATTCGTACTTTGAACGGTGAGCTAGTAGCCCTAAGCGTTAAGGAAGGAGACAAGGTTCTCGTAGAAAATCACGCAGGCGTGGAAGTCAAGGACGGAGATGAAGCTTATCTCTTAGTCAGTGAAGCCAATATTCTAGCAGTTGTCGAGTAAGATTAGAAGAGAGGAATAATAAAATGGCAAAAGATATTAAATTTTCAGCAGATGCAAGAAGCAGTATGGTTCGTGGAGTTGACATCTTGGCAAATACTGTCAAGGTGACTTTGGGTCCTAAAGGCCGTAATGTCGTTTTGGAAAAATCCTTTGGCTCACCTCTGATCACCAATGACGGTGTGACCATTGCCAAGGAAATCGAACTGGAAGACCATTTTGAAAATATGGGCGCTAAGTTGGTGTCAGAAGTAGCTTCAAAAACCAACGATATCGCTGGTGACGGAACAACAACAGCAACAGTTTTGACGCAGGCTATCGTCCGTGAAGGGATTAAAAATGTTACAGCTGGTGCTAATCCAATTGGTATCCGCCGTGGGATTGAAGCAGCCGTTGCGACAGCTGTTGAAGCCCTGAAATCTAACTCAGTTCCAGTTTCTAACAAGGAAGCTATTGCTCAGGTTGCTGCCGTTTCTTCTCGCAGCGAGAAAGTCGGCGAGTACATCTCTGAAGCTATGGAAAAAGTTGGAAATGACGGCGTTATTACCATTGAAGAGTCCAAAGGGATGGAAACTGAGCTGGATGTAGTTGAGGGGATGCAGTTTGACCGTGGCTACTTGTCTCAGTATATGGTAACTGACAATGAAAAAATGGTAGCCGAACTGGACAATCCTTACATCCTGATTACAGACAAGAAAATTTCTAACATTCAAGAGATTCTGCCATTATTGGAAAATATCTTGAAAACCAACCGTCCGCTTTTGATTGTTGCAGATGATGTGGACGGAGAAGCTCTGCCAACGCTGGTTCTTAACAAGATTCGCGGAACCTTTAATGTCGTAGCTGTCAAGGCACCAGGCTTTGGCGATCGTCGTAAGGCTATGTTGGAAGACATTGCTATCTTGACGGGCGGTACAGTGATTACAGATGATCTTGGCCTAGAGCTCAAAGATGCTACGATTGAAGCGCTTGGACAAGCTTCTAAAGTCACTGTTGATAAAGATAGCACTGTGATTGTGGAAGGTTCTGGAAATCCAGAAGCCATTGCTAACCGTGTGGCAGTCATTAAGTCACAGATTGAAAGCAGCACCTCTGAGTTTGACCGTGAGAAATTGCAAGAGCGCTTGGCTAAACTGTCCGGTGGTGTAGCTGTGATTAAGGTCGGAGCTGCAACTGAAACTGAACTCAAAGAAATGAAACTCCGCATCGAAGATGCCCTTAATGCAACCCGTGCAGCGGTGGAAGAAGGAATCGTCTCAGGTGGTGGTACGGCCTATATCAACGTACTGGACGCTGTCGCAGGTCTTGAGTTGGCAGGGGATGAAGGGACTGGTCGCAACATCGTTCTCCGCGCCTTGGAAGAGCCTGTCCGTCAAATCGCTCTGAATGCAGGCTTTGAAGGTTCAATTGTCATTGACCGTCTGAAAAACTCTGAAGTTGGTACAGGCTTTAATGCCGCGACTGGCGAATGGGTTAACATGATTGAGGCTGGAATCATTGACCCAGTTAAGGTGACTCGTTCAGCCTTGCAAAATGCTGCTTCTGTTGCCAGTCTTATCTTGACAACTGAAGCAGTAGTGGCTAATCAACCAGAACCAGCAAGCCCAGCTCCAGCTATGGATCCAGGCATGATGGGAGGAATGATGTAGAAAAATAACGGGATTATATATTCGTATAAATTAGATATAATCTTTGTCTTATATTTATCAATTAGAAAACTGAGCATATTTGTTCAGTTTTTTTATTGCGACTAGTTATGTAGCAAGCATTAATAATTATGCTTATTTTTAAAAACAAATTTATATATATGAATATTTATGGTCATATAATTCATATTTGTTCATTTATTATGTGGCTAAATATTACATTTTTGTTTCAAGAAAATACAAGAAGATGACGGAGGAAACGGTTTTCAATTCTTATATGACAAGGTTTTTGGAGAAATAAACTGGTTTACACATTGTCGACAAAAGCTGAACTGGTAAAGGTAAATAGTTGACTTATAGTCAATCGTATGCTAGTCTAATATATGTAGTATATTGGAAATGTAAAGGAATTTTAATATTTTTACATGTTCGATAAAAAGGAAAAAAGGAAAAAAACGGAGGGATTATTTATGAAAAGAATATCTCAGACTATTGCGCGCTTTTTCTCAGTAGCCTTTGTGCTCCTCTTTAGCCTGTTTTCTAGCAGTCAATCTGCCAGAGCTAACACGGTAGACGATGTTATCACCTCAGTAAATGTTTACAATCAAAAGGGTGAAGAACTGACTGACGGCCTTTCCCCTTGGGAAAAATTCCAAATTGACGCAAACTTTGCCTTTAATTATGGCAAGGTTCAGCCAGGAGATACTACGACCATTGGACTTCCTGCTGAATTTGCCTTGGAGGGAGCTGATTTTGAAGTCAAAGATGATGACGGCAATCTCGTAGCGACAGCTGTTGTTGATGCAAGCTCTAAACAGCTTACACTGACTTATACAGACTATGTCCTGACTCGCTCTCATATTGAAGGAAAAGTTCATCTCTTAGCTCGCGTTGATCATACAGTAGCAAGAGATAAAGGCTCTATTCCTCTGAAACTTATCGTTGGCAAGAAGATTGTTGAATATGGGGAAATTGGCTACAAAGGTCTTCCTGGCCAAGCAACTCCTTATACTTTCATAAAATACGGCTGGAATAATGCGGATAATATCAAGAGCATTACTTACAGTCTGAATATCAACCAACAAAATCAAGAACTGGATAATGTTGTTATTTCAGATACTCTGGGCTTTAATACCGGAGAAATTGATCTCAACAGCTTCCAAATTCTTAAAGGCTCATGGGTTGTTGACCCGGCTGATAACTCTTACCGACTAAGTCAGCAACGCGAGGATGTGACAGCAAATTATGCGATTAATCTTGCTGCTGACAAGCGTTCCTTTACCATTAACATGGGGCATATCGGTGCCAACGAGGGCTTCTATGTTCGCTACCGTGTTAACTTCCCTACAGTTCCGACTGATGGAACACTCTTCCCGAACGAAGCAATCATGCGAGCAGATAATATTGAAGAGCAAAAATCTTCGGTTGCTGTCCGCTACCAACGTGCAAACGGCTATGCACATGGGGATGTCTACGGTGTGCAGGTGACTAAAAAAGACGAAGCTGGTAAAGCCTTGGCAGGTGCTGAATTCACATTGTATGATGAAGATGGTGTGACAATTGTTCAAAAAGCAACCAGTGATGCTAATGGGATTGCTTCTTTCAGCAACTTGATTAAGGAGCATTATCTGATTAAGGAAACCAAGGCACCAGAAGGTTACCAACTGTCAGATGAAGAGATTCAGGTTAATGCCGCTCAGCTCAAAAATTATGGTTCTGGTATTATTTACAAAGACTTTACCAACCGTAAGGCATTGATTACTGCTTCAGGTACCAAGACTTGGAATGATGACAACGATAAAGATGGCAAACGTCCAGACAAGATTACCGTTCGTCTCTATGCAAATGGCGTTGAAGTCGATCATAAAGAAGTTGGTCCGAATGATAAGGGTGAGTGGAAGTATGAGTTCACTGACTTGCCAGCGACTGGTGAAGATGGAAAAGATATTGTCTACTCAGTTACTGAAGATCGTGTTTATGGTTATACAGCCACTGTTGATGGTATGAACATTACCAATACACCAGTTCCGGGAGTTCCGCAACCGCCGAAACCTAGCTCGGACAATAGCTCTAAGAGCAGCTCTAGTTCAAGCAGTTCAAGTAGCTCAAGCAGCAGTAGCACGACTTCTAGCTCAAGCAGCACTACAGGAAGCACTGTTGTGATTATCGAATCAGACGATGGTACTGGCGGAGGAAATGCCTCTAATGTTGGAACCAAGAAAGTTCTCCCTAAAGCGGGTGAGAATGCTAGCTGGATCATGATTGCTGCTGGAGTAGCTCTAGTAGGCTTGGTAGGCTTCATTGTCTTCCGTTCGAAGAAGAAATAAATTTCATCTCTGTTCCCTTAAGGGACAGAGATTTTTTACTCCAAACCCGGATTAGCAGTAGTCGCTTTTTAGAAAACAAAAATAAGAATGTGTTTTTACAATCAGTCACTATCTTGTATTCTTTTGTTAATCCAGACTGTGATGTTCCGTAATATAGTTGTTTTAAAATAAAAAGCAACTAAGATGTTTCCTAGAACAAATTAGTTGCTCAGAACTACGGGGAAAGCCGCTTGGATATGCAAGCGTGAGGCATATCAAAACTTGATATATATAATCTTTCTTAATTCCTAAATCAAAAAAATTATAAGACATCCTTAGGAATATGCTCGGTGTGTGATCATCTTTATCAGGTTTTCGTCAAACTTATTTTGTTTTAGTCTTCTCTCGTAGTTTTTTCTATGTGATGCCCCTCCTTTCTTTTTATCTAAAGGAAGGGGATTTTTTTGTGGAAATTATCTAGAGGATTATATGTATGCGTTTTCAATTATCTTCTTTTCTGTTATACTTGTACTAGAAATCTGAGGAAAAGATTCACTCAATTTGAGGAACCAACATTTGGAATAAGGAGATATAAAAATGTCAGAGGAACTATTGAAAGAGACAGTTGTTGAACTGAGTATTGCGGATAATTGGGAAGAGGCAAAAATGGAGTGGACAAAAGCAGAACTTGTAAAAATTGATGCTGATAGAAAACAAAGTTGTTTATGTGGTCATAAAAGCCTCAAGAAAGTATTTGCTATTACTAGGAATGATGGCTCTGGTATAGAGCTTTCTCCAATCGGTTCTTCCTGTATTGAGAAGTTTGAAAATGAAGAACTAACTAAAAGTATAAAGAGAGCAGAAAAAACTTATAAATTAAAAAAGAATCTAAAGTTTGAAGATCTTCGTGAAGTGATGGATGAAGAGATGCTGGAAGATTTTTATAGTAAGGGTTATTTTAAAGAGGATAAAGAAAATGAGTTTAATCCATGGAACGATTATATTCTTTTTAAAATGGCTTTAAGCAGAAAAAATGAGGAACGTCAGTTGGCGTATAATAAGATTGAGCGTATCATTTATGTCATAAATGATTATCTTCATCCAGAACTCAATGAAATATTTGATATTGAAAGCTACAAAGAAAAATTGAAACAGTGGAGAGAGGAGGCGAAGCAAGAGGAGCAGGAGGCTGAGAAGAGGAATAGAGTTGCTAAACAAAAAGAAGAGGAGAGGCTTGCTCGGTTGCGGGAACAAGAGGAAATTGAACGGAAAAATAAGTTAGAAGAGGAAAGGAAATTAAAGGAGGAGCGGCTCCAAAGAGAAGAGGAGATAAAGCTGCTAAAACGGAAGAACCTTTATGAGAGCTTTGAAGAATTAAAAAAATGGCTACAACAACAAGGAAACAGTATAAGAAGCGAATATGAAGAAAAGCTGAGTAATTTAACAGATATTGCTGAAAAAGTAAAGGTATTAAAGGAGCTAAAACAATCAGAATTGAAGCAATCCCAAGAAGAAGCAAAGAAAGATGAAGATCTGGTATTAGAGGCATTAGAAATGAGGGAAAAGGTAAAGGCTCTATATTCAGTCACTCCTAGAGCTAGGAAATGCTTGGAATACCTAGATGCTAATGTACATACAAATAAAGGACACTTGATCTATATGACAAGATTTTTAAAAGAGATAGAGGAAGGGAAGCTGTGATATACGTTTTAAAATTGAGAAAGATTTGAATAACCAATAAAAGTACAAACAAAAAAGCCTTTGACATCAAGGCTTTTGATTACTGAGTTAGATGCCCCCTGCAAGTATATTAGAATATATAGTACTCAACGATTATTGATTTTCTGAGCTTTTCATGCTTTATAAGTAGGTATATGAGTTTGTGAACAGTATAATGCACGGCAAATTCACGGCAAAAATTAGATGATGGGATTTAAGATTTTAGAATGACTAAAAATTTTTTTGTAAATAAAGTTTTTTCACTTGCAATTTTAATAAATGAATGTTATACTTTATGAGTAGTCAAGATTGAACGACTTGCGAAATTTTTAGAAAGGAGGTTGTGCAATGAGGATTCAAATGAGATTATCTAAAGAAGGTCGTGTTGTTTTAGAAGAATTAAAGTTGGAATATCTAAAAAATGATGAGTCTAAAACTTCAGGAGTAATTGTTGATGAAATTTTTGAATATTTTAGTTCTAATTTTAAAAATGTAAATTGGAAATTTGTTCAAAATGCACCGGAGTTTGATGAGATTTTAGCAGACTATACTACGGTCAATCCTACAACTCTTAATTTGTCTAAGGAGACAATAAATACAATGTATAACATTAGAGACTATTTTAATGGAATATTAGGTATGAAGAGAACAGTCTATCGTTCATTTATTATTCGAATGGTTTTAAAAGCTTACAAATTAGAGAAGGAAGGGACTAATATTTATCTATAATAGATGTTGATTTCATCTATTATAATTTTAACCAAAATGAGTAGTCAAAGTTTAACAAACTCTAGTTTACAATGAAAGAAGAGGACTAATTTGATTAGAGGGTCACCGTTGTTAGTAATTGTGGGAATATACTCCAAACGAAATCGTATATAGTAAAATTACTATTTTAAAGTTTAGTTAGTTAAAAAGAGGAGAATTAAAATGATTAGAATCACAACTAAAGCAAGAACTGTATTACAAGCACTGAACACGCCAGAAATAAGAGCCAAAGCTTCTGAAAAAGCTAGAAATCACGGCTTACTAAACGGAACAACTGTTCATTCTCTAGGATTGGCACATCTTTTAAAGGAAGAGGAAATCACGGAAACTTCCCAAGAGTTCTATGCCCAAGAACTTATAGCATTCTATGACTATGCTACAGCTAAATACCATACCGGAACATCTATTTCTATGTGGGACAATTTTATTCATGGTAAGAGAATTTTTTGGGATAGTTATAAATAATTTTGAGGGGAGAATCCCTCCCCTTTGTTAATAAAAAAGGAGACATATATATGGAAAAACAATATTATTTCTGGGTGAGTAGCACATTTATATTATTAGCTATCATATCCGTGTTCGCAGGCTTTACCGCAAAGGGGCTTGAATTTACTGCTTTCACTCCATGGCTTTCAATCAAATGCGCCCTTGAACTTTCCTTAATGGTGCTAGTTATCCAACTTCCAGCAATCATCATAATGTTCATTGACAAAAAGCGTTCAAAAAATCTTGAGTAAGGAGGTGTTTGTATGGATATCTTTAATCGCTTTTCTTTGTGGAATAAACAGAGAGTAAGAAATCTTAGACCGACATTATATCCTCCCTTTAGGTATGGTAAACAGGTTTCTATTTATTTCTATGTTATTTTTGGAATACTTACGATTAGTATTATAGCTAATTTTCAAACAAATTTAGCTAATACATTTGTTGCTACTATCTTTTTAGGTATTGCTATATTTGTTTTTAGATTTTGGAGACGGAGGCAAAAGAAGTATTTTAATGGTATCAAATACGCTTTAAATTATATGGTGGTTTCTAATGGCTTCTTTGAAAGTAAAGTAGTCAATGGTAAAGAAAAAATTATGAACCATATCAGTCTTCAGTATCAGGAGAATACAGAAGATATTCGAGTTGCTTGTATGAAATATGGAGGTAAGTATGATTCTAAAGCTAATCAACTTGGCTCACTTCTTTCTAGTGCATTATCTTTAGAGTTGGGAGAAATGATTGAATACACGAACTCTGTAATGTATATTTTTCCTAAATTTGCTGAAAAGAGATTAACTTGGGAGGACACCCTACAAACTACCACAAAGATAACAATTAGCGAGAATGTAGGCTGGCAATTTGGTTCTCCGCCCCATCTTCTTTTAGCGGGCTCGACCAAGTCTGGGAAAACGGTTACGATACAAAACCTTTTATCACAATATTTGAATTTAGGTTCTGATATAAAATTACTTGACCCTAAAAAGGGGGAACTTTCTTGGCTTGTCGGTAAAAAGTTAGAGGATAGATTAGGTTATAAGGTAGTTTATAACTCTCCTTTCCAAATTGCAGGAGCTTTAAGAGAGACAGTTGAAGAGATGAATAGACGTTTTCAAGTCATGGCAGACAATCCAGACACTTATATTTGCAAAGGAAAAGTATTATCATGGGCAGAGGTTAATGGGAATTATCCACTTGTTATTGTGCTAGATGAGGGGATTGCTTTCAAAACAGAGGCAGAAACGACTAAAGAAGGGAAACAAGCCTATCAAGAGGCAATGTCGAACCTTGGAAGTCTATTAGTAAAATCTCGCCAAGCCTCTATTGAAGTTATAGTAGGTCTGCAGAGAGCCTCAAGTGACTTCATTCCGACGTATATGAGGCAAAACTTTGGCACAGCACTCTTATTAGGTTCGACCACTGCTGATTCAGATTCGTGTCGCATGATGTTTTCAAGTCAAGATATTGATTACAAGACTTGTGATATTGGAACAGGCTATATTCAAATTGACGGAGTTATTCCTACTCCTAAATATGTTGAAGTTCCATTCAAGTCTGATGAACTAGATTTTGAGAAATATTTTGATAAGGCTTGCGATTTTTATTGGAGTATGAGAAATAATGACGGTCTTTCGGACTAGCGAAATAGGGACGATTGCCCAGGGGGCAGAATCGAGCGGAGCGTTCCTCTTTTCGCTAGGGAGAAAGAGCCTACCGACTGCTTTGCAGGAGGTCAGAAAAATACCCCCAGTACTAATAGGGGGTACACACCTACACGAAATGGTGGCTAAACCCTTGATACATAAGGGGTTGGGCATTGTCGGTTGTACTTGTTTTCCTTAAACCCTTGTGGGAGTAAGGTTCAGAGTGATTTTCGTGTAGGATATGATTTTTTGAATAGAAAAAGGAGTTATATTATGACTTATAACATGACAGACACAACCCTTAAGATTGGAACTCTTGATTTGGATATGTCACAATTTGATATTCCGAAAAAAGTAGTTATACTATCTGCTAAAGTTAATAACAGGTATAACGATGTTAATGGCGAGAAAATCAAGACTGAAGAAGTAACTAAAATTGCTTGTACTGCACTTGATGCCGATAAGGTTAAAGTGCTAACTGAAATGGGAATTTCTACTGATGATTTGAAAGCTATCAATCTAGAAATTGTAGGTAATCTAGATAAGGTCGCTACACTTGCTCAAAATGAATCACTTTTGAATGTTCCGATTGAGTTAGTTAAGCCGAAAGTTCGTTTAGCTTGGAACATAGCACGAAGTAACTGGGCGGGTGTTAAATTAGTATGTGAGGACATTAAAATTCTAGGAGCATAACCCTATGAATACAGTCAGAATTGATTATTTCGCAGTAACCGTTAAAAATATTCCTCCAGAAAGTGTTTTGACTGATATTCTTTTAATTCCTTTAGAAGATTTTACATTAAATAATTGGGGAATAAATAAGTATCAGCGACATTATGCCTGCTCAGAGATAAAAGTATATTTCAATGAAGATAGGCTTTCTATGGGTGTATTTATCGAATTAAAAGGGCAAGGTTGTCGTCAATATGAAGAATTTTTAGACGGTAATGAAAACAATTGGGTTACTTTGATAAATCGCCTATATCATCATAATGCCAATTTTACTAGACTAGATATTGCTCACGATATTTTTGACAGTTGTCTAGATGTTCAACGGATATATGACTATTGTAAGAAAGGCTTATGTATCTCGAAAGCAAAGCATTTTGAGTATCATGAGAAAGCAGTCTTGGAAAATGGGGAGCGAGTAGGGGAAACAGTTGCCATAGGTTCAAGAGGGAATCAGCAATGGTGTATCTATAATAAACGTATGGAGCAACTTAGCAAGCAAGAACTTGTAGAATATCCCTCTTGGATTCGTGCAGAACTTAGATGTTGGCAGGCAAAGGCAAATATTATTGCGGAGCAGTTGTTTCTAAAGCGTCCTTTATCATCTATCTATTTTGAGGCTATTAACGGTCATTATCGTTTTATACGTCCTAATGAGACAGATAGCAACCGTTGGAGAAGAAAAAAGGTCAAGTGGTGGCTAGATTATCTCAAAACAAAAAAACAGACGGTTTTGAGTGTTGCAAGGACTAAACCCACACTACGACAGTCAGAGGCTTGGACAGAGAAACAGGTAGCCAAAACATTGGCAAAAGTGTATATAGCAAAGTATCAAGCCTATGATGTCAAGGAAGCTGAATCCTATATTCAAGGGTTGCTAAAAGAAGGTTTATCAAAACTGACTGATAATGACGAAAAAGACATAGAACAATATATTCGAGAGCAGAATAGTTCGACATTATGGGGAATTGACAGACAGGTAGAAAGGAAGTAGTATTATGACTGATACAGTATCAAATAAAGATTTGATAGCTATGGGATACAAACCTACAACGGCAAATGCAATTATTCATCAAGCTAGGGAAATACTGGTTTCTCGTGGTTATAAATTTTACGAGCGAAAGCGACTCATGGTTGTTCCAAAATCTGTAGTTTCGGAATTGTTGGGAATGGACTTGTAATATGGCTTATATCGAATATAAACAACGTGGGAAAAAACGTTTATGGTCATATTCGATTCGAGAGAGAAGTGGGACTTTGCAGCATAAAAGTGGCTTTAAAACGAAGCGAGAGGCAAAGATAGAAGCTGAAAAAGTGCTACATAAGCTGAATACAGGCAGTATATTAAGGACGAATATGACATTACCAGAACTCTATCAAGAGTGGCTGGATTTGAAGATATTGCCAAGCAGTAGAAGTGATGTTACTAAAGCTAAATATATCATGAGAAAAAATGTCATCGTTAGGTTATTTGGTGATAAACATGTTTCAAAAATTAGACCTAGTGAATATCAGAAAATTATGAATGACTACGGTAAAAAGGTTTCTAGAAACTTTTTAGGACGTCTTAATTCTAGCATACGTGCAAGTATTCAGATGGCTATTGCTGATAAGGTTGTTATTGAAGATTTTACTGCATATGTGGAGCTATTTTCCACAAAAAGTGGACAGGCGGTAGATGAGAAGTATCTGCATACAGAATATGATTATCAAAAAGTGCTGACTTATTTACGAGAAAAATTTGATTATAAAAAATCTATTGTTCCTTATATCATCTATTTCCTATTTAAAACTGGTATGCGATTTGCAGAGTTGCTTGCCTTGACTTGGAATGATATAGACGAGGTAAATGAACAGGTGAAAACATATCGTAGATATAACACTTCAACACATAAGTTTACACCTCCTAAAAATAAAACTTCAGTAAGAGTAGTACCTATTACTTCAGATATGCTTGATTTGCTAAATAGTCTAAAAAAACTACAAGCTCAAGCAAATAAGTCATTGAACATTGTAAATAAAGATAGTCTAGTTTTTCAACATTATGGCTATATACATGATGTGCCAGATATAGCGACAGTAAACAAAGCTATCAAGGTTATGCTGACAGAGCTTGATATAGTTCCAATCATTACCACTAAAGGAGCTAGGCATACTTATGGTAGTTATTTATGGCATAATAATATTGATTTGGGAGTGATTGCTAAAATTCTAGGTCATAAGGACATATCCATGTTAGTAGAAGTTTATGGTCACACTTTGGAGGAAAAAATAAGTGAGGAATTTATGGCTGTAAAAAGTTTATTGTGAATTCACGACAAATTGCACGGCAAATATTATCAAGACAAGCAAAAAAGCCTTTTAAATCAAGGCTTTTTCTTCTGTATTTCTATGCCCCCTACAGGGCTCGAACCTGTGACCCATAGATTAAGAGTCTACTGCTCTACCAACTGAGCTAAGGAGGCAAATAAAAAGCTGTATTGGTGCCGAAACTTCACGGTTTGTATTGAACCCGCGCAATTAAGCAGGTGGGCAACTCGCTCTAACTGAAGCTGTTTCCGTGTGAGACGGCCTACATGCTGTTAGAAGACTTTTGTTTCCCTAATAATACAAAAAATAGTCGGTCAACACTTAAGTGTGAAGTCGTACACCACAGCGTTTCTATAATTATGATACCATAAATTTTGAAAAATTCAAGAGAAAAATGTGATTTTTTGCAAACGATGTCATCATTTTTTTAAGTCATCAATCTTATCCTTGGTCATTCCAAGGGCTCGTTCGTATTTGCCATTCTCATTAGGAGTGAAATAATTGGCATCTTTGATTTTGTCAGGCAGATAGTCCTGCTTGACCCAATTGCCAGGATAGGAGTGAGGGTAGAGATAGTCCTGTGCATTGCCTAGTTCCTTACTGCCGGCATAGTGACCGTCTCGTAAGTGGCGTGGAATAGGCAGGTTTCCATTCTTCCGTAGGTCAGCTAAGGCCTTGTCCATGGCTAGATAGGCTGAGTTGGACTTGGGCGATAATGCAAGGTCAATAATAATATTGGCAATAAGGATACGGGCTTCAGGAAAGCCGATCCGTTGAGCTGCTTCCAGAGCTGTAACGGTATGGACTTGAGCGTCTGGATTTGCCAGACCAATATCCTCGTAAGCGATAACGGTCAAGCGTCGAGCTAGGCTAGGGAGGTCTCCTGCCTCAACGAGGCGAGCTGCGTAGTGGAGGCTGGCATTGACATCGGAGCCACGGATGGACTTCTGTAGAGCAGAGAGGACATTGTAATGGCCGTCTCCGTCCTTATCCATGGTGATGTAGCTCTTTTGCAGGCTGTTTTCCATGACATCTAGCGTGATGTGGCGGATGCCTTTGTCACCTTCTGGGGTAGAGAGTACGGCTAAATCCAGCGAGTTATAGGCGGAGCGCAGGTCTCCGTTGGTAGAGATAGCAATGAAATCCAGAGCCTCATCGTCTAGCTCCACTGGGAAATTAAATCCTCGCTCCTTGTCTGTCAGGGCTAGCTGAATGGCTGTCCGGATGTCTTCGTTGCTAAGGGGCTCAAGCTCAAATATCTGAACGCGGCTTCTGATAGCAGGAGTGACAGAAAAGAAAGGATTTTCTGTCGTCGCTCCAATCATGATGACCAGACCGCTTTCTAATAGCGGCAGTAGAAAGTCTTGCTTGGTCTTGTCCAAGCGGTGAATCTCGTCCAGCAGGAGCACCAGTCCGCCGGAAAATTTCGCTTCTTCAGCGATTTCCTGCAGGCGTTTCTTGCTATCTACGGTGGCGTTAAAGGTCCGAAAGGCGAACTTGGTTGTGCCGGCAATAGCTGAGGCGATAGAGGTCTTGCCGATGCCGGGTGGTCCGTAGAGGATCATCGAGGACAGGCGGTTAGCTTCAACCATGCGACGGATGATTTTTCCAGGTCCGACCAGATGCTGCTGGCCGATGATCTGATCAATGTCAGTAGGCCGCATGCGCAGGGCGAGGTTTTCTGGCATAAGATTTCCTTTCTGCAAGTGTTTTTCTTGGCTTTTTGTGTTACTATTGTAGATAGTAATATTTTATCACAATGAAAAGAGGAAATCATGGCTAAGTACGGTTTTTTGGAGATATTGGACGAGGAAATGGGGAAGAGCTTTCCTTTTGACTATGAGATAAACTGGGACAAGAAGAATCACGCAGTGGAAGTGGCCTTTATCCTTGAGGTGCAAAATCCAGGCGGGATTGAGACCGTTGACTCTGAGGGCAATGCCTCGGCTGAGGATATTTACTTTGAGGAAGTCGTGCTTTTCTACAATCCAGTCAAGTCTAGTTTTGAGGCAGAGGACTATCTGGCAGCCCTGCCCTATGAGCCGAAGAAGGGGCTGTCACGGGAGTTCCTAGCTTATTTCGTGGATTTTCTAACCCAAACAGCTGAGTCTGGTCTCGATGCACTCATGGACTTTTTAGCAGATCCAGAGGCAGCAGAGTTTGAGCTGGCTTGGAATGCTGAGGCTTTTGAAAATGGCAGAGCGGATGTGATTGAGACAGCCTTTTATCCTTATCCGAGGTATTAGGAGGCGCTTATGGAAAATGCAGAAGTACTAGATTTACTGCACAGACAGATGGAGTTTTCTGGCTGCAAGATTGCCTTAATCAGTGATGACAAGTTGTTGACTATCTTACGAGACGATATTTCAACCATTCCTTGGCCCAATATGTGGGAGTTGCCGGGCGGTGGCCGAGAGGACGAGGAAACGCCTTTTGAATGCGTACAAAGGGAGGTTTTTGAAGAGCTTGGTTTAAAGCTTGAAGAAGCTGCCATTGTCTGGGCCAAAGAATATCAAGGAATGCTTGATCCTGACAAAACCTCTATTTTTATGGTGGGAACCATCACTCAGGAAGAATTTGCCAGTATCGTCTTTGGTGATGAGGGACAGGCTTATCAGATGATGGATGTGAGCCAGTTTTTAGCAGATGACAAGGTTATTCCGCAGCTGCAGGACAGGTTGAGAGATTATTTGGAGGTACGAGCATGATTCATATTGAGCGGGCGGGAGCTGAGGATTTAGAGACCATTATTGCCATTCAGCGATCGAGTTTTAAGGCCGTTTATGAGAAATATCAGGATCAATACGACCCCTATCTGGAGGAGCGAGAGCGGATTCGCTGGAAGCTGGTCGAGCGGCCCAATAGTTTTTATTATTTTGTCAAAGACGACGAGAAGATTCTGGGCTTTATTCGCTTGAATACAAATGATGAACAGACAGCAGGCTGGATTGGGACAGTGGCGATTTTGCCAGAGCACCAGAATAAAGGATATGGCTCTGAGGGGCTTGGTCTGATTGAGGAGAAATTCTCCACCATTAGGCAATGGGATTTGTGTACGGTTTTCCAAGATAAAGGCATGGTGGCTTTTTATGAGAAAAATGGCTATCATCAGACCCATACGGAGCCCGAAAAAGAGGGCATGGATATGGTTTACATGACGAAGACAATGAAATAAACAAAGAAAGGATTGTTCAGTTAAATTTCTAAACTGAACCCGCCCTAAACACTGTGCTAAAAAGATAAGGTTCTCTTAGACGCAAGCGTCGTCAGAGAATTTCCTATTTTGGCTTTGTGTTATACGGGCTTGGTATTTTAATAATGGACACTTGGCAGGAATTAACGATTGAAGTGAAGCGTGAGGCTGAGGAAGCGGCCTCGAATATTCTGATTGAGCTGGGCAGTCAGGGTGTGGCTATCGATGACAGCGCAGATTATCTGGGACAGGTTGACCAGTATGGTGAGCTCTTTCCTGAAGTTGAGCAGAGCGAACGGGTCAAGATTACGGGATACTATCCGGATTCGGTGGATATAGATGCCATTGCATCCCAGGCAAATGCACGTTTGGCTGAGCTGGATAGCTTCGGATTGGATACGGGAGATATTCAGCTGACTCGGCAGGAACTGGCTGAGGAAGACTGGGCGGATAATTGGAAGAAATACTTTGAGCCGGCTCGTATCACCCATGACTTGACCATTGTGCCGTCATGGACGGACTATGAGGCGACAGCTGGTGAGAAGATCATCAAGTTGGATCCTGGCATGGCCTTTGGTACGGGGACTCACCCAACGACCAAGATGAGCCTTTTTGCGCTGGAGCAGGTCTTGCGGGGCGGAGAAACGGTGCTGGATGTAGGCACAGGAAGTGGTGTCCTCTCCATTGCCAGCTCTCTCTTGGGCGCTAAGGACATCTATGCCTATGATTTAGACGAGGTGGCGGTGCGCGTGGCTCAGGAAAATATTGAGCTCAATCCAGGTATGGAGAACATTCATGTAGCACCGGGAGACCTTCTCCGAGGTGTGGACATTGAGGCAGATGTTATCGTTGCCAATATCCTAGCTGATATTCTCATCCATCTGACCGAGGATGCCTACCGTCTGGTCAAGGATGAGGGCTATCTGATTATGAGTGGGATTATTTCTGAGAAGTGGGAAATGGTGCGCGAGTCAGCAGAAGCAGCAGGATTTTTCTTGGAAACGCATATGATTCAGGGCGAATGGAATGCTTGTGTCTTTAAGAAAACGCAGGACATTTCAGGCGTGATAGGTGGTTAGATGCAGCAGTATTTTATAAAAGGAATTCCTCAGTCTCCTCTGGTGGTCACGGATAAGGACACGGCTAAACACATGTTTTCAGTCATGCGGCTCAAAGCGGGCGACCAAGTCACATTAGTCTTTGATGATGGCGTGAAACGGCTGGTTCAGGTATTGGACCCCAGCCAGCAGAGTTTGGAAATCTTGGAAGAGCTAGCAGACAATACCGAGCTGCCGGTTCAAGTGACCATTGCATCGGGCTTTCCAAAGGGAGATAAATTAGAATTTATCACTCAGAAGGCAACAGAGCTGGGGGCGAGTGCTCTCTGGGCTTTCCCAGCGGACTGGTCGGTGGCCAAGTGGGATGGCAAAAAGCTGGCTAAAAAGAGTGAAAAACTGGAAAAAATTGCTCAGGGAGCAGCAGAGCAGAGCAAGCGCAATCTGATTCCTGAGGTTCGGCTCTTTGATAAAAAGGCAGACTTTCTGGCGGCCTTGGTAGACTTTGACACCATAATCGTAGCCTATGAAGAATCGGCCAAAGAGGGAGAAGCTGCAGTTCTAATCCGTGCTCTGTCAGGCTTGGAATCCGGCGCAAAAGTACTCTTTATCTTTGGACCGGAGGGCGGTCTGTCGCCAGAGGAAATGGCAGCCTTTGGCCAAGCAGGGGCTGTCTCCGCTGGTCTGGGTCCACGTATCCTGCGGGCTGAAACAGCTCCCCTTTATGCCTTGACCGCAGTCAGTGTTTTGTTGGAATTGAGCAATGACAGTCTTTAAAAAGCAAAATCAGCAGCCACTTTGGCTGCTGATTTTTTAATTATTGTCTTTCTCGTTTTTTGAGGGCGAAGATTCCTGCAAGTCCGGTCAGAACAAGTCCCAAGATTCCGAGTGAGGATGTCTTTTCTCCGGTTTCTGGGAGGCTTTCTGCTCCTGCTTGTTTGTGAGAACCTTGCTTGTTTGTGCTAGGGTCAGCAGCAGTCAGGACAGGGAAGTCTACTTTGCTATGCTGCAGGTTGGCTGCCTCGACAGCAATAGTTGGACGGCTTGGCTGCTCAATAGGCACTGGTTCAGTTTTCGGTGCGACGTAGACGAATTTGTATTCGCCGAATCCTTCTTGGGCAGAAGCTGCTAGATAGACGATGTCTCCGTCTGTACCAATCAAGTTTTTGGCCTTATCAGCTGTCAGGAAGCGCAGTTCCAGTCCCTTGATGGTATCAGCAAAATGCCAGTTCTGATCTGCACTTGGATTGATATTTTTGACAGCCAAGATATAGTTGATGATGGCTTGGCGGTTTTCCAGATTGAGCAGACGGTTGAGGCTGGCTTCTCGAACACCTGGGAAGTTACCGTTAGACCGGTAGTTGTTGGTCACGACGATAAATTCCTGATTGGGGTCAATCTCCTTGCCTTGATATTTCAGATTACGGACCCGGCTGGCATTTGGATTGGCCAGTTTGCCTTCGCGGTCGTATTTGTTAGGCTGGGTAATGTCAAACTCATAGGTAACACCGTCAATAACATCAAAGTTATAAGTCCGGTAGTTAGTATTGACCAGATTTTGCGGTTGGCTATTGTTTGGGTCAATGGTATTGAATTGGCCAGCTGACATTTCCAACCATTCTTTGAGCTGAGCACCGTTGACCTTTAGGATTGCTGTGACATTATCGTAGAGATAGAGATCTGCTACGTTCTTGATGGCAATAGGACCAGCTGGAATGTCTGTGTAGGCCGTTGCATCCCCACGAGTTCCTGCCTTGAAAGGCGCTGCTGCAGACAGAATAGGAAGGTTGGCTTCAGGCGTGCCAGCCAGCTCTTGCTTAGCATACCAAAGCTGGGCATTGTTGACAATCTGAACGGATGGATCGTCCTTGACCAGAGCGAAGTAGCTGGTAATCGGTGCAGTGGTGGTGCCGACTTGCTGGCGGACGTAGTTGATAGTACCTTCGTGAGATTCTTTGGCAATGTCAATGACGCGCTTGTCTGCTACATTAGACTTGGTATCTACCTTACGGATGGAGCCTTTGCTGTCAGTGACTTTCCATTTGCCGTCGGTATAGTTGAGCTTGAGGTCGATGACGCCCAGATGGTCGCCGTATTTTCCAGCCATGGTTACTGGAGTGCCGTTGATTTTACCGTTGACACCGTCTACGCCAGGATATTTTTCGTAGAAGCCAGTTCCGTTTCCACTTGGAAATTCGGCGTGGGAGTGGCCCGTTACGACAGCATCCACACCTGGCAGGCTAGCGATTTGATAACCTTCATTTTCCTCGCCTTTTTCATACTTGTCATCTCCGATACCAGAGTGAGAAAGCACCAAAGTGACGTCTGCACCAGCCTTGCGCATTTCAGGAATGATGTCCCGAATAGCCTCAACAGAATCGCGAACGACCACTTTTCCTTCTAGATTTGCCTTATCCCAGTTGAGAATCTGCGGCGGAACAATCCCAGTCACACCGATCTTGACAGTCGTCAAACGGCCTTGTGTATCCGTAAAGGTCTTTTCGATGATTTTGTAAGGCTGATAGATGAATTTACCAGTCGCTGGATCTAGCACATTGGCATTGACAAGAGGCATGCCAGCTGTCTCAATCACGCGGTTCAGATAGTCCAGACCGTAGTTGAACTCATGGTTTCCTAGTGTGCCAGCTTCAAAGCCCAGAGCCTGCAGGGCAGCGTACATAGGGTGCTGCTCGCCCTTCTCCACAGGATCTACAATTGCCTTGTAAGTTCCCAGCGGCGTTCCTTGGATGGTATCGCCATTGTCCACCAAGAGGACGTTTGGATTTTCTTTCTTGGCCTTCTCGATCAGCACGGCTGTTTTAGCCAGTCCCAAGGTCTCAACCGGCTTGTCCTGATAGTAGTCGTAGTTGACCAAGTTGGTATGGAGGTCGGTCGTTGCCAAGATACGCACATCGACAGTCTGTCCCTCCACGGGCTTAGTATCCTCAGTAGCCGCTACATTGCGAGCCATAGCCATCAGAGCATCAGCGTTCCCACTGGCATTTTCTGGAGAAATAGCAGAGCTAGGATCCGTGCTCTCTGGTGTCGCAGTGGCTTCAGTAGGACTTGCAGCAGTCGTTGGTTTTGCTTCCGCTGCGCTGCTTTCTACTGGAGCAGGATTAGCAGTGACTGCTGGAGTATTCTCATCAGCCTGAACAGCATTTACAGCTGCCGCAAGTGCAGCTGCGCTCAAAAGCGCAACCGTTTTTTGAAGGGATGATTTAGACATAATATCTCCTTTGTTAAAATGAATTTCAGACTTATATTATACTATATTAAAACGCTATCATCAAGAAGAAATTTCCAGTTTAGAGCTTTCATGCTTTCTAATATTGGTTTGAAAATACTGAATGAAGATATCAGTGGATAAGTGAATGATAGGATGGAGGTAGAATAAAATAGAGTTTTAAAAAATTATGGTACACTATACAGTGACTGAAATAAGTACTTTATTAAGTATAATAAACAAGGAGAATATCATGAAAAAGCGGATTTTTCTCAAAATATTATTTTTAGGGGGAGTGACGATAGGATTAATAGGATGTGGAGAAAAGAGGAGCAGCCGAGATTGGATTAAGAATAAGGTAGCTGAAGTGGGTCGCGTCTATCCCACTGAAAATCTATTTGATTTGTTTAAGCAATTTCCGGATGGGTTTAAAGTAGAGCAAGTGTATATCAAACGTGGGACTTATCTTATCGAAATAACTTTACAAGGGGATAGTAGCAATCACACAATTTCTGGAGTGCTAACCAAGACACGGGCTTCTGATGATGTCACTCAAAAGCCAGAAGAAACAATAAGAGTTGATTATATAGACAGCAATTTTGTCTTTTCTGATGAGGAGAAAGCGAAAGAATTATGGCCTTTTGATGGATTCTTATTTCAAAAGTTAACAATTGATCAGTCTTTTTTATCTTCTTTATCTATGAAGTCCAAAAGTTATAATGGCAACAACGGGGCGTTTGATATTGATTATTCGATTCAAAATCAAACTATCAATCAGTATTTTCACAAAAACGAAGGAGAACGGGCAACTTTAGGTTTTGGAAGCTCAAACCGAAACGACGATTATTACTATTATTCAGTAACTGTCCACTACGACAATGTTTATTCATTTAGAGAAACCGTGTCAAATTAAAAGGAGAAAAAATTTGTTAAGAGTGTCATTCCTACTTTAGATGCTTCAAATTTAGCATGTTATCTATTTTGATAAAATCATTATTAGGAGCAACTGCCTCACCGTCTTGTATCCGCTTTCGTATTTTGGTATAATAGTGATGAACTCACTTGGGTAAGTCGGAAAGGAAAACAAAACGGAAACAATCAGACTGCCTAAGCTGGGAAGCGTATTTGCATTCTTTGCCTGATAAGGAGAGGAGGTTCGCCATGACTATGTCTGCCTTATTTGAGTTGTTTGTCGCCCTTTTAGGTGTGGCATCTACTTGCTACCTTGTCTACGCTTATTGTCAATTTATCAAGGAAGAAGTTCATCACTTTCTTCACCACAACCCGCCCGTTTAAGGCGGGTTTTTGCTTTTGGTAAAATAGTTTATATTATATAATGAAATTGATAAAGCTTGAGGAGTGTTTATATGTCTAAGAGACGAAAAATGTTTATGGGGTTTATTGGTCTAAGTGTATTGATATTGTTAGGGGGAGGTCTCTACCTAGCTCATAAAAATCAAGAATTTCAAAATGAGATGACTAAAATTGTCCACAGTGAGGAAGTGAAGAATCTAATAGAAAAGAAATTAAAAAAATTAGATCCTCATGCTTTAACGGATAAGGGGAAAATTCGTTCTTATAAAATTGATGATAAGACCATCCGTCATAATCCAATGGGAGGCATTATGTTTGATATTATCGTCAATGATAGTATAAGCATGGTTGGGAAAATGGGAATTCAAAAAGATGGCGGAAGTGAGCAACTAAATTCAGTAGGTATGGATGAATCAGCAGGTTTGCAAGCTTTGGTAGGGGAGAGATGATGAGTAATCCAATAACCTTGTTATAGCAAAATTTCTTATTTTAATTTGAAGTTGTAACGTTTATATTATATAATAGATTATAAGAGCAACAGGGGGTGTCTCATGAAAAAAAAACATAAAATTATACTAATTATCGTCAGTTTGTTTGTAGCTATTTGTCTGGGAGGAGGAATGTATATGGCTCACAAAAATCAAGAATTCCATAATGAGATGACAAGAATTGTCCATAGTGAGGAAGTGCGGAAGCTGATTGAAGAAGATTTAAAAAGAAAGGACCCGAATGCTTTAACGGAGAAAGGGAAAATTCGTTCTTATAAAATAGATGATAGCTCCATTAAACATAATCCGATGGGGGGGATTATGTTTAATGTTATCATTAATGATAGTATAAGTATGGTTGGGAAGTCTGGTCTTCGAATGGATGGTGAGAATGGGAAAATTCGTACGGTTGGTATGAATGAATCACCAGGTTTGCAAGCATTGTTAAGTGAGTGATATTAATGATTTATTATAATGAACAAGAAAGAAATGAAATTGCCTGGGAAGAGTACAGCAATTTATCACTTGGTGAGGACGTCAAGATAAAATCAAGTGATGGTTCTGATATTACTGTTGGCTATGTTTCTGATATTTTTGGCAAGAAGATTGAGGTGGGAGATTTATCTGTATTTCCAACACAGAAGAAAAGGGTCAAGGATAATGAAGTTGGTTTGGATGGCTATGTGTTGACAGATAGATGGATGTCGGAATCTGATTCTCCAGAAGATGTTAAGGAAATCACGGTGCTATTTGAGGGTTCACTTGTTGATCCGGAGCATAATATGACAGGAACTTTAAATGATTGGGGAAGAACAGATGCTCAAATGGCAGCGAAGATTTGGATGGGACAATGGGCAGGAATAAGAGGGGCGAAGCCTAAACAGTTAGCACTAGCTGGGGATAGGTTGAAAGAAATAATGGATAAATATCCTAATGCTCGGGTTAGTCTCTATGCTCACTCTCTGGGATCAATGGATGGACAGGTTGCCTTGGCGAGTCTTGAAGACAGTTATTTACAGCGAATTGACGGGGCCTATCTCTATGAGGGACCAAATACTTATCATATTTTAACTGATAAGGAGAGACGACAAGTTGATAAAATTAAGTATAAAATTTTTAATTATATAGATCGAAAAGATATAGTTACTATTGGTTACCCAGAAAAGGGAAGTGAAGGAGCTGTCGGAACTGTTGTTAATATTAATAGTAAAGATCGAAAAAATATAGGCACCCAACATATGTGGGGTGGTTATGAATATGACTCAGGTTATTTAAATGTGAGTGAGTCAGATCTTCAGGATTACCGCCTTGCCCGCGCCAAGCAAGCTATGGAGCAGCTTGATATTAAGAAAAAAGCATTGAGTGAACGCTACCAGAAAATGGTTGCTGCTGGTTATACTAGATCTGAAATGATTTACCTAGATAGTGAGCAGGCTACGACTTTTGCATCCAGTTTGCAAAACTTGGCAGCTATTTCGACTGAAGCAATTATGGCTTTTTGTGATTATGGTGTATCTAAAGTCAGTGGAAGGTGGGATGCTCTGTTAGCTCAAGCTCAGGCGATGCCGAATGTCTCTAGACTGTTAAGTGAAGCAGAGGTGATAGATGCTCTTGCTCAAGTAGGAGCTACAAAGGATGCCGTTGAAACTAGTATCATAACTGAGCTGAAAGATATGCGGAACAAAGCCGTCAAGACTAAAGAAGAATTTGATGGACTAAGTTCTAAACTTCTTAATGGAATCCAAGAATTAGTGAAAAAGGATGAGGGGCTTGCTGGGGAGTACAAAAGATGGGGGAACATATAGAGAATAAGAAGGATAAGCTTTATGAACAGCTCAGGATTACTCAAGAACGCTATAATGCGGAGTATGATAAATATTTAGATGAGAAGCGAAATTTCGAAGAAGTAATGGCTGAAACGGATGACCTCTATCATTCTGCAAGGCAGCAAATACAAGATATGGAAGATTATACAGTTGCTTGCTTGAGACGTTCTACAGAAGGCGCTCAGCTTATCCATGAATTTTATGATAAAGTTTTTCAAGTGCAAGATAATCTTGAGATAGAATACCGTAGAGAGCGCGAAGGGGTTGAAGAGGAATGTTCACTTTTGGATAAACGATTTCGTAAAAAGTCAGATAAATATGATGAAGAATTAGCTCATATAAGGAGAGATATCTATGGGGAAAAGTAAAATAGCTGCTAAACTTGATATAGACGCTTACCTTAAAACTTTGGCTTTAGGGACGATTAAGACATTAGGTAAGGCAGCATTGGCGGAAGTTCAGAAGGAAAGAGATGATGTCAAAAAAAACGTCTCTACTGTTGCGACAGACTGGGATCGGTCTGTGGGTCAGATTATAGGTGGCTTAAATCAAGTTTTGGTCGGTCAATTTTCTAATCAAGTCAAAGAAAGTGCCCAGCAAAAGAGAAGTGGCATTCAGGAATTGCAGGATAATAAGTAAGGCTTTGTTTTTACCAGCCTCACACCGGATAACTCCCGCCCGTTTAAGGCGGTTTTTTATATGGACTGTCTTCTAGGTTTTCATATCGGGCTAAAAGTGATAAAATAGTAGGCAGGAATTGGAGAGACGAGATGCCGAAAGAAGTGAATTTGACGGGCGATCAGGTATTGGCCCTTACGAGAAAATATCTGGCTGCGGAGGATGTGGCCTTTATACAGAAAGCTTTGATCTATGCGATTGACTGTCATAGTGGGCAGTTTCGCAGGTCAGGCGAGCCTTATATCGTGCATCCCATTCAGGTGGCAGGGATTTTGGCCACGCTCAAGTTGGACGCAGTAACGGTCGCCTGCGGCTTTCTGCATGATGTGGTCGAGGATACCCGTGCGACGCTGGATGATTTGGAAAGAGAGTTTGGGACTGATGTGCGCGTGATTGTGGATGGGGTTACCAAGCTGGGTAAGGTCAAGTACAAATCCCACGAGGAGCAGCTGGCAGAAAATCACCGTAAGATGCTGATGGCCATGTCAGAGGATATTCGAGTTATTTTGGTCAAGCTGGCAGACCGTCTCCACAATATGCGGACACTCAAGCATCTGCGCAAGGATAAGCAGGAGCGGATTTCCAGAGAAACAATGGAAATCTATGCCCCCTTGGCTCACCGCCTGGGGATTTCCAGTGTCAAGTGGGAACTAGAAGATTTGTCCTTCCGTTATCTCAATGAAGTGGAATTTTACAAAATTTCCCACATGATGAAGGAGAAGCGTCGGGAGCGTGAAGCTCTGGTAGAAGAGGTAGTTCAGAAGATTGAGACCTATGCTGGCGAGCGCAATCTGCACGGTAAGATTTATGGCCGGCCCAAGCATATCTACTCGATCTATCGCAAGATGCAGGACAAGAAGAAGCGTTTTGATGAGATTTATGATCTGATTGCTATTCGCTGTATCTTGGATACTCAGAGTGATGTCTATGCTATGCTGGGCTACATTCATGAGCTTTGGCGGCCGATGCCAGGGCGGTTCAAGGATTACATTGCCAATCGCAAGGCCAATGGTTACCAGTCTATCCATACGACCGTTTATGGACCCAAAGGTCCGATTGAGTTTCAGATTCGGACCAAGGAAATGCATGAGGTCGCTGAGTATGGGGTTGCAGCCCACTGGGCTTACAAGAAAGGTGTCAAGGGTCAGGTAGACAGCAAAGAATCAGCCATCGGGATGAACTGGATCAAGGAGTTGATGGAGCTGCAAGACCAGTCTAACAATGCCAAGGATTTCGTTGACTCGGTCAAGGAGAGCTATCTGGCTGAGGAAATTTACGTTTTCACACCGGATGGAGCAGTGCGCTCTCTGCCTAAGGACTCGGGCCCGATTGACTTTGCCTATGAGATCCATACCAAGGTCGGTGAGAAAGCCACAGGAGCCAAGGTCAATGGCCGCATGGTTCCTCTGACAACCAAGCTCAGGACAGGTGATCAGGTGGAAATCATCACCAACGCTAACTCCTTCGGACCGAGCCGCGACTGGCTCAATATTGTCAAGACCAGCAAGGCCAGAAATAAAATCCGCCAGTTCTTTAAAAATCAAGACAAGGAGCTGTCTATTTCCAAAGGTCGGGAGCTCTTGCAGGCTCAATTCCAGGAGCATGGCTATGTAGCTAATAAGTACATGGACAAGAAGCACATGGAAGAAGTGCTGCAGAAGACCAGCTATAAGACTGAAGAGGCGCTTTTTGCGGCGATTGGCTTCGGTGAGATTGGCGCAATTAGTATTTTTAACCGCCTGACTGAAAAAGAGCGCCGTGAGGAAGAGCGGGCCAAGGCCAGAGCAGAAGCTGAGGAATTGGTCAAGGGCGGCGAGGTCAAGGTCGAAAATAAAAAAGATACCCTCAAGGTCAAGCACGAAGGCGGTGTAGTTATTCAGGGGGCGTCTGGCCTCCTCATCCGGATTGCTAAGTGCTGTAATCCTGTACCGGGTGATGATATTGTCGGCTATATTACCAAAGGACGTGGTGTAGCCATTCACCGTCAGGACTGCATGAATCTCAAGGCTCAGGAAAATTACGAGCAGCGGCTGATTGATGTGGAATGGGAAGACAACAACACGACCAAAGAGTACACGGCTCACATTGATATATACGGTCTCAACCGCTCTGGCCTCCTCAACGATGTGTTGCAGGTTCTGTCCAATACCACCCAAAATATTTCAACAGTTAATGCTCAGCCGACCAAGGATATGAAATTTGCTAATATCCACGTTTCCTTTGGTATTGCTAATCTGTCCATGCTGACGACGGTGGTGGATAAGATCAAGAGCGTGCCGGAGGTATACTCGGTCAAGCGGACCAATGGTTGATCTATTTCGAAAATCATTATCTAGCTATAAGTTACCGTTAAATCAAAGGAAAAGATATGAAAATAGTGATTCAGCGCGTAAAACGTGCTCAGGTCAGCATTGACCAGCAGCTGCACAGCAGTATTGGACAAGGTCTCCTGCTCCTAGTAGGCGTAGGTCCTGACGATAGTCAGGAAGATATGGATTATGCAGTCAGAAAGATTATCAATATGCGGATTTTTTCCGATGCTGAGCGCAAGATGAACCTGTCTATCAAGGACATTGCTGGAGAGATTTTGTCAATTTCCCAGTTCACTCTGCATGCAGATACAAAAAAGGGTAATCGGCCAGCCTTTGTTAAGGCTGCTCCTCCAGAGATGGCTAGCAATTTTTATGATGCCTTCAATCTTGCCTTGCAGCAAGAGGTGCCGACTCGGACGGGGATTTTTGGGGCAGACATGCAGGTAGAACTAGTCAATGATGGCCCAGTGACCATTATCTTGGATACAAAGAATCGCTGATAAGACAAGAAGAATGAAAAGGAGTTTGAACACTAATGCTCAAACTCCTAATTTTTTTGAGGTTCTGCAGCAATGAATGTATAGTTTCCGACAACATTACTAAAAATCACCATTAATTTCTTGAGAAATGATTTCTTTGATGGTCGCCACTAGCTGATTGATAAGGTTTATGGCTTCAGCGGGCTCAGTGTAGAGTTTTTGAAAATAGGTCTGTATATTTTCTTCAAAATGCTGAGGTAATAGCGAGCAGTTGGTTTTTGCAAACTCTAGCATTCTCTTTTCTCCAGGGTGCGTCTGTTCGTTTAGGGCGAAGAGCAAGTCAAAATAGGAAGCAAAAAATTCACTGCTACGGTGATTGATACTGAGCAAGTCCTGACGCTTGAGCGCTTTTTCTATTTGTTTGGAGAAAGCTGGCATGGCTTGATCGAGTAGGAGGAGCTGCTTCTTAATAATATTCTTTTTCAGCTCAGCTGGATAAGGTCGTCTGTATTTGTTCTGAAGTGCCTCATAGCGACCATTTCGGTCGTAGATGATTTTGCTGTGGAGCAGATTGTGCCACATACAGGTGGTATAGGCATTCTGGGCTTGGTGGTTTAGGACTACAGTCTGCAGGTCTTTATCAAAGCTATCCAGTGTACGGTAAATGAGCTCAATTTCGATCTTACTCTTCAGCACACAGTCATCCTCTAGTTCCCAAAACTGATTGCCGATTTCCATGTAGGAGCAGTACTTGTTGAGGATATCGCGTCGAGTCGTGGGAGCAATGGAATCTGTCAAGTAGATATAAACATCATAGTCTGAGTCCTTGTCAAAATGCTGTCCAGCACGAGAGCCACCGAGAACAATAGCTTCCACTTGATCTAGCTGCGCAAATTCTTTAAAAAGTTGTTGTGGCATAATTTTTCCTTACTGATTTTTGACATCATTTTAGCAAAATGTAAGCGAGTTGGCAAGAAGAAAAAAACAGCTTTTGGCATGGTTCTGAGCCTGTAAAATTGAAACCCTGAGGGGTAGGAAGTGGATGAGCAGGAGTTGGGAGTATTGGACTAAAAAGAAAATGATCTAGGATCGATAGGCTGAAAATTTGACTTTGTGTGATAAAATTTTAGGACTTTTTTCCTTTCTTTAAATCATTGTCAGTTTTCTATTTTTTTAAACTCATCGCCTTATTTTTATCTGCAACTTTTCTTAGATTTTGAGATAAGTTTTTAAAGATTTTTTTGACATCATTTAGTTCAAAAATGATAAGCATAGTAGGCAAATGGAAGTGGCGATAATCGTTGATTTGTTTATGATTTCTTTCATTCTTTAGAAATATTTTAGAATTACTTTATAAATTCTTGAAGTTTGTCTTGTATAATCATATTAAAGAAAAGAAAGGAGTCTCTTACCACGGGAAATCTAGTTCAACAGATGATGAATGCTCTGATTCAAATCGCTTTGTTTGCTTTGCTTCCTTTTGTTTGGTGGTTGATAAGGGCTAGAAGAAAAAGTCCATTTTTAGAATGGCTTGGCTTAAAACCGCTAAAAGATACTGGCAGCCGGAAGATCTGGCTGTGGATTTTGTTGGGTTCGCTATTTTTCTTGCTTCTTTCGTTTTTGCTACTATATACTACTGTAAAAGGTCTTAAGACAGCGACTTCAAACTTCTCAGGCCTTGGCTTCCAAGCCTTGCCGGCTGTTCTGATTTATGGTTTTTTTCAAACTGCTCTGCCAGAAGAACTTCTATTCAGAGGTTTTCTTTTAAAGAGATTGGCTAGCCGCTTATCCTTTGTGGTAGCCAACACCATACAAGCTGCTCTTTTTGGTCTGCTGCATGGCCTGATGTTTATAACAGTGCTCTCTTGGCAGCAAACCCTGCTCATCATTTTGTGTACGGGTGGCATCGCGGCCTATATGGGCTTTGTCAATGAAAAGAAATCCGATGGCTCCATTTTATCCAGCTGGATCATGCATGCTTTAGCCAATGTAGTTGTGGGTAGTTTATCGGCTTTTATGCTGATTTGATAAATCGATAATTTCACTTCAAATCAAAAAGTTCCGATTTCCCTTGAGAATCGGAACTTTAGATTTGATGACAGGTGAGTAAAGGTTTAGGTGTAAGTCAAACAAAGCTGTTTCTACTGATTTGCAGGGCTGTCCAGTTTCATTTGCTCAAAAACATAAAGGAAGAAGTCTTTCGAAACTTCGAAATGTCCGTATCTTATCTGAGAAGCATATTGGCACCACTGAGGATGCTGTCGGACTTGCTCAATAGGGCAGTCTTTGACAGGTTGGTAGTAGCTGACATCTCGCCGAAATGGGACAAAGCCTTCAAACATCTCTACTTGGTAGGCAGTGTCATCTAGAATCTTGCCAACTGCTGTAAAGGCCTGCAGCTTTTCCTGACCATTCAGCTGATACTTGGGGCTGTAGCACAGAAGATAGTCCCCCTTTTTCATTCGGTTCAATGGTGCTTTCTTTCCATGGCAGACTTGGCAAAATCCACCTTCTACACCTCTTAGTACATGTTCTTTTGATACGACACCAATCCAAAATCTAGTCATTTTCTGCCTCCAGTTTGATTAAGAGTTGGTTTAATATTTCTGTTTTATCTTCTAATTTTCCAAAGAATGCCTGATCAATGCTTTCTACCAGAGGAAGGGCTTGGTTGACCTTTTTCAGCCCCGTATCCGTTAGAAGTATGATATTGGCGCGGCTGTCCTTGGGATGGACTTCCCGCATTATCAATTCTTTCTTGACCAAGAGGCGGATGATTTGGGATACGGTCATAACATCCATGTCAGAAAATCGGGCAATATCGGTCTGACTAACCCATTCTTGCTGACGCAGGAGTGCAGCAAGAGTGGTCAGAACGACAAACTGGGGATGGGTCAAATCAATCGTTCTCAGTTTGTTTTTTATCAGCCCATGCCACTTGTGGTAGGCACGGATAAAGAGCAGACCGGTTGATTTTTTGTATTCATCCTTGTAGATGGAGTTAAACTGCGATTTTTCCATTAGCTTTCCCTCTAGATATTTTGTAAGTACACTTATTATAATCTGACGTCTTATTTTTGTCAATAAAAACCCAGTTTAGACTAGAAGGTCCGAACTGGGTTCTGTTTATATTTTTTCCACATAAATCTGCTGGGCAATCATAGGATTGATTTGGATTTCTTGGGTTTCTGTCTTGAGAAGATAAGCCTGAGCGAAAGAATCGTATTGGATGAAGGTGATGGTTTGGCCGATTTGCAGGTTATATTTTTCCAAGTATTTGAGCAAGTCAAAGTCGTCGTGTACGCGTTTGATGATATAGTCACCAGGGGCAGAAGCCTCTTCCAGAGTCAGTTGGTTTTCTTCGTCCAGAAGCTCTCCCTTGGCTGGGATGGTGCCTCCGTGAGGACAGGTCTTGGGGTACTGGAGCATGGCATCCAGACGCTCAACGAAACGCTCAGAAACAGTGTGCTCTAGGACTTCGGCTTCCTCATGGATTTCATCAGTCGAGTAGCCGAGATGGTTGACCAGAAAGACTTCAATCAGCCGGTGCTTGCGGTAGAGGTCAGAAACTAGCCTTAGCCCCAAATCAGTCAGCAGGTAGCCGGCTTTTTTATCCTTGACCAGAAGTTCTTCCGCCAGCATTTTTTTCATCATTTCCGTCACAGCCGGAGGTGAAACCTGCATGAGCTGGGCGATTTCTTTATTGGTGATTTTTTTGTGGCGGCTGCCAATCTCATAGATACACTTGAGATAGTCTTCTTTATTTGGGGTCATCTTGCATCCTCGCTGAACTTTCTATCATTAGTATAACAAAAATCGCTGCAAGAATACAGTGTCTAAGCCTTTCTTTGATGTTTAGATTTTCTTCATTCGCTTGTAATCGTTTTGCGATTATTATATAATCAAAGCGTACGATTTAAAAAATTAAAAGTAAAAATTCTTTAGCTGGTATGCAGAAAATTGGCTTGCTTTTTACTTTTTTGCAAAAGGAGAATCCTATTATGAAAAAAAGACGAATGATGACGTCTCGAGCAGAGAAGTTTACTCGTTTTGGTATTCGCAAATGCAGTCTGGGAGCAGTCTCAGTAGCGATTGCGACTGGTCTGGCCTTTCTTGGAAGTGGAGCAGTGCAGGCAGATCAGCTAGCATCTAGTCAGACAGCTGACAGTGTCGCTGTCAGCCAGGCTGTGGAGAACCAAGCTAGCACAGCTGCAACTCCAACTGTGACAGAAACCAGTCTGTCAAGCATGGATAAGGCTGCACCAGCACCGGAGGCTGTTAGTCCTGACGCTAGTCAGGTACCTGCGTCTTCCGATACCAGTGCTCAGTCTACTTCTTCTGATCCTGTAGAAAATGCTCGGCCGAAAAGTGATACTGTAGCTTCGACAGAAAATCAACCTGCTGTGGTTGAGAACTCAGAAAAAAATGATGCTTCTAATCAGCCAGCACAACCAGCTTCTGATACAGAGCGCCCCTTGGCGGCAGCAGAGGTCAAAAAGCCTCAAGGCAAGATTACCATTCAGAACAACAATCCACAGACAGGTGAATTTGATATTGTCGTGTCCGATATTGTCGCCCCAGACGGTCTGAAGGCGGTCTACTTGCCGACTTGGTCAGCTGCTAACGACCAAGACGACGTGCAGTGGTACACCGCTGAAAGACGAGCTGATGGAACCTATTTCAAACATGTCAGCTACCGCAATCATAAGAACTCTCTTGGTGAGTATAATGTTCACCTCTATTTTGTGAATAATGCAGGTCAGCTGCAGGGTGCAGGCTCAGCAAAGACGGTGGTTACTCGCGCCCAGCCACAAGGCAAGATTACCATTCAGAACAACAATCCACAGACAGGTGAATTTGATATAGTCGTGTCAGACATTGTTGCCCCAGATGGTCTGAAGTCTGTTAGTCTTCCAACCTGGTCCACGACTAACGACCAAGATGATGTGCAGTGGTACACAGCCGAAAGACGAGCCGATGGGACCTATTTCAAACATGTCAGCTACCGCAACCACAAGAACTCTCTAGGTGAGTATAATGTTCACCTCTATTTTGTGAATGATGCAGGTCAGCTGCAGGGTGCAGGCTCAGCTAAGACTGTGGTTACTCGCGCGCAGCCACAGGGTAAAATCACCATTCAGAACAACAATCCGCAGACAGGTGAATTTGATATAGTCGTGTCCGATATTGTCGCTCCAGACGGTCTGAAGTCTGTTAGTCTTCCAACCTGGTCCACCGCTAATGACCAAGATGATGTGCAGTGGTACATGGCCGAAAGGCGCGCCGATGGGACCTATTTCAAGCATGTCAGCTACCGCAACCACAAGAACTCCTTGGGCGAGTACAATGTCCACCTCTATTTTGTGAATGATGCAGGTCAGCTGCAGGGTGCAGGTTCGGCAAAGACGGTGGTTACTCGCGCGCAGCCACAAGGCAAGATCACCATTCAGAACAACAATCCGCAGACGGGTGAATTTGATATAGTCGTGTCCGATATTGTCGCACCGGATGGCCTGAAGGCGGTCTACCTGCCGACTTGGTCCAGCAAGGATGACCAAGACGATGTGCAGTGGTATATCGCTGAGCGCCAAGCTGACGGTACCTATAAAAAGCATGTCCGAGCTCAAGATCATAAGTTTTCAGTAGGTGAGTACAAGGTTCATCTTTACTATCTGAACGAGGATGGTCAGATGCAAGGTGCAGGTGGCGAGAAGCTGATGGTTTCTGTAGCACCTGAAAACATCCGTGCGACTGGAAAAATCAATATCCAAAACAATAATGCGCGAACAGGAACTTTTGATGTGGTTGTGACAAATGTCTCCAATCCAGGCGGAATTCAAGCAGTCTATCTGCCAACTTGGTCAACAGATAAGGATCAGGATGATGTCAAGTGGTATTTAGCTCAAAAGCAGGCGAATGGTACCTATAAGATCACGGTCCGAGCTAGCGACCATAAGCTTTCTACCGGCGAGTACAAGATTCATCTTTACTATAAGCAGGACAATGGTCAGCTCATCGCTGTTGATGCTGCGACCACTCAGGTCTCTAAAGCTGTTTACAATACTCCTTATTACTCCCAGCGCGATGGCCGTTGGGGTGGCAGGAAGTATGGTCCTTACAGCATGGATGCGACAGGATGCGTGCCGACAACGCTAGCCATGGTTATTTCTGGTATTACTGGTACAGAAGTGCTTCCGACAACCGTTGCGGATTACCTGTATAACCATACCAATGAATTTAATAAAGATGGATTTGGCACCAGCAGCCGTGGTATAGTCCGAGTTGCTCAGCACTGGGATCTGACGACGGAGACCCTGTTTACAGCTTCTGCGGTTAAAGAAGTGCTTTCGCAGGGGCATCATGTCCTAGGTGCCGTTGGTACTAGCATCTTTGCCCATTATCCAGTCACTCATGAGCTGGTTCTCAAGGGCTATGACAATGGAAAAACCTATGTCCGTGACCCTTATAATGCAGCTAATAATGGCTGGTACCCCGTAGACTATCTCTTTGGAGTCAAGAGTGTAGATCCGACGGATAATACAGAAGGATCACCCTTCATTGCCATCAAAGGATAAGAAATTCGTGAATAAGAAGACCGCTCGTTGCTTGACGGGCGGTTTTCTGCATTCTATGACTAGTATACTTGTACTCGTTCAAGAGTTTATCATTCACAAAGTCAGTAAGAGGAAAATTTATCATAGGCTTATTGTGATACAACAGCTTTTTGCAAGCAAGTGAGATGAGATTCTATTTTTTGGACATATTTGCGATAAAAGTTCTCAAAAAAACATGTAAATAGTTTGACAAACAAAGCTTTTCTCATTATACTATTAACATATCAGGAGGAAAAGCATGAAAAAAATCCAAAAACATGTTATTTTAGGTGCAGCAGTTCTTGCTAGTACTGGCTTTGCTCACACTGTAGCTGCAGATACAACTCCAGTGGATGCAAATGCACCTGCAAACCAAGATAAGGCTCTATCTGCAAGCCCAGAAGCTCTTAAACAGCAAACTGAGCAGGTTAATCAAGCGAAAGCGGCTGTTGACCAAGCCAAAGAACAGGTTGCGACTGCTGAGACTAAGGTTGAAACAGCAAAGAAAGATAATGCTGATACAAGTGCACAAAAAATTGCGGAGGCTCAGGCAGCTGTGACAGAAGCTGAGAAAAAAGTTGCTCCAGCAGAAAACACAGCCAAGCAAGCCCAAGCAGCTCTTGATACAGCTAAAAAAGCAGAAGACACACAGGCAGCTGTAGCTCAAGATGCTCAAACTCAAGCAGCTAAGGCACAAACTGAAACCCAAGCAGCTCAGGATGCTGTGAATGCAGCTCAAAAAGATGTGGACAGCAAACTGGTAAGTGAAAAGGTAACGAAGGCAAAGGAGGAGCTTGACAAGGCGCAAAAGAACCTGGATTCTTACCAAGACCAGTTGAAGACAGCTGAAGCGGAAGATGCCAAACGCCAAGCAGTGATTGATCAAGCCCAGGCTGATATCAAAGCAGCTCAAGCAGAAATCAAAGAAAAAGAAGCGAAACTTTCTTCCCAGGACCAAGTACACAATACCTTTACCCTATCGCAAGCATATATAAATGCAATTAAAAGTAACAATATCAACGGTACAGCTAAATTAACATCTGAGGCACAAGAAACACTTGCTAAAGAAGCAGCTACCCTAAAATCTAGCAACAACTATATTGGTAGTCAAAAAGATGCGCAACGAATAGTTAACATCAATGCTATTCCAAATGATGTTCTGATGGAACTCAATTACTATGCACAAGATTTGATCAATCAAATTCGTAGGCAAGCAGGAACGGCACCAGTAACATTAACACAAAATAGTATGGATTATGCAGCAGCTCTAAGCCAAGCCGCTCGTGAAGAAAAATATAAATACCAATCAAAAGATCTTATAACTTCACAAGTAAATATTCCAAAAAATGTGGTTGCTAAATTTGGACTGGATCAGTTTGGTCATAGAGTATCAGGAACTAACGAACTCGGTCCTTATCCTATTCTTGCTAGCCAAGAGAATGTCTCTGTTGACTACTTGAAAAAGGCAATTTACGATGACATCAAATTCCAACTGTTTGATTTAGGAGATAGCATTGCATATAGGGAGAGAGGGACTATCTACGCTCAAAAAGTAGTGGGGCATCTTAATAATCAGAAAAAAGGTGCATATGTTGCTGTTAACTTTAGCAACAACGGCATTATTAATCGAATTAACTTCCTTCTCTTCCCGAATAATGACGGTGATATTAAGGACTCTTCCAAAATCACACCAGCCTTAATCAATCCAAATGCCAATAATCAAGAGGCAGACGCTGCTCGTAAAGATTTGGCGGCTTCACAAGCTAAGTTGGATGCTGCTCAACGTACGCTGACAAATGCTCAGAACAAACAGGAGACAGCCCCATTACTGCGTGAGGTTGTGAAAACTGCTAAGGACAAATTGGCCAAAGCAGAACGTACTTACCAAACTGAACTCGAAAATAGCAAGAACTCAGCTTCTGAAGAAACCAAGGCTAAGCTTGCAGTTTTAGCTAAAGCTCAAGCAAGCTTGAAAGAAAAAGAAGCAGCCCAAGCAACTGCGCAAAAAACATCTGAGGAAGCTAATGCCAAGCTTGCTGAATTGAAAGCAGCTACAGCGACCGCTCAAGAAAAGGCAACTGCTGCGGCTACAGCTCTGGAAGAGGCTCAACGCGCTGTTCAAGCTGCTAAAGACTATGTTACTCGCTTGCAAAACGCCCCTGCTCTTCTAAAAGAAGCAGAAGCGGCTCTCAATGATGCTAAAGCAAACTTGGCAAGTAAGGAAGAAACGTATAGAGTTGAAAATGCAAAACTTGAAGCTTTGAAAGCAGCTCTTGCGGCCCTTGAGATAGACGACCCAACCAACCTCGTGTCTAAGAATGAGCGAAAGGTTCTGAAAGTCACTACAACGGGAGTGAAGAATGGAAAGAAACCAGTTCAGACCTATCAGGCTCCGGCAGCTCTTCCAAAAACAGGTTCTGCTGAATCTTCTCTAGCACTTGCAGGTCTGGGATTACTCTCTATGCTGGGACTGGCTTTTGCAAAACGTCGTAAAGCTTAAGAGCATTTATTTATAAAATCGAATTCTAGATGAATTGTCCAATCGTGAAAAGTTGGAACAGCTCATTTAAACAAAACTCATACTGAGAGAGGGCCGGTTTGGTCTTCTCTTTATTTATTGAGTGATTTGTTAAGAACATCTTTATTGTTAGCGCTCCAAGGATTCATATTTTGTTCTTTGCTATCATGTGAGTTTGTGATAAAATCTAATTGTTCTATGTGGATTAGATTTTTTATTATAACCTCTACAATTTTGAACTATTAGAGCTAAAAGAAAGGAGGGGAGTCATGTATCCGAAAGAAGAAAAAGAGCAGCTCTTTCAGCAATTGCAATCAATTGGTTGGTCTCAAACAGCGCTGGAACGAGTTTTTGCAGGGTTCAATAGCGGGCAAGGGAAAACAGTGCCAGAAGAAGGAGATTACCTGCAGGAGACTCAGCTTTTTGGCAGTCCTTTCTTTCAAGAGCTCTGGCAGGCTGAGGAGGCTCAGAACAGTAGGTTAGGAGCTCAAGAGCTGCTGGTTTTGGCTATGAGTCTTGTTAATATGCCTGAGGAGTTGAGCGGAGACAAGTCAGAGACGGATTTTTTGCTGGCTCGGATTGCTCCAAGCCTAACACCTCATGATTGCTTTTGGAAGATTTTTTCAAGGACCTTGCGTCAGGCTTTTCCGGCAGATGATTTGAGCCAAAAGGATGGCAATCAAAAGCTCAAAAGGCAGCTACATCAGTTTCGCTATGTCATTTCCTGCCAGCAGGCCCAGTGGGTCAGAGATCACTACCGTCAGATTGGGATGACAGATGCAGAAGCCTTGGTCTCCTATCTAAAGGCTTTTCCAGCGCTGCCTTATAACTTTCAAGAATCCTCTCGCTTGCATAATAAAGCCTATATTGATAAGATGTTAGAGCAAGCTATCTATCCGGATGGTCGAGCTAGTCAGGCCAATATAAAAATCCTGATTGATTTTCATACAGAGTTTATTCTGGATCAGACAGGCCGCTTTCTCAATATTATCGATCCAGAGGGGGCTAGCCAAAATGGTATTGTGAATGGCGCCAGCTTTAACTACGGTGAGCGCAATCGTCCGGTCAATCTGGCTTCTCATACCCGCTATGACGTCAAAACACCTGCAGTCTGGGATCCTCGCTTTCGCAGGCTTGCCATTGAAAATAGCGGCCGCAAGTTCAAGTCACCTCAGAATAATCGTGGTCCGCTGGGTTATCGCTCGGCTAAGAGTCCTTATGCTCGAAAGGGGCGGAGTGCTTATAAACAGGTAAAGGCAGAGATTGCTCAATTCAAGAAATTGCTGAATCGACCATCCTTTCTCTTGCGTTCCTGGGCTTGCTTCCGTCAGTTTTGGCAGAAATTTTTCGCACAAAAAAATACGGACTAGCAAATCCGTATTTTTATCTCTTATAAACTCTTAACTGCTGCAATCGCCGCATCATAGTCAGGTTCGGTGTTGATATTGTCGACATATTCAGCGTAGGTCACAGTGTTGTTTTCGTCCAAGACAAGAACTGCACGGGCCAAAAAGTGCCATTCATTGATGAGGACAGCATAGTCATGGCCGAAAGAATGGTCGAAGTAGTCAGAAAGCATGACAGCATTCTCAATGCCTTCAGCAGCACACCACTTGCCTTGAGCAAAAGGCAAGTCAACTGAAACCGTGATAACAACGGTATTGTCCAAGTCAGAGAGTTCTTGGTTGAAACGGCGAGTCTGAGTCGAGCAGACACCAGTATCGATAGATGGGATGATGCTCAGGACTTTCTTTTTGCCGGCAAAGTCAGCCAGAGTTTTCTTTGAAAGGTCAGTTGCTGTCAGGCTAAAATCGTGGGCGGTGTCGCCGACTTGTAGTTGCTTTCCAGTAAAGGTTACAGGATTCCCGAGAAAAGTTGTCATAGGAAGTCTCCATTCATGTTTGATAGCTTCATTGTACAGCGAATTGGGATTTTTTTCGAATAATTTGACCGGAAATTTGACAATATAACTATTTAAAACTCATTATAAAAAAATAAAGAGGTTAGGATTTTGTCTTCCTAACCTTTTATCGTTATTTGGCCAATCCTTCAGAAATTTTATCCAGATTGTATTTCATCATGCTATAGTAGCTGTCTCCTTCTTCTCCCTTTTCAGCGATTGAGTCTGTGAAGATTTTAGCGTGGATTGGGATGTTGGTGTCTTTAGAAACAGTCTTCATCGGACGGTCGTCCACACTTGATTCCACAAAGAGAGATGGCACTTTGGTCTTGCGCAGTTTTTCAACTAAGCTTTTGATTTGATCTGGAGTTCCTTCTTCCTCGGTGTTGATTTCCCAGATGTAGGCCGACGGCACGTTGTAGGCCTTAGAGAAGTACTTGAAGCAGCCTTCGCTGGTCACAATCATTTTCTTTTCTTCTGGGATATTGTTGAATTTCTCCTTGGCTTCCTTATCCAAAGCGGTTAGCTTTTCCACATAGGCTTTAAGATTTTTCTCGTAAGTAGCCTTATTGTCAGGGTCTTTTTCAATCAAACGTTTGGCAATGTTTTGCGCATAGATAATACCGTTTTCTAAGTTGAGCCAAGCATGAGGGTCTTCCTTACCCTTTTCACTTTGCCCTTCAAGGTAAATGACGTCAACGCCATCGCTGACAGCATAGTAGTCCTTGTTTTCTTCCTTATTGGCATTTTTGACCAACTTGGTAAACCAAGCATTGCCGCCGGTTTCTAGGTTGATACCATTGTAGAAGATGAGATCCGCTTGAGAAGTCTTTTTGACATCTTCAGGCAGGGGCTCGTATTCGTGGGGGTCTTTGCCGACTGGTACAATGCTGTGCAGGTCAATCTTATCGCCAGCTATATTTTTGGTAATATCAGCGATAATTGAGTTGGTCGCAACAACCTTGAGCTTGGACGAGTCACTGGACGCGCTCTTCTGACCGGAGCAGGCAAAGAGAGTGCAAACTGCTAGCAAAAGCAGGGATAAAAAACCTAATTTTTTCATGGGATTCCTCCATTGATTTTTATTTTAGTTTAGGTCGGTTTTTCAGTTTTAAATAGCGTTGCTTAGGTGCAATAAAGAAAGAGATGAGAAAGATGAGGGCCGAGGTCAGGACAATGCTGGATCCTGCAGCGACATTAAAGCTATAGCCGATAAAGAGTCCCAGCACAGAAGCCAGAGCTCCCAAACCCGAGGACAGCAGAATCATAGTTTTCAGACTGTTGGCATAGAGGTAAGCCGTTGCTGCAGGCGTAATCAAGAGAGCGACAATCAGAATGGTTCCCACGCTCTGCATGGCTGTCACAGAGACCAAGGTCAAGAGAATCATCAGCAGATAGTGATAGAAGCTGACTGGCATGCCCATGGCCTGAGCCAGCAGTGGGTCAAAGGAAGTAATCAATAGCTGCTTGAAAAAGAGGGTGATGATTAAGAGCACAGCTATTCCGACTCCAATACTAATCCACATATCAATATCCTGCACGGCCAAGATATTCCCGAAGAGAATATGAAAGAGATCAGTGGAGCTATTGGCAACGCCGATCAGGATTACACCCAGAGCTAGGAAGGAAGAAAAGGTAATCCCAATGGCCGTATCGCTTTTGATAATGGAATTGCCCTTAATGTAGGTAATAATAATCGAGGCCAAAAGTCCGAAAGTGATGGCTCCGATAAAGAAATTAATCCCTAAAATGTAGGACAGGGCCACACCGGGCAGAACCGCATGAGAGATAGCATCCCCCATGAGCGACATGCCGCGCAGAATGATAAAGCAGCCGACAGCTCCAGCAACAATCCCAATGACGGTGGCTGTGATGAGGGCATTTTGCAGAAAGTGAAAGTCCCGCAGCCCCTGGAAAAATTCTAAAATCATCCTAGGCACCTCCATTCATAAAGAGCTGGGAGCCGTAAGTCTTTTTCATATTGTCCTTGGTAAAGCTGGTCTCAGTGGGACCGAAGGCAATCAGCTTACGATTGAGCAGGATAACTTGGTCGAAGTAATCAACAACCTTGCTCAGGTCATGATGGACAATCAGGATAATCTTGCCTGCAGCCTTGAGACTACGCAGTGTAGACATGATAATCTCTTCGCTGACCGAGTCAATCCCGACGAAGGGCTCGTCCAAAAAGATACAATCCGCCTCTTGAACCAAGCAGCGAGCAATCAAGACCCGCTGAAATTGCCCGCCGGATAGCTGGCTAATCTGGCGCTCAGCCAAGTCTTCTAAACCGACAATTTTCAATGCATCAGCCACCTTTTTCCAATGGGAATTCTTTAGCCCCTGAAAAAGCTTGAGCTGCGGGTAAAGTCCCAAAGAGACACACTCTTTGACTTTGATAGGAAAATGATAATCAATATTAATCTTTTGCTCTACATAGGCAACCCGTTGGAGAGAGTTCTGCAGCGGCTTTTGATCCAGCAGAGTCTGGCCTTGGTGGTCAATAATCCCTAGCATGCCCTTGAGCAGGGTGGATTTTCCGGCTCCGTTAGGACCGATAATCCCAGTAATGGTTGGCTCCTTAATGGTTAATGAAAGGGGCTCAAGAGCCAGCCTATCCTGATAGCTGACAGTCAAATCTTTAATCGTAATCATCTCATACACCTCTATAGTTTTAATATACATTAAAATAAAAATTAAGTCAAGTTAATTTTCGACAAATTTCTAAAATTAATATAAGAAACGTTTGAAAAAACAAGTAGATTTTGATAAGGTTATATCAAAAGCATGAAAGCGAGAAGAAGATGACACGACTACAAGATGATTTCTATGATGCGATTAATGGTGAGTGGGCCAAGACGGCGGTCATTCCTGATGATAAGCCAGTGACGGGCGGCTTCATGGATCTGGCAGATGAGATTGAGGAACTTATGCTCTCTACGACCGACAAATGGCTGGCTGGAGATGGAGTGCCAGAAGATGCCATTCTGCAGAACTTTGTTGCTTACCATCGCTTGGCAGCGGATTATGACAAGCGGGAAGCGGCTGGGATTGAGCCTGCGCGTGCTTACATTGATGAAATTCGCAACCTAACATCTTTTGAAGACTATGCTTCTAAGATTGCTGATTTTGAACTGGCTGGTAAGCCGACTTATTTTCCTTTTGGTGTGGCGCCTGACTTTATGGATGCTCGTATCAATGTCCTCTGGGCTGACGGACCGGGAACTATTTTACCAGACACGACCTACTATGCAGAAGACCATCCGCAGAAGGAAGACCTGCTTGCAAAATGGCGCAAGGCTCAGGAAGATTTGCTGGCCAAATTTGACTTTGATGAAGAGGAAATCAAGGACCTTTTGGATAAAGTCTTGGAGCTGGATGCTGTTTTTGCTCAGTATGTTCTGTCTAGTGAAGAAAGCTCTGAGTATGCTAAGCTCTACCATCCGTATAAGTGGGAAGATTTCAAATCCTTGGTGCCGGAATTGCCTTTGGCGAATATTTTCACCAAGTTGATTGGTCAAGAACCCGACCAAGTCATTGTGCCAGAAGAGCGTTTTTGGCAGGCAGCTAAGGATATCTATACAGCCACTAACTGGGATAAACTCCATGCTTTGCTGATTCTCTCTGCGGTCCGCAATACAACACCTTACCTAACGGATGACATCCGTGTCTTGGCAGGAGCTTATCATCGTGCTCTATCAGGGACTCCTCAGGCTCAAGACAAGAAAAAAGCGGCATTTTATCTGGCCCAAGGTCCCTTTAATCAAGCTGTTGGTCTCTGGTATGCCGGTCAGAAGTTCTCGCCAGAAGCTAAGGCTGATGTGGAGCAAAAAGTGGCGACGATGATTGAAGTTTATAAAAATCGCCTGGCCCAGAATGACTGGCTGACACCAGAAACTCGGGACAAGTCTTTTGTCAAACTCAATGTCATCAAGCCTTATATTGGCTATCCTGACGAGCTGCCTGAGCGCTATTCCCGCAAGGTCGTGGATGAAAAGCTGACTCTCTTTGAAAATGCTCAGAAGCTGAGTCAGATTGATATTGCTTACAGCTGGAGCAAGTGGAATCAACCGGTGGATTACAAGGAATGGGGAATGCCAGCCCATATGGTCAATGCCTACTATAATCCGCAGAAAAACCTGATTGTCTTTCCAGCGGCTATCCTGCAGGCGCCTTTCTATGACTTGCACCAGTCCTCGTCAGCCAATTACGGTGGTATCGGAGCGGTCATTGCCCATGAGATTTCTCATGCTTTTGATACCAATGGAGCTTCCTTTGATGAAAATGGCAGTCTTAATAATTGGTGGACGGAGCATGACTACCAAGCCTTTACCGAACGGACTCAAAAGGTCATTGACCAGTTCGAAGGGCAGGATTCCTATGGTGCTAAGGTCAATGGCAAGCTGACTGTTTCAGAAAATGTGGCAGATCTGGGCGGTATTGCAGCAGCCCTAGAAGCAGCCAAGAAAGAAGCGGATTTCTCTGCTGAGGAATTCTTTACCAACTTTGCCCGCATTTGGCGAATGAAGGGACGCGAAGAGTATATGAAGCTTTTGGCAAGCGTCGATGTCCATGCTCCAGCCAAGCTTCGGACCAATGTGCAGCTGCCTAACTTTGACGACTTCTTTACGACCTTTGATGTCCAAGAGGGAGACGGCATGTGGCGGAGTCCAGAAGAGCGGGTGGTCATCTGGTGATGCCGAGATAAGACGCTTATCGAATCTTGCTCAAATCAAAAATAATCGAGTTCATTTCAATAGTCTGTTTTTGTTTGTGAAAGCAGACTATTTTGTCAAAGAAAATATAAAGCGTTTACATTTTTGTGGCCTTGTGCTATACTGTAGTTGATAACAAAAAACAAACAAAATATCCAAATAGAATAGATTTCAAAGTGTTTATTAATGAATAATAAAGAAAAGAGATGTTCTTATGGTAAAACGATTCATTAGTTCAAATGCTTCAGAAATTTTAAGTATGACTGCGCCGGAGCTGAAACAGAGCATCAAGGCCAGTGAGGGCCGCGTTATCCTGTCTGAAAACGTAGCTTTTAAAGAATCTTATATCGGTGATGTGACCAATGCAGAGATTGCTCGGTCTTTTGGTGCTGACTTGATTCTGCTGAATGGGATTGATATCTTCCAGCCTTTTGTAGCTGGTCTGGACGCCAAGGAAGATTTTGTTCAGGAACTTCATCGCTTGGTGGGCCGTCCTATCGGTATCAATCTAGAGCCGGTGGACAGTCAGGCCCAGATGGCAGGAGAACGACTAATCATAAATGAGGGGCGTCAGGCTAGTCTAGCGACCATTCAGCGAGCAGAAGAGCTGGGCGTTGACTTTATCTGCCTGACGGGTAATCCGGGGACTGGTGTCACCAATCAGGCTATTATTGACACTATTCGAGTAGTCAAGGAGAATTTTTCAGGCCTGCTGATTGCGGGCAAAATGCATGCTTCAGGTGTGGATGAGCCAGTGGCAGACCTAGAAGCAATTGCTCAATTTATCGAGGCTGGAGTTGATATTGTCCTAGCACCGGCAGTCGGCAGTGTGCCTGGCTTTGACGAGCAGGACTTGAAGCAGATTGTCCGCCTGGCCCATCAAAAGGGGGCTTTGGTTATGAGCGCTATCGGTACCAGCCAGGAGAGTGCTGATGAGGATATTGTCAAGCAAATGGCCATCCGCAACAAAATCTGCGGTGTAGATATCCAGCATATCGGGGATTCTGGTTACGGCTGTCTGGCCCCGGTTGAAAATATCTTTGCCATGAGCAAGGCTCTCAGAGGGCAGCGCCACACCATTTCCATGATTTCACGTTCGATTAATAGATAGTAAAATGAGACAGACTTTTAGGGGGATAAGCTCCTAGAAGGCCTGTCTCTATTTTTTTTATAAAAGAAAGACCGAGATTGATGTCTCGGCCTTTATAGGTTTCCTTTTTTATCCAAAAATTCATGATAGACACAGAGGCTGACTGCAGAGCGGGCAATACTGTATTTAGAGTAGGGAATAATGACAATCTCTGCTTGTTTTTGTTTTGGAAAGAGAGGTACTTCCTGCTCTAACTGAGCCAGGACCTGCTCGGCAATAACCGGATAGGAGAAGAGCTGGCCGTCCAGATAAATCCTTTCGCTATCAATAAGCTGGCAGAGGTTGGAAATGGAAATGGCCAGATAGCGGCAGGCAGTATGAATCAACTCAATGCTGCCCAAGTCTCCTAAGCGATAGGCGGTCATCAGACTTGTCAAATCAATGTCATTGACGTCCTCTACAAGAGTCTTTAAGAGCGAGGTCTGGGAAGCCCGATACAGGATAGCTGCTTTATCAATCAGAGCGCTCTCACTGGCATAAACCTGCAGGCAGCCGTGTTTGCCGCAAGGACAGTGCTCGCCTTCAGGATTGATGACAGTATGCCCCACCTCCCCGATAAGATAATTATCCTGACTGTAAATGCTGCCCTTGTACATATAAGAGCAATGAATACCTCTGGCGACATGATAGACGATAAAATTACTGTCTGTCGGATGATAGCTAAAGAGGCGTTCAGCCAGTGTCAGGCAGTGGGACTTATTGGCGAAGTAGACAGGGAGGTCAAAGGCCTCTTGAATAGTCCGCAGGTTAATCTGTCCCCAGTGGGGGTTTTTAGAAATAATAAAATCACTCTCAGAGAGATTCACATGCCCCGGCAGCCCGAGGGCAATCGCTGAGATGGGGTATTGGCTGTTCTTTTTCAGAAAATCTTGAATCAGTCGGATGATTTCCTGGTCAGACGGGCCGCCTGTCACCTCGACCTGATAAGTCCGAATGCTGCTTTCTACAATCTCACCGGTATTGTCAGCGATGACGATGGCCAGGTGTTTTTCAGAAATCTCAAAGCCCAGATAGTAGCGGCTACGAGGCGCAATATCTAGCAGGGTTTTCTTGCGGCCTACGCTCTCGTCATTGAGCTCGCCTAGCTCCAGTACCAAGCCTTCCTTGATCAATTCATTGATGATGCTGCCGGTCGTGGCTGGTGTAATCTGAGTTTCTTTTGAAATATCAATCCGGGAAATCGGTCGTTTGGCGTAGAGCTGATCCAGAACAGTTGCCCTTAGCTCGTTTTGTTTTCTAGTTCGTGTCATCTTGTTCCCTCTGCTGCTATACTATCAAAAAAAGCTAGAAATCTCAAATGTAAGCGTTGACATAGTACAGAAAAATGGTTATAATGTTTATAGAATATTAATAACATAGTGAAAAATATTCTATTTTTGGATTTTTGTTTATATATTGAAAATAAATAGCAAGCATCGTTGCAGGTTAGGTCAGATTCATAAAGGAGGATGCCGATGGAAACAAAACAGATTATGTTAGTCTGTGCGGCTGGGATGAGCACCAGTCTCATGGTCAATAAAATGCAGAAAGCTGCAGAGGAGCGAGGCTTAGCTGCGACGATATTTGCGGTGCCAGTATCAGAAGCAGAAGACTATCTAAGCGAGAAAAAGGTTGATGTCCTTTTGCTGGGGCCTCAGGTCCGCTATCTATTGGAGGATTTACAGGAAAAACTAGCTTCAAAAGGCATTCCGGTCGATGTTATCCCTATGACGGACTACGGAATGATGAAGGGGGATAAGGTCCTGGATCTGGCAGAGTCGCTCATGAAGTAGGTGCTCCTATGGAAAATAAAGATTCCCTAGAGGTCGCTATGACCCTCATTATGTATGGCGGAGAGGCCAAGTCTTGTGCTATTGAAGCCATTGCAGCAGCTAAAAAGCAGGACTTTGACCGAGCTCAGGAGAGATTGAGTCAGGCTCAGAAGGCCCTGCTGCAAGCCCATCACGCCCAGGCTGAAATGCTGAGCAAGGAGGCACAAGGAGAGAAGACAGAACTTAGTTTATTTATTGTACATGGGCAGGATCATCTCATGACCAGTATCGCCTTTGTTGATTTGGCAAAGGAGATTGTTGATTTGCATAAAAAATTTGATGAATAGGAGAAATGCAGATGAGTAGTTTGGTTGATAAATGGCAAGCGCGTCTCATGCCTATTGCCAATAAAATCGGCAACCAAAAATTCCTGGTTGCCCTACGGGATTCCTTTATCGGAACCATGCCTGTGATTATGACGGGTTCTTTCGCCCTCATGGTCAATGCTTTTCTATCTGACTTGCCAGGACAGTTCGGCTGGACCTGGATTTCCTCTACCTTCCAGTGGCTGATTGATATTAACTGGCTGGTATTTAAGGGCAGTATTCCTATCGTTACCCTCTTGTTCCTCTTTACCTTCGGGGTCAATATCGCTAAGATTTACAATACTGATAAGGTGTCTGCTGGTCTGGTAGCTGTTGCTTCCTATATCATTACCATTGGTGGCTCTGTTACTAAAACCTTTGAGTTGGCTGGCAAAACACCAGAGCTGAGCAAGGCAATTTCAAAACTTCCAGAGCTAAAACTTGACGGCAGTGACCTGTCTGTGACGATTAACAGTGTCATTCCAGGAGACCAGATCAGTGCGCGTGGCTATTTTACTGCCATTCTGATTGGTTTTGTGTCTGTCATCATCTTCTGTAAGGTCATGAATCGTAACTGGACCATCAAACTTCCGGATTCTGTTCCGCCAGCTATCATGAAGCCGTTCCTGTCTATCATTCCGGCTGCGATTGCCATGTATGTCGTGGGAATTGCGACCTATCTCTTTAACCTGGTGACAGGCGAGCTGTTGATTGACTGGATTTACAAGATTCTTCAGGCGCCGCTTCTCAGCTTGTCTCAAAGCTTCTGGGCTGTGCTACTCATTGTCTTTCTCAATAAGATTTTCTGGTTCTTCGGACTGCACGGTGGTAATGTGCTGGCGCCAGTTATGGCTAGTCTCTTTGGTGTGACCATGCTGGCCAATCTGGAAGCTTATCAGGCTGGGCAAGCGATTCCTTACATGTGGACGGATAATTCTTTCGGTGCTTTTGTCTGGTTTGATGCGATTGGGGTTGCCATTGCCATTCTCTGGCAATCTCGGAACAAGCACTATCGCGAAGTGGCCAAGTTGGGAATTTTCCCAATGGTCTTCAACATCGGTGAGCCAGTCATGTACGGTCTGCCAATCGTTTTGAATCCAATTATGTTTATTCCATACGTCCTGACGCCAATGGTCATGGTAACAGTAGCCTACTTTGCAACCTCTATGGGCTTGGTTGCGCCGGTTACTCAAAACGTCACCTGGGTAATGCCGCCGATTCTCTACGGTTTCTTTGCGACAGCCTTCGACTGGCGGGCTATTATTCTTTCGCTGGTTAATATCGCTATTTCGACCGCTATATATCTGCCCTTTGTCAAGATGGCAGATAAACAGGAGGAGCTTGGATAGATGGCAAAATTTGAAATTAAAGAAGAATTTTACCTGGATGGCAAACCTTTTAAGATTTTATCGGGAGCTATTCAGTATTTCCGGCTTCATCCAGACCAGTGGCGAGATACCCTTTACAATCTTAAAGCTTTAGGCTTTAATACGGTAGAAACCTATATTCCTTGGGCATTGCATGAGCCTCAAGAAGGTCAGTTTGAGGCGGAGGGTATGCTGGACTTTGAAGCATACTTCAAGTTGGTTGAGGAGATGGGGCTTTATCTCATTGTCCGGCCGACGCCCTACATCTGTGCAGAGTTTGACTTTGGCGGCCTGCCGGCTTGGCTCTTGAGATACCCTTCGATGCGCCTGCGGGTCAATCATCCGCTTTTTCTGGAAAAGGTCAGTCATTTCTATGACTGGCTCTTTCCCAAGCTTCTACCCTATCAGAGTGATCAAGGGGGTCCTATCCTCATGATGCAGGTGGAAAATGAATACGGTTCTTACGCCGAAGACAAGGCCTACATGCGCAGCATTGCACAGATGATGAAGGTACGTGGTGTTACGGTTCCCCTCTTTACCTCTGATGGGACTTGGATTGAGGCCCTGGAGTCTGGCACCTTGATTGAAGACGATATTTTTGTGACGGGGAATTTCGGCTCTCAGCCCAAGGAAAACACGGATAATCTGCGAGCTTTTATGGAGCGATATGGCAAGAAATGGCCGCTTATGTGTACGGAGTTCTGGGATGGCTGGTTCAGCCGCTGGAGCGAGGAAATCGTTCGGCGAGAGGCAGAAGATTTGGCCCAGGATGTCAAAGAAATGCTGCAGCTAGGCAGCATGAACCTCTTCCTCTTGAGAGGTGGGACAAACTTTGGCTTTATCAGCGGCTGTTCGGCACGAAAGACCAAGGATTTGCCGCAGATTACCTCCTATGATTTTGACGCACCCATTACTGAGTGGGGGCAGCCAACAGAGAAATACTACGCTGTTCAGCGGGTGACCCACGAGGTCTTTCCAGAGCTTGAGCAGATGGAGCCTATTAGCCGACAGGCTAAGGCCTATGGCAGTTTTCCGCTGCTTGGGACTGCAAATCTGCTGGATGTTGTAGCGGACATCACAGAGGAAATTCAGCTGGATTATCCGCAGCCTATGGAGCAGATTGGGCAGAATCATGGCTATATTCTCTACCGTTCCGATATCAAAAATCAATACCATGAGGAAAGGCTCAAGGCATTGGAGACTCATGACCGCTGTCATTTCTATATCAATCAGGAGCACCTAGCTACCCAGTATCGGGAAGAAATCGGTGATGAGATGCTTTTCTCAGCTGATACCGAGCGAATTCAGATTGATGTGCTGGTGGAAAATATGGGGCGGGTCAACTATGGTTACAAACTGGGCGCACCCAGTCAATCCAAGGGAGTCAAGGGTGGTATCATGATTAACCACCAGTTCCGCAAGGGCTGGAAGCATTATGCGCTCAAGTTTGACCAGGAAATGCTGGCCAAGCTAGACTGCTACTCAGCTCCACCGGAAAGAGTCAAGGCACCGACCTTCTATCGTTTTGAAGCAGAGTTAGATGATATCGCTGATACCTTCATTGACTGCTCTAAGTATGGGAAGGGCTGTATTTCGGTCAACGGCTTCAACCTTGGCCGCTACTGGAATGAAGGGCCGATTCACTATCTCTATGTGCCGTCTGGTTTACTCAAGGAAAAGAATGAATTTATCGTTTTTGAAACTGAAAATGTCAAGATTGAAGAGTTGACCTTGCTTGACCATCCGGTCTATAAGAAATGAGGTGTTGCGATGAAATATATGACAGTCGGGAATGAACTGAAAGAAGCCAGTCAGCTGGTTTTGGGCTGTATGCGACTGGCGGAGCATGATCCTAAAGAGGTCGTTTCCGTTCTTGAAACAGCGGTAGAAGTGGGAATTAATTTCTTTGACCACTCTGATGTCTATGCTGGCGGCCAGTCTGAAGCCAAGTTTGCGCAGGCTCTTCGCTCGGCTAAGATTCCCCGGGACCGAGTTCTCATCCAGTCCAAGTGCGGACTGCGGGATGTTCACACCAACTACCATTTTGACTTTTCTAAGGATTATATTATTCGTTCGGTTGAAGGCAGCTTGGAGCGTTTGCAGACAGACTATCTGGATGTGCTCCTCCTACACCGGCCAGATGCTCTTGTGGAGCCGGAAGAGGTGGCTGAAGCTTTCTCACAGCTGCACCAAGCTGGGAAGGTCCGCTATTTCGGAGTCAGTAATCAAAATCCTTATCAAATCGAGCTGCTGCAGAAAAGTGTGGAGCAGCCTTTGATTGCCAACCAACTGCAGTTTGGTCCTGCCCATACTCCGATGCTGGATGCTGGGCTCAATGCCAATATGCTCAATCCGTTAGCAATCGTTCGGGATGGTAGTGTATTGGACTATTGTCGATTGCATCATATCACGATTCAGCCTTGGTCACCATTTCAGGTTGACTTGAACCAGGGACTTTTTATGGAGCATCCTAAATATGCTCAGCTTACAGAAACTCTGCATGCCTTTGCGTCAGATTATCAAGTTTCTTTTGAAGCCTTAGTTCTCGCCTGGATTTTGCGTCATCCGGCTCAGATGCAGCCAATTGTTGGCTCCATGAATCCACAGAGAATTCGCTCAATGGTGGCTGCTTTTGATATTGAGCTCTCTCGGGCTGACTGGTATAAGATATACAAGAGCGCAGGGAATCCTCTGCCCTAAGCTTGTTTTTGCGGGGAGATTATTTGTTATTCAGAATCAATGAAGGCTAAGAGCAGCGAATCAGTCTGCATACTTCATTGATTAAGCTCGAATCTGCACCTTATGAAAGGAGAATGATATGAATAATAAGTTTTCTTGGCAAGGCCTAGCAAAATCTGCTTCTGCTGCCAAGTATGGAAGCGGCTTGCTGCTATGTGCTTCCCTCTTGTCCTTAGCAGCTTTGACGTGCGTGTCAAGAGTTGAAGCAGAAGATGTTGCGCCTGCCCCTGCCGCAGTAGCTGAAACGCCGACTTCTCCAGCAGCCCAAGCAAGTCCTGAGGCTGAAAATCCAGCTGTGGCTGAACCCCAAGCAGCTCCTGCAAGTCAGGCCGAATCAGCTACAACTGCTAGCGAGTTGCCAGCCAGTCAGGTCATGTCCGATGAGCAGAAGCAGCGCGCCATTGCTCAGATGGGAGCCAATCAAGGGGATGTCTGGGTTTGGTCGGAGGAAAATGTCGTTGAAGAAAATGGGGAGCGTCAAAAGCGCGGTCCTAATGGCGGCCCCGGCCAATTTAATGGCGGAGCCGTCGTGTTAGGCGGTCGTCCGACTTATGACCCCGCAGCTGATTGGTACTACCTAGCTTATAAAGGCGAAGGGATGACCGACGAAGAAGCGCAGGCTGTCTTTGACAAGGAACGCGGCAAATGGATGAATGAATTTGATCCTTGGGGCGTTGTGATGGAAATGACGGACAATAAGGCTGGCAATGCTTGGGCAGATGTTCGTAACATGCAGGCTTTCGTCCTTCGGAAGAACTCCAATGTCTGGGAGAAAATTGTAGATCACCCTCAAGGGGTTCAATGGGTTTCTCAATTCAAGGGGAATATGTCCAGCAACGTAGGAGATGCACGGCAGGAAGCCTTGGCTGGCGGGGGAACAGCTATTGAGGTATTACCTAAGCAGGATCGGGTTGCCCACTGGGGTTCTGATCAAGCCCGTGATATTCCGGATCCTCAAAGCATTCGAGCTGTTTTAGTTTCCGTAGAGGCTCGTATTTCTGAAAAATCTGACCCAGATGCCAAGCTTGGTATTCAAGTTGGCGGTGACTGGAAATTTGCTGAAGAAGTGAGTAAGCCGCTCTGGTATCCAGGAGCTGGTCTGGCTGGTATTCAGCGACTGACCAAGGATTGGGCTCGTTACTATTTTGTCAGCCTCACTGGTATTCAAGATGCAGTTGAAGAAAGGGCCATTTCACAAGATGAGTTTATGAAGAGTATCGTGCCGTTGGCTGATATGGAGCAGGTCTCCCAAAATCAAGCCCAGCAGCTAACCCCTGCAAAGCCTGATCCAAAGAGTAGCCAGGTGGAAAATCTGACCTACAAAGCAAGTGGCCAGACGGACCCTCAAGCAGCGCCTCAACAGTCAATTCTTCAACAAGCTTCTTCCAAACAATTGCCTAAGACCGGTAGCCAAAGCAGCCTATTGACCAATCTGCTTGGACTCGGGCTTTTAGGACTGGGTGCTAGCTTCCTTGGCTTGAAGAAAAAATCTTAGCTTTGCAAGCTAGAGAAAAAAATAATCTACAAAAAAGCAACAGCAGTTTCTAGCTGTTGCTTTGTGTTTGAATTAGGTTTTGCACGACAGGCTGTCCAAAATTAGATACTTGCGCAGCAGGCGGACTGCAGACTGGCTCATGGTATTTTTGAGTAAAGCGGCATCTTGGGAAGTTGGAGCAGCCCCAAAATTGCTGACCGGCTCTAGAACCTTTGGCTGCTGTACGGAGCACCAATCCATGCTGGCAGCGAGGACAGATCTTTTCTGCTTCTCTACGCTGTTTATTCTGAGCAATGCTGTTAATATGGCGCTCTTTGATGACCTGTTTTCGCTTGGTCAAGGGCAGGAGCATACGATAGAGGTCGTCAATCTGCTTGGGCGACAGGCAGACTTGACTTTGGCAGGCCTGCTGGTTAATTGCCCCAATCACTTGCCAGGTCTGAATAACCTTATGCTTGTCACTGTTTAGATGGATTTCCTTAAGCTGACAGTCATTGCCAAAGACGATATAGGAATATAGATTTGGCGTGTATTGGTTGAGATAATAGCTGAGCCATTTGAGATGAACTTTATTTTGAATAATGGGATTGAAAAAAGAATGCTTGTAAGATTTTCCGCGGCCACCGGAAAGAACCTGAGTCCAGTATTGCTGGTTTTCTGAGCCGAAGATCCAGCCCCTGTAGTTTTTTGATTCAAAAGTGTAAATTCCAGATGGATGAATCAGCAGGGTATCAATCTCAGTGGTAGTGCCATCTTCTTTGAAGATGTAGAGATTGTATAAAATCTTTTTATAGCCATAGAGCTGGTTCAAGACTTGGCCGAGCTGGTACTCTCCTTGTTTTCCCTTGTTGTATTTGAGTTCCCAAGGGGCAGTCTGGGTTTGCTGGAAATAGTCAGGCTCTTGGCTTTGGCTGGACGACCAATCCGTATCCGTATCTTCCCTTTCTTCAAGTAGCTTATAACTGATAAAAAAGACGATGCCAAAGACAGCTACAAATACGACGAAAAAGAATCCAAACATTTCCTAATCTCCCTTAAAATCCCTAATTCGAGTATAGCACAAAATAAAGGACGAAAGATTTTTATAAGTGTAAAAACACAGCAATTGAACAATGGATTAAAATATGTCTAAAAATAAAAAACTATCCTTTAAAAACTTATTTTCCAAAAACACCTCACAAACCTAAAAAATCATGTATAATAAAAAGACAGGAAAAGAATAGGAGTTATCATGTCTCAGGAATTAATCAGTGTTATCATCCCTGTTTACAATGTTGAGCAGTATTTAGCAGAATGTGTGAACAGCGTTTGTCGCCAGACCTATCAAAATCTGGAAATTATACTCGTTAATGATGGTTCAACAGATGCTTCTGGCCAGATTTGCCAAGAGCTGGCTGAGCAGGATTCGAGGATTCGTCTCATTCATCAGGACAATCAAGGCTTGTCCGGTGCCCGCAATACAGGGATTGAGCACTCTAGTGCAGACTATTTGATTTTTGTTGATTCAGATGACTGGCTGCCTGAGCAGCATGTTGCCCGCCTTTATGAAAAGCTCAAGGAGTACGATGCGGACATTGCCATTGGTCACCACTGTAGTTTCCGTGCTGAGGATTCAGCCTTCCTCTACTATTCGACAGAGCATTTTGAAACCCTCTATACGCGAGAAGAGATAATCGAGGAGTACCCTAAACGACGCATGGTAGACGGTGTCTTTCTCTGTGCCTGGGCTAAGCTCTATAAGCGTAAGCTCTTTGATACAGTGCGCTATCCAGTCAGCCGAGTGGCCGAAGATGCCTTCACGACTTATAAGCTGTATCTTCAGTCAGAAAAGATCATCTATCTCAATGAACCGCTCTATTACTATCGCTTACGGCCAAATAGCATCTCCATGACTTGGAATGAGCAGTGGTTCCGAGACTTGATTGTAGGTTTTGAGGAGCAGCTAGCCATTTTGGGTAAGCTGGGCTATGACCTGAGCTTCTACTACAAATACTACACTTTCCTGCTCCAGTATTGTCGTGACAGCGCTGCAGCCATCGGTATGCAGTCCAGTCTGGTCTATCAGGAAATTGAAAGTAAACTCAAACTATTTGGAGAATAAACAAAACAAGCCACCTTTCAACCGCAGGGTTGACAGCGTGGCTTGTTTTTTTGGTGTTTGAAAAATTAAAGACTAAAAATAACAATTAATGTCATGCTTCAAAAAGACATCTTGGTATTCAAATAAGTCTTCAGGGTGCAAGGCCTTGACATTCTCCATGGCATACTTTCGGCCGAGTAATTTGTATTTATTTTCGCCAAATTGATGGAAAGGAAGCAGCTGGACTTGATCGATGGATAGCTCATTAAACAGGGTCGCAAACTGCTCTGCATCTTCTAAAGAGTCGTTAAAATCTGGAATGACAGGAATGCGTAGAACAATCGTCTTTTGATGAGTAAAAGCATAGTGGATATTCTGAACAATTAATTCGTTTTTTACTCCAGTCACCTTGCGGTGGTTGACAGAGTTATAATGCTTCAGATCGGTATAAATAAAATCAACGTACTGGATGAGATCCACGAATTTTTCATGTTCTACAAAGGCAGTTGTTTCAATAGCGGTATGAATCCCTTTTTCCTTAGCCGCTTTGAGAATGGCCTTGGCAAATTCAAACTGGGCGAAAATCTCTCCGCCAGATAAGGTCAGGCCGCCGCCAGATTCTTCATAAAAATCTCTGTCTTTTAGGACTTCGTCGATAATCTCCTCGACACTTCTCTCCTCCCCCATAGTGATGCTTTTTTTGGTAGTAGCATCCAGCATAGGCTCGGGTCTGAGTTGCTGTGATTCTGGGTTAGAGCACCAAGGGCAGCGCAGAGGACAGCCCTTGAGGAAAACCGTTGTACGAATCCCTGGTCCATCATGAATACTGAAATGTTGGATGTTGAAAATAATTCCTTTTGTTGTTTCCATACTCAGGCCTCCTTTGGATACAATCATTATAACTTATTTTAGAAAGAAAAACAATTACGAATGAAAGTTATTTTTATTTTATTTTTAAGGCGTCTTTTGTTACAATAATAGCAGAGGTGATAGAATGGAACGTTTAGATGAAATTGTTAAATTAGTATCTGAATTTGAACGAATCGATGTCAATACTTTATCTGACCGCTTAAAAGTGTCCAAAGTAACGATTCGCAAGGACTTGGATAAGCTAGAAACCAAAGGTCTGCTGCGCAGAGAGCATGGCTATGCTGTTTTAAATAGCGGCGATGATCTGAATGTCAGACTTTCCTTTCATTATGATACAAAACGCCGGATTGCCCAGGAAGCAGCAAAAATCGTTCAGGATAATGAAACCATTATGATTGAATCTGGTTCGACCTGTGCCTTACTAGCTGAGGAAATCTGCCGAACGAAGAAGAATGTCAAGATTATTACCAATTCTTATTTTATTGCGGATTATATAAAGCAAGCTGATTCTTGTAAAATTATCTTGCTGGGTGGAGAATTTCAGAAAGATTCGCAGGTGACAGTAGGGCCTCTTCTCAAGGAAATGATCCGCTTTTTCCACGTAGAACATGCTTTTGTCGGAACAGATGGCTATGATGAAAATCTAGGCTTTACAGGCAAGGACCTGATGCGGAGTGAGGTTGTGCAGTATATGTCAGAGGCATCTGACCAGATGATTGTCTTGACGGACTCAAGTAAGTTTACCAGAAAAGGAATAGTTAAGAGATTTGGCTTCAAGCAGATTGCCCAAGTAGTGACTGACAAGGCGATTCCTAAAGAGGCTGTTGAGCGCTTGAAAGCTGCCGATATCAAGCTGACTCTGATCTAGCAGAGAAGGAGATAAGATGAAAAATGAAAGAAAAAAACTATTGGCAAAAATTGCTTATCTCTACTATATCGAAGAAAGAAGCCAGTCTGACATTGCGGCTGAGACAGGGATTTATCGCACCACCATTAGCCGAATGCTGGCAGAAGCTAAAAAAGAGGGCATTGTAAAGATTGAGATTGAAGACTTTGATACCCGCTTGTTCCATTTGGAAAACTATGTAAAAGAAAAATATGGGCTCAAGGGAATCGAAATTGTCAGTAATTTAGTGGATGAATCTCCAGCAGACCTGGAAGAGAGGTTGGCTCAAGCTGCTGCAGGTATGCTGCGCAGCCTGATTAAAGACAATGATAAAGTAGGATTTTCTTGGGGCAAGAGCTTGAGCCTTTTAGTAGAGCACTCCAGCAACAAGCATTTGACAAATGTTCATTTCTTTCCTTTGGCAGGTGGTCCCAGTCATATCCATGCTCGCTATCATGTGAATACCCTCATCTATAGCATGGCTGGAAAATACCATGGGGACTGCCGTTTTATGAATTCCACGATTATTCAGGAGAATGAGCAACTGACAAATGGAATATTGGCTTCTAAATATTTTGAAGATCTGAAAAGCAGCTGGCAGGAGCTGGATGTGGCTGTGGTTGGTATTGGCGGGCAGGTTGATACGAGAAATCGTCAATGGTTGGACATGTTGACCTCAGAGGATTTTCTTGCTCTAGAGAGTCAGGATGCTGTTGGAGAAATCTGCTGTCGCTTCTTTAATAAAAAAGGGGATATGGTCTACCAGCATTTGCAAAATCGAACGATTGCCATCTCTTTGGAAAATTTGAAAAAAGTGCCGCTTAGTCTAGCCTTTGCCTATGGCAGTCAAAAATCTGCTGCTATCTTAGCGGTGTTGCGAGCTGGCTATGTCAATCACTTGGTCACAGATGAATCGACGATTCTAAAAATGCTTGACTTGGATGGAGATAGGAGTTTCCTCACTTCTTGATAGTAGAGGCATCTCAGGTGCAAGAGATTTCCAAGACGGAATTTAGGGCTTCTATTTTTTAATAGTGGATTAGCAGCTATGTATGGAGGTGGATTGTTGATTTGAAAAAGCCGATGAAACAAAAATTGACTAGTTTAGCCACAGGAGAGCTAGTCGCTGTGCTAGTATTTTGGATGAATTTTTTCCTGCTCAAAAAATGGATTCTTACTACTGGAGCTTTGATTTCTATTTTTTTCTCCTTGTTTGTACTGAGTTTTATTCTGATACAGGGCTCTGTTTTTTGGTGGATTTTGATAAAAAGGATTTCCAATCCAGTATTTGCTGAAAGATATATAGGCAAAATTTACAAGATACTAAAGCTCTTAGACCTTATTTTACTTGGTGTGGGAGCCCTGATAATTATGTTAAATTACAGTGGATTTCCCACATTTATAATCTCAGTAGCAATTTGGTTTTTTGCTGTCATCGAGTGGATTAATTATTTTAAATTGCAATTATCCTACAGTCTGAATCCTGCTGTTTTATTGACATACATCCTCCAGAGGAAATTGCGGAAAAGTAAAATAGCAAAGGAAATTGAGAAGGCCGTATAAAAAGATAAGTTTCGGTTTCTTAAAATAGCATATATGAGGAAGTAGAAGCAAATAGCTGCTGCTTCTTTTTTTGTGTCGAATCTGCTTATCGTTCTTATCTAATAGAGTGCTTTTAAATCGCAGCTGCATAAAGCTGTACAGAGCTGTCCTTTGTGTGGGAGTTTTTTATTTGCACAAATGTGCAAAATAATTTAAATAAGCTAATTTGTTCTATAATATATTGACGGACTGAGATAAAGGTGATACATTCTAGTTACAAACAAAAATAAATCACTTTCAAACAAAAGAACAGGTTTTTGTTAATTATAAAGATAGGAGCGGTTGTAACATATGGAAATGATTGTAGCAGATCAAATTATCATGGGTCTTATCTTAGACGCCGGTGATGCCAAGCAGCATATTTATCAAGCTTTATCACTAGCTAAAGATGGTAAGTTTTCAGAATGCGATGAGCAGATTGAGCTGGCAGATAAGGCGCTGTTAGAGGCCCATAACTTGCAGACCAAGTTCCTAGCTCAGGAAGCTGGAGGAACGAAAACAGAGATTACAGCGTTGTTTGTTCATTCTCAAGATCATTTGATGACCAGCATTACAGAGATTAACCTTATCAAGGAAATCATCGACTTGAGAAGAGAATTACAAGGGAAAAAATGAATCATCAGGAGGATGAAAAGATGGTTAAGATTGGTTTGTTTTGCGCGGCAGGTTTTTCAACAGGGATGTTGGTCAACAATATGAAGATAGCTGCAGCTGAAAAAGGGCTGGAAGCTGAGATTGAAGCTTACTCTCAGGCTAAGCTGGCTGATTATGCAGCGGATCTTGATGTCGCTTTATTGGGCCCGCAGGTAGCTTATACACTAGACAAATCTACAGCTATTTGCGAAAGCTGTCATACTCCGATTGCAGTTATTCCGATGGCTGATTATGGTATGCTAGATGGTAAAAAAGTGCTAAACCTCGCTTTGAGTTTGTTGGATAAACATTAAAATCAAGGAGTTTCGTTATGTCTAAAGTGGATACTCAAAAAATCATCGCGCCGATTATGAAGTTTGTCAATATGCGCGGGATTATCGCCTTAAAAGACGGTATGTTGGCAATTTTGCCCCTTACAGTTGTGGGAAGTCTATTCTTGATTGTAGGGCAATTGCCGTTTGAAGGTCTAAATCAAGCCATTGCTGGTGTGTTTGGGGCTGACTGGACAGAACCGTTTATGCAGGTTTATTCAGGAACCTTTGCCATTATGGGGCTGATTTCTTGTTTTTCAATTGGTTATTCTTATGCCAAGAACAGCGGTGTAGAGCCTCTGCCGGCGGGAGTGCTGTCTCTTTCTTCTTTCTTTATCCTTTTGAAATCCTCCTATATACCAGAAAAGGGTGAGGCGATTGCAGATGCGATTGCCAAGGTCTGGTTTGGCGGTCAAGGAATCATTGGGGCCATTCTTATTGGTTTGGCAGTTGGCAGTATCTATACGATTTTCATTCAAAAGCATATTGTCATCAAAATGCCAGAGCAGGTTCCGCAAGCGATTGCCAAGCAGTTTGAAGCTATGATTCCAGCTTTCGTTATTTTCTTGCTGTCAATGGTTGTTTACATTATTGCCAAAATAGCGACTGGTGGTGGTACCTTTATTGAGATGATTTACGATGTCATTCAGGTGCCTTTGCAAGGTCTGACGGGCTCTCTGTATGGAGCTATCGGTATTGCTTTCTTCATTTCTTTCTTATGGTGGTTTGGCGTCCACGGCCAGTCTGTTGTCAATGGTGTCGTAACAGCCTTGCTGCTGTCAAATCTAGATGCTAATAAGGCCCTGCTTGCTGCAGATAAGTTGTCTGTCAGTCAAGGTGCTCATATTGTGACCCAGCAATTTTTGGATAGCTTCCTTATCTTGTCGGGCTCCGGTATTACTTTCGGAGTAGTCGTAGCCATGCTTTTTGCTGCCAAGTCTAAGCAGTATAAGGCTCTGGGGAAAGTTGCTGCTTTCCCAGCAATCTTTAATGTCAATGAGCCAGTTGTCTTTGGTTTTCCGATTGTGATGAATCCGGTCATGTTCCTGCCCTTCGTTTTGGTGCCAGTTTTGGCTGCTTTGATTGTCTACATGGCGATTGCGGTTGGCTTTATGCAACCATTCGCAGGTGTGACTTTGCCTTGGAGTACACCGGCTATCATTTCTGGCTTTATGGTCGCTGGCTGGCAAGGGGCAGTCATTCAAATTGTCATCTTAGCCATGTCCACCTTTGTCTACTTCCCATTTGTGAAGTTTCAGGATAAGATTGCCTACAATAACGAATTGAAAAATGAAGAGTAATCTGATTTTGATGGATAAAAACACAAAAGTTTCTTGGCTCAGATGGCACAAATGTGCAAAAAATCTTTAATTCAGTAATCGCCTATAAATGATTGAATTCTAAGATTTTGCATGTTACAATAGTTACGAAAGAAATAAATTAAATTTCATAAGAAAGGTCGTGACCAAATGATCCAAGTAAAAGAAGTAGAAAAAACAACAATAAAAACAGACTATTTTGGCAGCTTAACAGAGCGGATGAATAAATATCGGGAAGATGTTTTGAATAAAAAGCCCTATATTGACGCAGAGCGTGCTGTCCTAGCTACCAAGGCTTATGATAAGCATAAGGAAAAGCCAAATGTGTTGAAACGTGCTTACATGCTCAAAGAGATTTTGGAAAATATGACGCTTTATATCGAAGATGAAACGATGATTGTCGGCAATCAGGCTTCATCTAATAAAGACGCGCCTATTTTCCCAGAGTATACTTTAGAGTTTGTACTCAATGAACTAGATCTTTTTGAGAAGCGTGACGGAGACGTCTTCTACATCACAGAGGAAACCAAAGAGCAGCTCCGCAGCATCGCTCCTTTCTGGGAAAACAATAACCTCCGTGCTCGAGCTGGAGCTTTACTTCCAGAGGAAGTTCAGGTTTATATGGAAACTGGCTTCTTTGGCATGGAAGGAAAGATGAACTCTGGTGATGCTCACTTGGCGGTCAACTATCAAAAACTCTTGGCCTATGGACTGAAAGGTTTTGAAGAAAAAGCTCGCGCAGCTAAGGAAGCCTTGGATTTGACCGATCCGGCTAGTCTTGACAAATACCACTTCTATGATTCCATTTTCATCGTAGTAGATGCTGTGAAAGCTTATGCGGAGCGTTTTGTAGCCTTAGCCAAACAACTGGCTGAAAAAGCAGAGCCTAAGCGCCGTCAGGAGCTCTTAGAAATCGCTAGAATCTGTTCTAAAGTGCCGTACGAGCCAGCATCAACCTTTGCTGAAGCTGTTCAGTCTGTTTGGTTTATCCAGTGTATCCTTCAGATTGAGTCTAACGGACATTCACTCTCTTATGGACGCTTTGACCAGTACATGTATCCTTATGTCAAGGCAGATTTGGAAGCTGGACGTGAAACAGAGGCTAGCATTGTAGAACGCTTAACCAATCTCTGGATTAAGACGATTACCATTAATAAAGTCCGCAGCCAGGCCCATACATTCTCATCTGCGGGCAGTCCCCTTTATCAAAATGTGACAATCGGTGGCCAAACGAGAGATAAGAGAGATGCAGTCAACCCACTTTCCTACCTTGTGTTGAAATCTGTAGCTCAAACTCATCTTCCTCAGCCGAATCTGACCGTTCGCTATCATGCAGGCCTAGATGCTCGCTTTATGAATGAGTGTATTGAAGTCATGAAGCTTGGTTTCGGTATGCCGGCCTTCAATAATGATGAAATCATTATTCCGTCCTTTATTGCTAAAGGCGTTTTAGAAGAAGATGCATACGACTATAGTGCTATCGGCTGTGTGGAAACTGCTGTGCCTGGTAAATGGGGCTACCGTTGTACAGGTATGAGCTACATGAACTTCCCTAAGGTGCTCCTCATCACTATGAACGATGGGATTGATCCAGCATCTGGCAAGCGCTTTGCGCCAAGCTTCGGTCATTTTAAAGATATGAAGAGCTTTGCTGAGCTGCAAACGGCTTGGGACAAGACCTTGCGCCATTTGACCCGCATGAGTGTCATCGTGGAAAATTCTATCGACCTGTCTCTCGAAAGAGAAGTACCAGATATCCTCTGCTCAGCTTTGACAGATGACTGTATCGGACGCGGTAAGCATTTGAAAGAAGGCGGAGCTGTCTATGACTATATTTCTGGTCTTCAAGTCGGAATTGCCAATCTATCAGACTCATTGGCGGCCGTCAAGAAGCTAGTCTTTGAAGAAGGCAGGCTGACTCCGGCTGAACTCTGGCATGCACTTGAAACAGACTATGCAGATGAGCGTGGTAAAGAAATTCAAGAGATGCTGATTCATGATGCACCGAAATATGGTAATGATGATGATTACGCAGATAAGCTAGTGACAGATGCTTACGATATTTATGTGGATGAAATCGCTAAATATCCAAATACCCGTTATGGCCGTGGTCCAATTGGCGGTATCCGCTACTCTGGAACATCTTCTATTTCAGCCAATGTCGGTCAAGGTCGCGGTACCTTGGCGACACCAGATGGCCGCAATGCCGGAACACCGCTCGCTGAAGGCTGCTCTCCATCCCACAATATGGACAAGAACGGCCCGACCTCTGTATTAAAATCTGTTTCTAAATTGCCGACAGATGAAATCGTAGGAGGCGTTCTGCTCAATCAAAAAGTCAATCCTCAGACCCTGTCTAAGGAAGAAGATAAAGTGAAACTTATTGCCTTGCTTCGTACATTCTTTAACCGTCTGCATGGCTATCATATCCAATACAATGTCGTTTCTAGGGAAACCTTGATTGATGCTCAGAAGCATCCTGAAAAACACCGCGATTTGATTGTTCGCGTTGCAGGCTACTCTGCTTTCTTCAATGTGCTTTCCAAGGCGACGCAAGATGATATTATCGGACGTACGGAGCACACATTGTAAAAGAGGTCCAATTTATGGAATTCATGCTTGATACCTTAAATTTAGAGGAGATAAAAAAATGGTCGGAAGTCCTCCCCTTGGCGGGAGTGACTTCTAATCCGACCATCGCAAAAAAAGAAGGAAAAATAGATTTCTTCGAACGGATTCGCGCTGTTCGGGAAATCATAGGAGAAGGTCCATCTATCCATGTGCAGGTTGTTGCTAAAGATTATGAGGGCATCTTGAAGGATGCCGCTGAAATTCGAAAAAAATGCGGTGATGCTGTCTATATTAAAGTTCCGGTCACACCGGCTGGGTTGGCAGCTATCAAAACTCTCAAAGCAGAAGGCTACAAGATTACAGCGACAGCCATTTATACGACCTTTCAAGGGCTATTAGCTATTGAAGCGGGGACTGACTATCTTGCTCCTTACTATAACCGCATGGAAAATCTCAATATTGATTCAGATGCTGTGATTAGCCAGCTGGCTCAAGCGATTGAGCGGGAACATTCCGCCAGCAAAATATTGGCAGCGTCCTTTAAGAATGTTAGCCAAATTAATCGTGCTTTTGCTGATGGGGCCCAAGCCATTACAGCAGGACCAGATATCTTTGCAGCAGCTTTTGCTATGCCGTCTATCTCTAAGGCAGTAGATGACTTTGCCGCAGACTGGTCAGCAATTCACAATCAGGAATACATTTAAAAGGTATATATAATGTTCTATCTATAAAAAAGGAAGAGGTGTTCTATGAGAATTTTTGCAAGCCCGTCTCGTTATATTCAGGGAGAAAATGCCCTGTTTGAAAATGCAAAACAGATTCTTCAATTAGGAAGCCATCCAGTCTTGCTTTGTGATGATGTGGTTTACCAGATTGTTGGAGAAAAATTCAATGACTACCTTACCCGTTATGGTTTTCATGTGCTGCATGTCGCTTTCAATGGAGAAGCTTCTGATGCTGAAATTGATCGGGTCGTTGCTCTGGCTGAAAAAGACGGAGCAGACTTGGTTATTGGCCTAGGTGGTGGGAAAACGATTGACAGTGCGAAAGCGATTGCAGACATACTAGGACGTCCTGTGGTCATTGCGCCAACCATTGCCTCTACAGATGCCCCAACTTCAGCACTTTCTGTTATCTATACAGAAGATGGCGCCTTTGAAAAATACATTTTCTATAGTAAAAACCCTGAACTCGTCTTGGTGGATACGAAAGTAATTGCTGGAGCGCCAAAACGGCTTCTGGCTTCTGGGATTGCAGATGGTTTAGCGACTTGGGTAGAAGCGCGTGCTGTCCAGCAGAAAAATGGCACTACCATGCTGGGACAAAGACAGAGCTTAGCTGGTGTAGCAATTGCGAAGAAGTGTGAAGAAACACTGTTTGCAGATGGCCTGCAGGCTATCGCAGCCTGTGAAGCGAAAGTCGTGACTCCAGCTCTGGAAAATATCATTGAAGCCAATACCCTTCTCAGTGGCGTCGGCTTTGAGAGCGGCGGTTTAGCAGCAGCCCATGCTATCCACAACGGGTTTACAGCTCTCACAGGCGATATTCATCACCTGACCCACGGTGAAAAAGTTGCCTATGGAACCTTGACCCAGCTCTTCTTAGAAAACAGACCTAAAGAAGAATTGGAAAAATATATTCGCTTCTATCAAAAGATTGGTATGCCGACAACTCTGAAAGAAATGCATTTAGAAAATGCCAGCTATGAAGATTTGCTCAAAGTTGGTCAGCAAGCGACGATTGAGGGCGAAACCATCCATCAGATGCCATTTGAGATTTCAGCTTCTGACATTGCAGGTGCCATCCTAGCAGTCGACCAATATGTCAGGGAATTGGATAAATAAAAGCAAAATATAAAACAAGCCACCTTTCAACCGTAGGGCTGACAATGTGGCTTTTTTTTGGTGGAGAGCTCCTTTGTCTGATGTGTCTGGCAGTCATGAAATTCCGTCTTTCAAAATCCCTTGAAAATGGTATAATAGAAACAGTACAAAAAATGGAGAAAAGAATGGCTTATTATAATCACAAAGAAATCGAGCCCAAGTGGCAGAAATACTGGGCAGAGCACCATACATTTAAGACAGGTACGGATAAGGACAAGCCTAACTTTTATGCGCTGGACATGTTTCCCTACCCATCAGGAGCGGGGCTCCATGTAGGGCATCCGGAGGGCTACACGGCGACAGATATTCTCAGCCGCTACAAGCGGGCTCAGGGCTATAATGTCCTGCATCCTATGGGCTGGGATGCCTTTGGTCTGCCGGCTGAGCAATACGCCATGGATACAGGGAATGATCCAGCTGACTTTACAGCAGAAAACATTGCCAACTTCAAGCGTCAAATCAACGCTCTTGGCTTTTCCTATGACTGGGACCGAGAGGTCAATACAACTGACCCTAACTACTACAAGTGGACCCAGTGGATTTTCACCAAGCTTTACGAAAAAGGCCTGGCTTATGAAGCTGAAGTGCCAGTAAACTGGGTTGAAGAGCTGGGAACGGCTATCGCCAATGAGGAAGTTCTGCCAGACGGAACATCTGAGCGCGGTGGTTATCCAGTTGTTCGCAAGCCTATGCGTCAGTGGATGCTGAAAATCACAGCCTATGCAGAACGTTTGCTCAATGACTTGGAGGAACTGGACTGGCCGGAGTCTATCAAGGATATGCAGCGCAACTGGATTGGTAAGTCAACCGGTGCCAATGTAACCTTCAAGATTAAGGACACAGACAAGGACTTCACCGTCTTTACGACTCGTCCGGACACTCTTTTTGGTGCGACCTATGCTGTTTTGGCTCCAGAGCATGCTCTCGTTGATGTCATTACAAGTGCAGAACAAGCCCAAGCAGTAGCAGACTACAAACATGCAGCCAGCCTCAAATCCGACCTGGCTCGGACTGATTTGGCTAAGGAGAAGACTGGTGTCTGGACAGGAGCTTATGCCATCAATCCTGTCAATGGCAAGGAAATCCCAATCTGGATTGCCGACTATGTGCTTGCAAGCTACGGAACAGGGGCTATCATGGCTGTTCCTGCGCATGACGAGCGCGATTGGGAGTTTGCTAAGCAGTTTGATTTAGAGATTATTCCGGTTCTAGAGGGTGGCAATGTTGCTGAAGCTGCTTATACAGAAGACAGTCCGCATATTAACTCTGGCTTCCTAGATGGCTTGGACAAGGCTGGCGCGATTGACAAGATGGTTGCTTGGCTGGAAGCAGAAGGTGTCGGAAATGAAAAAGTCACCTATCGCTTGCGCGACTGGCTCTTTAGCCGTCAGCGCTACTGGGGTGAGCCGATTCCAATCATTCATTGGGAAGATGGCACCTCAACGCCTGTTCCTGAAAATGAACTTCCACTTGTCTTGCCTGTAACCAAGGATATCCGTCCTTCTGGTACTGGTGAAAGCCCTCTGGCCAATCTGACTGACTGGCTGGAAGTGACTCGGGAAGATGGTGTCAAAGGACGCCGCGAAACCAACACCATGCCTCAATGGGCTGGTTCTAGCTGGTATTACCTGCGTTACATTGACCCCCACAACAATGAGAAATTAGCAGACGAAGACTTGCTCAAGGCTTGGCTTCCAGTTGACATTTATATCGGTGGCGCAGAGCACGCTGTACTCCACCTCCTCTATGCCCGCTTCTGGCACAAGTTCCTCTATGATATCGGAGTGGTTCCGACCAAAGAGCCTTTCCAAAAACTCTTTAACCAAGGAATGATTCTGGGGACTAGCTACCGTGACAGCCGTGGTGCTTTAGTGGCGACAGACAAGGTGGAAAAACGAGATGGCTCTTTCTTCAACATCGAAACTGGAGAAGAGCTGGAGCAAGCGCCTGCTAAGATGTCTAAGTCTCTGAAGAATGTGGTCAACCCAGATGATGTAGTAGAGCAATACGGTGCCGATACACTGCGTGTCTATGAAATGTTCATGGGGCCACTGGATGCGTCCATCGCTTGGTCAGAAGAAGGTCTGGAAGGTAGCCGCAAGTTCCTGGATCGGGTTTATCGTCTCCTTAACTCTAAGGAGCTGGTTTCTGAAAATAGCGGAGCACTCGACAAGGCCTACCATGAAACAGTCAAGTCTGTCACAGAGCAGATTGAGGAGCTCAAGTTTAACACAGCCATTGCCCAGCTCATGATTTTTGTCAATGCAGCCAACAAGGAAGAAAAACTCTATGTCGAATACGCTAAAGGTTTCATTCAATTGCTTGCACCTTTTGCACCGCACTTGGCTGAAGAGCTCTGGCAGGCAGTCGCTCAAACTGGCAAGAGCATTTCCTACGTAGCTTGGCCAACTTATGACGAAAGCAAGCTGGTTGAGGCAGAGGTCGAAATCGTAGTTCAAATCAAGGGTAAAGTCCGTGCTAAGTTAGTCGTAGCTAAGGACCTGAGCCGTGAGGAACTGCAGGAAATTGCCCTTGCAGATGAGAAAATCAAGTCTGAAATCGCTGGCAAAGAAGTCGTGAAAGTGATTAGCGTTCCAAATAAACTAGTTAATATCGTGGTGAAATAATCAGTTTGTTACAGCATTATAGTGATTATAAAGAAAGGAGTCGTTTAAAACGGCTCTTTTTTCAATGCCTTTCTTCTCTTAAATAGTAGAACTTTTCTCATTTTTCGATTTTCTCTTGTATTAGCTCTAGGTTTTATTTATAATCATTATAAATAAAGAGAAAGAGAAATTTTAAATCGTGGAAGAACATAAAATTGATACGAACTTTAGTGGGCGATTGAATATATTGCGGGCTGGGGTTTTAGGAGCTAATGACGGCATTATTTCCATAGCAGGTGTGGTTATTGGGGTGGCTAGTGCGACGGAAGATGTCTGGATTATCTTTCTATCTGGTTTAGCGGCAGTCTTTGCGGGTGCCTTTTCTATGGCTGGTGGAGAGTATGTTTCTGTTTCTACTCAAAAGGATACAGAAGAAGCTGCTGTTGCCAGAGAGCGGGAGCTTTTAGAGAAAAATCCGGATATCGCTAGGCAGTCTCTCTATGCTGCCTATGTTCAAAATGGCGAGTGTGAGACTTCTGCCCAGCTCATGACCAATCGGGCTTTTCTCCAGGATCCGTTGGAGGCTTTGGTGCAGGAAAAATATGGAATCGAGATTGAGGAGTTCACTAATCCCTGGCATGCTGCCGTATCAAGCTTTTTAGCTTTTGCTGTTGGTGCGCTTTTTCCTATGATTACGATTATCATGCTTCCAGCCAGCGTCCGTATCTGGGCAACCGTTCTAATCGTGGCCTTGGCACTTTTGGGAACAGGCTATACCAGCGCTAGATTGGGCAAAGCACCGCTCAAAAATGCCATGATTCGCAACCTCGTAATCGGTCTTTTAACCATGGCGGTCACCTATGCAGTAGGACAAGTCTTTGCAATTTAGATAGTAGAAAAAGTTGAAGTCAGTAGTTTTACTGGCTTTTTGCATTATCGAATCTAGAGAAAAAATCCAGCTTTAAATATTGTCTGAATGAGTTTAGCGCCCTTTTTCCTATTCTCTAATTTCAAAGTTCGAGAGAAAGAAGTGTCATGCACTTCTTTTTTGTGAAAATTTTCTTTATATCAAGAAAACTTTTGGAAAATATGATATAATAGTTGCGTATAAAATATGAAAAGGAGTTTTTGTAACATGGCAAAACTTACTGTTAAAGACGTTGATTTGAAAGGTAAAAAAGTCCTCGTTCGTGTAGACTTTAACGTACCATTGAAAGATGGAGTGATTACAAATGACAACCGTATCACTGCTGCTCTTCCAACTATTAAATACATCATTGAGCAAGGCGGTCGCGCAATTCTCTTCTCTCACCTTGGACGTGTCAAAGAAGAAGCGGACAAAGAAGGTAAATCTCTTGCACCAGTAGCTTCAGACTTGGCTGCTAAATTAGGTCAAGACGTTGTTTTCCCAGGTGTCACTCGTGGTGCTGAATTGGAAGCAGCTATCAATGCTCTTGAAGATGGACAAGTTCTTTTGGTTGAAAACACTCGTTTTGAAGATGTTGACGGCAAGAAAGAATCTAAAAACGATCCTGAACTTGGTAAATACTGGGCATCACTTGGAGATGGTATCTTCGTAAACGATGCATTCGGTACAGCTCACCGTGCACACGCATCTAACGTTGGTATCTCAGCAAACGTTGAAAAAGCTGTTGCTGGCTTCCTTCTTGAAAACGAAATTGCCTACATCCAAGAAGCGGTTGAAACTCCAGAACGTCCATTCGTAGCTATCCTTGGTGGTTCAAAAGTATCTGACAAGATCGGTGTTATCGAAAACTTGCTTGAAAAAGCTGATAAAGTTCTTATCGGTGGTGGTATGACTTACACATTCTACAAAGCACAAGGTATCGAAATCGGTAACTCACTTGTAGAAGAAGACAAATTGGATGTTGCGAAAGCTCTTCTTGAAAAAGCAAACGGCAAATTGATCTTGCCAGTTGACTCTAAAGAAGCAAATGCTTTTGCGGACTATACTGAAGTGAAAGATACTGAAGGTGAAGCAGTGGATCCAAGCTTCCTTGGCCTTGATATCGGTCCTAAATCTATCGCTAAATTTGATGAAGCCTTGACTGGTGCGAAGACTGTTGTTTGGAATGGACCTATGGGTGTATTTGAAAACCCTGACTTCCAAGCTGGTACAATCGGTGTTATGGACGCTATCGTGAAACAACCTGGCGTAAAATCAATCATCGGTGGTGGTGACTCAGCTGCCGCAGCCATCAACCTTGGCCGTGCAGACAAGTTCTCATGGATTTCTACTGGTGGTGGTGCATCAATGGAACTCCTTGAAGGTAAAGTATTGCCAGGACTTGCTGCATTAACAGAGAAATAAGCAGTAAACCTAGAATATTTAATATTCTATAAAACTATAATAAGAGAAGGATTAGTAAAGACTGGTCCTTTCTTTTTTACGTAAAATCTGTGGAACAGAGAGGGAAGAGAAAACCAAAAATAGACATTATGCAATCAATGTCCAAAAAACAAAAAAGGTAAATAAACTGAGGAAAAAATGCTTGCAAAACGAGGGAAAACTTGATAGGATAAAGATATATATTCTGATGCTTAAAGAAAGTCAAAATGAGAATGGAGCTTCCGGTAGGAGGTTTCAATTATTTTTTGATTTTCAGAGGGCTTGGGAAAACTGCTGACTGTAAAAGTTAGCAGAGGGAGGAGAAAAATGAAGAAAAAAGAAGTTTTTGGTTTTCGGAAAAACAAGGCTGTTAAAACTTTATGCGGTGCTGTTCTAGGTGCGGCTTTTTTAACGTCAACGATGCAAGTAAGAGCAGATGAAGTGGTATCTGATACTAATGGTCCTGTCAATACTGAAATGGTAGGTACTGGAAATGCAGCGACTAATCTGCCTCAAGCTCAAGGGCCAGCCAGTCAGGCATCTAAAGAGAGTCAGGCGCGAGTAGGTCAGGCGGACGGCGGTGTGACAGTTACCGTTCCAACAGTTGCTTTAGATGAAAGCGTCAAAAAGGCTCAAGAAGCAGGCTTGACAGTGGTCAAAGACCAAAATCTTGATAAGGGAGTGGCCCAGACTGCTCAAGAAACTACAGACAAAAAAGCGGAGATTGCAGCAGATTATCAAGCTCAGGTAACCGAGATTGATACCAAGGTCAAGGAGTACAAAGAAAAAGTATCAGCCTACGAGGCGGAAGTGGCTCGGATTACAGCAGAAAACAAAGCGATAGCGGAGCAATATGCTAAAGATTTGGCTGCCCATCAGGCAGAAGTAGCTCGGATCACAGCAGAAAATGCTCAGCTGAAAGCAGATTATGAAGCAGCACTGAGCAACTACAAAACGGATTTAGCAGCGGTTCAAAAGACGAATGCGGATAATGCGGCAGCCTATCAAGCAGCTAAAGCGGCCTATGATGCAGAATTAGCTCGTGTTCAAAAACTAAATGCGGAAACAAAGGCTAATTATGATGCGGCTCTGGCGGCTTATGCTAGTGAGCTGGATCGTGTTCAAAAAGCGAATGCGGCGGCTCAGGCACGGTATGAAAAAGCTTTAGCGGATACTGAAGCAGAAAATGCTAAGATTGCTGCTGATAATGAAGTTATTAAACAGAGGAATGCGGCAGCAAAAGCGGCCTACGAGGCAGCACTTGCCCAATATCAAACAGATTTAGCTACTGTCCGAAAGACCAATGCTGATAATGAATCGGCATATCAAGCGGCTCAGGCGAATTATCAGGCAGAATTGGCCCGTATCCAAAAGGAAAATCAAGATAAAAAAGTTCAATATGAAGCAGATTTAGCAGCTTATGAAGCTAAAAAGACTCAAATTGAAGCAGAAAATGCAGCAGCTCAAAAAGAATATGAGCAAAAGCTAGCAGAGAACCAAGCTAAAAATGCCACTATAGTAGCTGAAAATGAAGAAATCAAGAAGCGTAATGCTCAAGCTCAGGCAAACTATCAAGCTCAGTTGGCCCAGTATAATGCAGATTTGGCTGTCTATAATACAAAATTAGCCAAATATCAGCAAGATAAGGCTAAGTATGATGCTGAACAGGCCAAGATTAAGGCTGGACTGGCTATCGCAGAAGCAAAGAAGACTGAAGACGGGCATCTGAGCCGTCCAATTGCGCAAAGTCTGGTTTTCAAATCAGAACCTAATGCTGATCTGTCACTGACTACAACTGGTGAGTTTGTCAGCTATGCTGGCATGGAAGCCGCTGTGAAGAACACTGCAGAGTTTTCTAAGAAACTCTTCCAGTTGGACAACTTCAAAGTAACAGATATTCAAAATGCTAACTATCAGACCAATCAGCAGGAAAGCTTTGGTACGGTTGGCAAGTATGCAGACTATAGTTCTAACGTAACAAGTGGTAAAGGGCCGACTGAATGGTCTTCTGTTTTGCTGAGCCGCGGTCAGTCTGCAACAGCAACCTATACAAATCTTCAGGGAACTTATTATCGAGGGAAAAAAGTTTCTAAAATTGTCTATACTTATACCCTTGATCCAAGCTCTCAATTCCGCAATGATAAGGCCTGGTTAGGTATTTTTAAAGACCCGACAATGGGAGTTTTTGCTTCAGCTTATACAGGAAATTTTGAAGATGCAACCTCTCTCTTTGTGAAGACGGAATTTGTCTTTTATGATGATAAAGGCCAACCTATTAATTTTGATCAGGCTTTGATGTCCGTGGCTTCCCTCAACCGTGAAGCTAATTCTATCGAAATGGCCAAAGATTATACCGGAACTTTCAACAAGATTTCAGGTTCATCTATTGGTGAAAAGAACGGCCAAATTTATGCGACTGAGTCTGAAAACTTCAAAAAAGGAGTTGGCGGATCTCGCTTTACCATGTATAAGAATGCTCAGCCGGACTCAGGCTGGGACACTACAGATGCTCCTAACTCATGGTATGGAGCAGGAGCGGTAGAAATTTCTGGCACAACCAACAGTATGACGATTGGAACAATTTCCTCTTCTGAAGTGTTAGGCCAGCCAGAGGCTACTGATCCACGTAGGGCTGACAAACTAGCTCCTAAGAAGCCAAATATTTGGTTTGCGATTAATGGTGATGTCCGAGCGAATGATCTGCCAATCATCACAGTAGAAGAACCGGAAGCGCCAGTAGCTCCTACAGCTCCTGCAGCGCCAAGTGAAGAAGCGCTTAAGCCTTTGGATCCAGCTCCAACTGCACCAACACCGAAGGCTCTTCCAACCCCTCCGGCAGCACCGACTTATGAAAAAGATCCGACGCCACCGACGCGTACACCGGATACACCAGAACCTAGTAAGCCTTCAGAGCCAAGCTATGAAGTAGAAAAAGCTGTCCGGCCAGCAGTGGTAGAACCGACCTATGAAAAGGAGCCAACACCTCCGGTAGCACCGACTTATGAGAAGGAGCCGGAAGCGCCAACACCTACACCAGATACACCAGAGCCTAATAAGCCGGTAGAACCAACTTATAGCCCGCTGCCAACCTTACCAGCAGAGCCTGTTTATCAAAAAGAGCCAGCAGCGCCCGTAGCTCCGACTGTGCATTATCATTATCATCTCTTGCAATCTCAACCGCAGATTAACAAAGAGATTCAAAATGACCAAGGCACCAATATTGATAAGACTCTTGTGGCTAAGCAGTCTGTCGTTCAGTTTGCCTTAAAGACAGAAGCTCTTCCAGCTGGACGCAGCGAGACGACTTCTTTTGTCATTGCTGATCCGTTGCCAAGTGGTTATGAAGTTGACTTAGAAGCAACAAAAGCTGCTAGTGCAGGTTTTGAAGTCAGCTATGATAAGGCTAGTCACACAGTAACATTCAAGGCAACTGCAGCAACCTTAGCTACTTATAACGCTGATACGACCAAAGAGGTTGCTACGCTCTTTCCAACAGTGGTTGGTCGAGTACTCAATGATGGCGCAACCTATACTAATAATTTCACCCTGACAGTCAATGATGCCTATGGTGTCCGCTCAAACGTAGTACGCGTGACTACGCCAGGCAAGCCAGACGATTCAGACAATCCTAGCAATAATTACATCAAGCCAACCAAGGTCAATAAAAACAAGGCAGGATTGGTGATTGATGGTAAGGAAGTCTTGGCTGGTTCGACCAATTACTACGAGCTGACTTGGGATTTGGATCAGTATAAGGGTGACAAGTCAGCTAAGAGCACGATTCAAAAAGGTTTCTACTATGTAGATGACTATCCGGAAGAAGCACTTGAACTTCGTCCGGAATTAGTCAAGCTAGTAGATGCGGATGGCAAAGCTGTGGCAGGTGTGACAGTGACCCACTACGAGAGCCTTGAAACAGCCCCTGCAGCAGTTCGAGAGCTCCTTCAAAAGGCCAATATCACTGTTGAAGGTTCTTTCCAACTCTTTGCAGCAGACGATGCCCAAGCCTTTTATGACCAATATGTCGTAACAGGTAAGTCTTTGACGATAACAAGCCCTATGGCTGTCAAAGAAGGAATGGGCCGCACAGGTGGTAAATTCGAGAACCGGGCTTATCAAATTGACTTTGGAAATGGTTATGCGACAGACGTAGTCGTGAACAATGTTCCTAAAATCAGTCCTGAAAAAGATATTACCCTGAGTTTGGATCCGACAAGTGCAGAGAACTTGGATGGCAAGGAACTGACTTTGGGACGGCACTTTAACTACCGTCTTATCGGCGGCTTGATTCCTGCTAACCACTCTGAAGATTTGACAGACTATAGCTTTGTGGATGATTATGATCAACGAGGCGATGAGTACACGGGTGCTTACAAAACCTTTGCCAAAGTAGACATCACGCTCAAAGATGGTAAGGTGATAAAGGCTGGTACAGATTTGACTGAGTATACAGCTGCGAATATTGATCTTGAGAAAGGCTTGATTTCTATTCGTTTCAAGGAAGAATTCTTAGAGACCATTTCTCTGGATTCAGCTTTTCAGGCTGAAACCTATCTACAGATGAAGCGGATTGCTGCAGGTACTTTTGAAAATACCTACATCAATACGGTCAATCATGTAGTCTATGCTTCAAATACAGTTACAACAGTCACTCCTAAGGCACAGCATCTGCTTGTTTCGGATATAAACGATCCAAGAAGAGCCAATCCAACTCCAGCAGCTAAAAAGATTCCTGTTTCTCTTCTGCCAGAAACGGGAGCCAAAGATACAGTCTATCTGCCATATCTAGGTTTAGCAGCCATTATTGCTGCTTTAGGTCTAGGAAAATTGAGACGTAAAGAAGACTGATAATAGATGAGGCTAGGGAATCCCTAGCCTTTTTATCTTTAAAAATACTGCAAAATCTCATGTAGCAAAAGTCTAAATCATTTGTAACATGACAAAAACATAACTCTAAAAAAACTGACATGTAAATGAGGTATGATTTTTTTATCATCAAATTATACGGAGAAAAACAGTTATGAAAAAAACATTTGCTAAAGCGACTCTTGGTTTAACTTCCACAGCTTTGTTAGCGACAATCGGCGCTCAAGCTGTCAATGCAGATTCTTACGTTGTCCAGCAAGGGGACTCTTTTTTTGCCATTGCTAGCGCCAATGGGATGAATCCTTACGAACTTGCTGCCAATAATGGAAAATCAATTTTTGATACGATTAACCCAGGAGATGTGCTGCAAGTAAATGGTACAGCTTTGGCACAGACTTACAATCCATACAGTGCTCCAGCTTATGAAGCGACAAGCGATGCTGCTTTGGTATCTGATACTGAAGATGTTGTCTTAAATACACCAACTGACTATGGCAATTCTTACCCAATCGGCCAATGTACTTGGGGCGTGAAAGAAATGGCTCCTTGGGCAAGCAACTGGTGGGGCAATGCTAATACTTGGGCAATCAATGCTGGTGCTCAGGGTTATGCAACAGGAAATGTCCCAGTAGCAGGGGCTATTGCAGTTTGGGATGGCGGTGAATATGGACACGTTGCTTATGTGACAGATGTGCAAAGCGACAGCTCAATTCAAGTTCTAGAAGCGAACTACAATCGCCAAAAGCAAATTAACAACTATCGTGGCTACTTTAACCCGAATGAATTTATGGGTGGTGTTACCTACATTTATCCAAACTAAAGATAATAAAAACGAGGCTGGGACAGATAATGTCTCAGCTTTTAAATAGTCAATAGCTCTTGATGTGGTAACTGATAGGGCTTTTTCTTTGTGTGGGAAATCTCCTAAGCAGAAAGAGTTTTTTTGAGACGAAATATGTTAAAATGAAGAGAGGGAGGATTTCCTGGAAGGAGACTAATGAGTTATTTCAATAAGTACAAGTTTGATAAATCGAAATTTCGTCTGGGCATGCGTACCTTTAAGACCGGTCTGGCTGTCTTCATCATCCTATTGCTCTTTGGGCTTTTTGGTTGGAAAGGCCTGCAAATCGGTGCTTTGACGGCAGTCTTTAGTCTTCGTGAGGATTTTGATAAGAGTGTCCACTTCGGAACATCGCGAATCTTGGGAAACAGCATCGGTGGTTTTTACGCTCTGCTATTTTTCATTGTCAATAGTGTCTTTAAGGAGCAGTATTGGGTCACCCTCCTTTTGGTGCCGGTCTGTACAATGCTGACAATCATGACCAATGTTGCTATGAACAACAAGGCTGGAGTCATTGGCGGGGTATCTGCTATGCTGATTATTACCCTGTCCATCCGGCCGGAAGATACCATCTTGTATGTCTTTGCCAGAATATTTGAAACCTTCATGGGAGTCTTTGTTGCGATTCTGGTAAATTCTGATATAGATCGGCTGCGAGCCATCTTTGAAAAGAAAAAATAAAATCCGTGTAAGAAAATCTGACATTATTTCTTGACATAAGATTTATTTCGTCCTATAATAGTGCGTAGAGAGGAATTTGAATGAAGGAAAAAGAGTTTCGCCGAAACATGGCAGTTTTTCCCATCGGCAGTGTTATGAAACTGACGGACCTATCTGCCCGTCAGATCCGTTATTATGAAGACCAGAATCTGATTACCCCTGCTCGGAATGAGGGCAATCGTCGGATGTATTCTTTGAATGATATGGACCGTCTTTTAGAAATTAAGGATTATATTTCGGAAGGTTATAATATCGCTGCGATTAAGAGGAAATATGCTGAGCGTGAAGCCAAGTCCCGCAAGACCGTTAGTGACAAAGATGTCCGCCGTGCCCTGCATCATGACATCTTGCAGCAAGGCCGTTTTGCTTCTTCTCTGCCAACCTTTGGTCAGATGCGTCGACCATAGCTATTTTGTTTGAATTACAAGGAGAAATTTAATGTCTATTACAGCAGCTGATATCCGTCGCGAAGTAAAAGAGAAAAATGTTACCTTTATTCGTCTTATGTTCTCTGATATTTTAGGAACTATGAAGAATGTGGAAATTCCTGCCACGGATGAACAGCTTGACAAGGTCTTATCCAATAAAGCCATGTTTGATGGTTCTTCCATTGAAGGTTTTGTCCGTATCAATGAATCAGATATGTATCTTTATCCTGATTTGGATACTTGGACGGTCTTTCCCTGGGGGGATGAAAATGGCAGTGTAGCGGGTCTGATTTGTGATGTTTATACGACAGATCATGTACCGTTTCTAGGGGATCCTCGCAGCAACCTCAAGCGCGCCCTCAAGCATATGGAAGAGCTGGGATTCAAGTCCTTTAACCTCGGACCAGAGCCAGAATTTTTCCTCTTTAAGCTGGATGAAAATGGCGATCCGACGCTGGAAGTAAATGACAAGGGTGGCTATTTTGATTTGGCGCCAACAGACTTGGCAGACAATACTCGCCGGGAAATCGTCAATGTCCTAACCAAGATGGGCTTTGAAGTAGAAGCTAGCCACCATGAGGTCGCAGTCGGCCAGCACGAGATTGACTTTAAATATGATGAAGTGCTTCGTGCTTGTGATAAAATTCAGATTTTTAAGCTGGTTGTGAAAACTATTGCTCGTAAGCATGGTCTGTATGCGACCTTTATGGCTAAGCCGAAGTTTGGTATTGCGGGATCTGGTATGCACTGTAACATGTCCCTCTTTGATCAAGACGGTAATAATGCCTTCTTCGATCCAGAAGATCCAAAAGGTATGCAGCTGTCAGAAACAGCCTACCATTTCTTGGGTGGTTTGATTAACCATGCCTATAACTACACAGCTATCATGAACCCAACGGTTAACTCATACAAACGTCTGGTTCCTGGCTATGAAGCACCAGTTTATATCGCTTGGGCGGGACGCAATCGTTCACCGTTGGTGCGCGTGCCGGCTTCTCGTGGTATGGGTACTCGCTTGGAGTTGCGCTCCGTTGACCCGATGGCCAATCCATATATCGCTATGGCAGTTCTCTTGGAAGTTGGCCTGCACGGTGTCGAAAATAAAATCGAAGCTCCAGCACCAATCGAAGAGAATATCTACATCATGACTCCAGAGGAACGTAAGGAAGCAGGAATTACAGACCTGCCATCAACTCTTCACAATGCCTTGAAGGCCTTGACAGAAGACGAAGTTGTGAAAGCAGCACTTGGCGAGCATATCTATACGAGCTTCTTAGAAGCTAAGCGTATTGAGTGGGCAAGCTATGCAACCTTTGTTTCTCAATGGGAAGTAGATAATTATCTCGATTTATACTAAACTTAGAGCAGGAGGATTGGCATATCCCCTGCTTTTTCGTGGAGGAGAAAGATGGAAAAATTTCATGATTTTATTAAGCGTGTTTTTGATGAGCAATATGAAGCCTATTTTGGTCCAGATATGCTTGAAAAACTTGAACCTCAAGATTATTATTTAAGGCGGGAGGAAGATGGCCGGTTAATTGCCTTGCTCCATGCCCAACAGGTGTTGGAAAATATTCATGTCAAGGCTTTGGTGGTGGATAAAGAACATCAGAAAAAAGGTTTGGGAGCCAGTCTGCTGGCAGAATTAGAAGAAAAGGCTGCAGAAGCTGGAGTAACTAGCATTACCTTGTCCACTAAATCTTATCAAGCCAAGGATTTTTACATCAAGCAAGGCTATGAAATCTACGCCAGTTTAGCAGATGTCCCGCAAAAGGGCATTACCAAATATCATTTTATCAAGCGATTAAACGAAGCCATTCTCAAATAGACGGAAGCCAATTTGGCTTCTGTTTTTTTATGCTATAATAATAGCAATGACTGTTAAAAGGAATAGGAAATGAAAAGGCAGAAAACAATAGCCATAGCTTTAGTAAGTCTAGGAATTATCGGTCGAGCTTTTTTCCTTGGAAATCAGGAGAGCTTAAATAAAATTATAACCAAAAAGCCAAACTTGCAAACGATAAAGGAAGAGCAGTTAGATGAATTGAAAAAGCATGAGGAAGAAATTAAAGATTTTATCAAGTCACAAAATCCTAAGATTGAATCTGTTCAGGTGGATTGGAACCAGACAAACTGGGAAGAAGTAGGCAATGGTACTCCATGGGGAGGAGGACAAGTGATAAGAATTTTTGGAGGATTTAACCATATCGAAGACTCGAGTTGGAGTGTTTTAGTTGATGTAGAAAATGGGAAAGCGGATATCGATTCTATCATGCAAGGTAGTCCGCTACGAGTAGGAGGAGAGATTTTTGAGTGAGAGCGGTTCAAATCCTTGAATAATTTCTATACAGATTTTACACGTCTTTTTATGTAATTTGGTGTTATAATATGTAACTTCTAATGACTAGGAGGAAGAAAATGAAGAAACATAAAATCATTTGGTTGCTATTTATTGTCCTTGTCCTTGTTATTGGAGGAGGAAGTTTATATATGTTTAGTCAAGGGAATTTGTTTTCAGATGGCAAAGCTAATTTGCAATCCATAAAAGAGAAACAGCTAGATTATTTAAAGTCACAAGAGGAAGAGATTAAAAAATTTGTGAAGTCACAAAATCCGAAAATTGAATCAGTGGAAATCAATTGGGAGGAAACGAATTGGGAAGAAATTGGCAACGGAACACCATGGGGCGCTGGAGAAATTGTTAATATATATGGGAGATTCAATCATATTGAAAATTCTTCTTGGAATGTCACCTTTTTAGTAAAAGATAATGAGGTAGTTCCAAATTCAATGTCTTTAGCAAATGATTTATATGTAGGAGGTAGGATTTTTGAGTAATAGTAATTTAAAAACCTTTGATAATTTTTATGTAGATTTGGCTGAGAAAGAGGAAGAAGCAGAAGTCAGAGGAGCAGTGAGAAGTCTGTTAAGGGGATTTAGAAATTATGGCGAAAAAAGTTAAAGATTATTATGATTTGGTTTATGCGGAGGATTTGAGCCGTCGCTTTCAAGAAGTCACAGATAAATTTGATGCTCAGCATTTTATGTCTCTAGTTGAAAGCGACTTAGAGGCTTTGGAATTTACTCAGCGTCAAAAGCTGCTGGCAAGGAGTATCAAAGAATGCTTGCCGCTTTCTTATGCTGATTCTCTTAAGGTTTTTGAGCAGATACTTGGTCCAGAGTTAGAGGGCGGCCTGGGGATGTTCTCAGAAGGTTACTGGTTGTGGCCGATTGGCAAATACGTAGAACTTTACGGAGGTCAGGAATTCGAGTTAAGTGCAGCCTTTAGTAAGAAATTAACCAAGCGATTTACTGGAGAATTTTCCATGCGGCCCTTGCTGGCTAATTATCCTAATGCTACCATGGATTTACTGTTAGAGTGGAGCCAAGATGAGAATATGCGCGTCCGCAGATTAGCCAGCGAGTGTATGCGTATCCGATTGCCTTGGGCTAAGAAGCAGACTGTGGTCTTAGATTATTTTGATGAGTTTACCACTATTTTAACAAATCTAAAGGATGACACGGATAAATCAATCCAAAAAAGTGTCGCTAATAATCTGAATGATTTATATAAAGAAGATCCTGAAAAATTCGAGAGGGTAATTGGATCTTGGCAAGAGGAAGAATTGAGTCCGAGTTGCGCTTGGATTATCAAGCATGCCTCTCGAACAAAAAATAAAGCAGAAAAATAAGCCTTGCTAAATCTAGCAAAGCTTATTTTTTAGTTGTCTTCGTCTGGTGTAAGCACCATCGGAATGATAATAGGTTCACGCTCGGTGCTTTCATAGAGGAAAGGACGCAAGGCGTTGACGATAGCGCCGCTGACAGATTGGACGCTGGCATCTTTATTCTTAAGGGCAATGCGAATGGCATTGAAGAGGATGCGCTGGCTTTGGCGAATGAGGTCGCCTGATTCGCGCATGTAGATAAAGCCACGGCTGAGAATATCTGGACCGGCTAAAATCATCTTGGACTCAAAGTCAACCGTCGCAACAGCCAGGACAACACCATCCTCTGACAGGTCTTTACGGTCGCGCAGGACTGCAGCTCCGATTTCACCAATGCGGTTTCCATCGACATAGATATCCTGAGCGTTGAAGCTACCGGCAATACGGGCTGAGTCAGCTGTCAGAGCCAGCACATCACCATTGCTCATGATGAAGATATTGTCTTTTGGTACTCCAGTATCAACGGCTAGACCTGCATGGACTTTTTGCATACGGTATTCACCATGGACTGGCATGAAATATTTAGGCTTAATCAAGCGGAGCATGAGTTTCTGCTCTTGTTGGCCACCGTGTCCAGAGGTGTGGATGTTGTTAATCTTACCGTGAATCACTTCTACACCGGCTTCGGAAATGATGTTAATCAATTTGTTAACACTGGTCGTATTACCAGGGATAGGACTGGATGAGAAGATGACTGTATCTCCAGGCTGCAGCTGAACCTGGCGGTGGGTGCCATTAGCAATCCGAGACAGGGCTGCCATCGGCTCACCCTGACTTCCAGTACACATAATCAGCACTTCGCCAGCTGGATAGTCCTTGAGTTCATTTGGCTCGATGAAGGTATCTTTGGGAACCTTGATATAGCCCAGCTCAATCCCATTGACAATAGCCTTTTCCATGGAGCGGCCAAAGACCGCAATCTTACGACCGGTCTTGACAGCAGCATCTGCTGCCTGCTGGAGCCGGAAGATGTTTGAAGCAAAGGAGGCAAAAATAATCCGTCCATTAATGCCTTCAATAATCTTCATGATAGACTGGCCGACAACTTTTTCGGAATTGGTAAAGGTTGGGACTTCAGCATTGGTCGAGTCAGATAGGAGACAGAGCACACCTTCCTCGCCCAGAGCAGCCATGCGGTGCAGGTCGGCCGGCTCACCGACTGGTGTAAAGTCAAACTTGAAGTCACCTGTACAGACAATCTTACCCTGCGGCGTATGAATGACAATTCCCAAGGGCTCAGGAATAGAGTGGGTTGTCCGGAAGAAAGTAGCTTTCAGATGCTTGAACTGCAGTTCTGTGTTTTGATTGATTTCATAGAGCTTGGCATCGCGCAAAAGTCCATGCTCTTCTAGCTTGCCGCGAATGAGGGCCAGCGCCAGAGGGCCAGCATAGATAGGAACATTGGCTTGCTTGAGCAGGAAAGGAATACCGCCGATATGGTCCTCGTGCCCGTGGGTGATGAGGACAGCTTTAACGCGGTCAATATTTTCCACGATATAAGAGTAGTCGGGAATGACATAGTCAATTCCTAACAGGTCGTCTTCTGGGAACTTGATACCGGCATCCACGATGATGATTTCATTTTGGTATTCAATTCCGTAGGTGTTTTTACCGATTTCGCCTAACCCACCAATCGCAAAAACGCCAACTTCTTTGGGTTTTAAGGTATATGCCATGGGTTAGAACTCCGTCAATTCAAAAGTGCCTGACTCTTTTTCGTATTCGAGGTGTTTATCAGACAAGAGCTCGATAAATTCAATATTGTAAGGGGTATTTTCTTCGACTAACTTACGAGCCTGAATGCGGCCTTCCAATTCATTAGCTGCTTCGACATCTAAATAAAGGGCACGTGTCTTTTCACGGCGCGGACTGCGCTCTTTTGTTTCTTGATAAAAAACTTTGTAAATCATTACATTTCCTTTCATATTTTCATGATTAACCTGCAGAAAACAACAGCTGATTAGCTGTTTTCTTTTATTCAATTCTGAGTAGTAGATTAATCCTGATTCGTTACAATTATAATGATTATAACATAAAATAAGGGAATAGTAAAAGGTGGAGATAAGAAAATGTAAGAGTGATTTAGTCTGAAAGCATTCGGATTCCATATTCCTGAAATGCCTGTTCTGGATACTTTTAATCTTATGATAGGTAGCCGTGCTCTTTGTACCAAGCTAGGACATCTTTGAGAGTTTCTTCAAAGGGACGGAAATGGGCTCCCAACTCATTTTGAGATTTTGCAGAATTGAAATGTGTTCGGAGATATTCCTCTTCAGTAGAGGTCACAGCAGCCTTACTCAACAGAATAGGACGTTTTGTTAGACGATGATATAGTTCATTGTATTGAGCAATTATCTTTAGAAGAAAAAGAGGAATCCGTCTAGTTGGAGCGGCAACTCCGCTGACCGCTTCTAGGTTCTTCAATAATTCTTCCATCGTCATATGCCTACCAGCTGCTAAATATCGTTCTCCTTGTCGGCCATACTGCATAGCTAGGATTTCGCAGTCTGCGACGTCTCGGGCATCTACGACGCTGTAGCTGCCGGGAATGATTCCAGGCAGTTTTTTATGAACGAAGTCGAAAATCAACTGTCCCGCAGAGGTAGGACCGATATCGCCTGGGCCAAACATAAATCCAGGCAGGACAAAACTAACAAAAAAATCAGGATGTTTTTTTGAAAAATCTAAGAGAACCTCTTCGCTTAATATCTTACTGCGGTAGTAGTCATTGCTTGTATTCCTGCTGCGTAACATGCTTTCATCAATCAGTTGATTTTGCTCACCATAGAGAACTGCAATCGATGAGGTATGGACCGCCTGACGAATGCCAGCTTTATAAGCGGCTTCAAAAAGTTCCAAACTACCCTTCACATTGGTATTATACAGTTCTTGCCAGTGCTGACCGCCTTTCAAACTATCTCGAAAGAAAGCAGCTGTGTGAAAAAGACTATCACAATCTTGCATATGATTTTGATAGCTGTCTGGCTGGCAAATATCTCCTTCAATGAAATGGATCGGCAGATTGCCAAACTGCTCTAAGGCTTTCTGTCGAGAGCGTACTAAAGCAGTCACCTGAATTCCTTTTTTTAGAAGGGATCGCACTAGATTATTTCCTAGTAAACCTGTTGCGCCAGTAACGAAGGCGTGGTGAATACTTCGGCTTTGGTGTTTTGGGGGCATGGCTCTTCTCCTTAAATTATATTTAGATGACATGTCATCTATTCTCTTATTTTATATTTTGCAAGATTAATTGTCAACAATTAAGGGAATTAGTGTAAAATAGATACAGAAGAAATTTGCAAAGGACGGGAATAGAATGTCATCTTTAGGAGACCGTTTTAGATATTTATTCAGAAGTGCGGAAAATCTAGCGATGAACATTTGGTCACTTGATTTTGAGGGCTGCTTATTTGGCGAAATAGCCGTGCTTGCGGTACCAATCTACCACGTCAGCTAAGCTTTCTTCAAGAGGGCGATGCTGTCCGCCTAGCTCGCTCTCGGTTTTGGCAAAGCTAAAATTACTTTTGAGATATTCTTCAGCCATGAGATGAGCGAGCTCATTGGTAACCAAAATTGGTTTTTTGGTGAGCCGGTGGTAGAGCTCACTTGCTTGGGCATAGATTTTGACGAAAAGAGGGGAGATCTTGCGCTTGGGGGCGGGAACGCCAGTGATTTTTTCCAGTATTTGGTACAATTCTGTCATGGTCACTTGCCGTCCAACTGCCAGATAGCGCTCCTTTGAGCGTCCGTATTTCATGGCGCGGAGATGAATATCTGCTACATCTCTAGCATCCACCATATTATAGCTAGCCTTTAAGATACCTGGAAGTTTTTGCTCTACAAAATTGATAATCAGCTGCCCACTGGAGGTCGGACCAAGGTCTCTAGGACCCAACATTACACTCGGCAAGATAAAGCAACCGAAAACATCTGAATGCTTGTCCAAGAAATCACGAACGGCCTCTTCACTCAAAATCTTGCTGCGATAGTAATCAAAAGGAGTATCTTTTGAGCGAGACATGCTTTCATCGATTAGCTGATTGGCCTCACCTTCCAGTACGACACAGGAGGAAGTATGGACAAATTGGCGGATACCAGCCTCGTAAGCAGCTTCTAGGAGGTTATTTGTGCCTATAATATTAGTGTCGTAGAGCTCCTGCCAGTGCTTGCCGCCTTTATAATTATCGCGGAAAAAAGCAGCGGTATGAAAGAGGCTGTCGCAGCCTGCTAGATAGTCACGATAGCTTTCGGGCTCTAAAATATCCCCCTTGACAATCTGGATAGGCAGGTCGGCAAATTGTTTGCGCGCTTTTTCCTCGGAGCGAACGAGAGCGGTCACTTGAATGTTTTCTTTTAGCAGAGCACGCACGAGATTATTTCCTAAAAGACCGGTCGCACCAGTCACAAAAGCGTGGGTCATTGTTCTAGCTGGTTTTTGATTTGTAGGGTTTGGGGTCATCCGTTTTTCCTCCTTTTGCAAATAGATGATATATCATCTATTTAAGATTTTATATTTTTTAACTAAAATTGTCAACAATTTACCTAATCTAGTGTAAAATAGTATAGAAGTGATTTTTGAAAGGAGAGCAGCGTGGTAGCAGAAGGAATTCGATTTGGCTATTTGTTTAGAAGTGCAGAGAGCTTAGCGACGAGAGAATATGGGAAGTTGCTAGAGCCTTTGGGAATTACGCCCAATCAAAGCGAGGTCTTGCTCGTTTTGGGCGAACATGCTCCGCTGTCTCTCAAGGGCTTGGGGGAATCCCTGATTTGTGAGGAAAAAAGCCCTAGTCGCTTGGTGCAGGCTTTGATTAAAAAAGGCTTGGTCAAGAAGGAAATTTCTAGCAAGGACAAGCGCAGTTCTCGCTTGAGCTTGACTGCTGCTGGAGCGGATTTGCTGCCCAAGATTGCTGAGCAAGAAGCGATTTTTGGAAAACACTTGGCGCAGCAAGTGCCTAATTTGGAGGCTTTTAGCCAGATTTTAGAGGAATTTTTGGTAGATAGTTTCTACGAAGACAAATTAAAACGCCGCTCACTTTGGCGGCAAGAGGAAAAATAGAGGATAAGCATGAAGATTGCAGCTTTTGATACGTCAAGTAAGGCGCTGACGCTCGCGATTTTAGAGGACGAGACCTTGCTGGCGCAGATGACTTTAAATATAAAGAAAAACCACAGCATTACCCTGATGCCGGCTATTGATTTTCTGATGAATAGTCTGGACATGAAGCCGACGGATTTGGATCGTATCGTAGTTGCTCAGGGTCCGGGCAGCTACACAGGTCTGCGAATGGCGGTGGCGACAGCCAAGACTCTGGCTCATACCCTCAAGATTGAGCTGGTCGGTGTGTCTAGTTTGCTGGCTTTAGTCCCAGAGCAGGTGGAAGGTTTGGTCATTCCTGTCATGGATGCCCGCCGCAATAATGTCTATGCTGGCTTTTATCAGTCTGGTCAGTCTGTACGGCCGGAGGCTCATCTGCCATTGGCAGAGGTTTTGGAAATAGCTGGCGTTGCTGATCAGCCAGTCACCTTTGTCGGAGAGACTGCAGTGTTTGCGGAGCAGATTGAAGCTGCTCTTCCTGGGGTATCGGTTCAGCCGACTTTACCAGATGCGGCAGTTATTGGTCGTCTCGGTTTAGACCTGCCAGCCCAGTCTATTCATGACTTTGTCCCTAACTATCTCAAGCGGGTAGAAGCTGAGGAAAATTGGCTCAAGACCCATCAGGAATCCAGTGATTCTTACATTCGGCGCCTATGATTGAGATGAGAAAATGGAGCGACGGCTCGGATGTGGACGCGGCCGCTCTCGCCAAAGAACTGGAATTGCTCTTACTTGCAGTCTGTGAGGTCAGTCCTTGGACCGCAGACCAAGTGGCAGAGGTTCTGCGTTCGGATGTGAACAGTTGTGCACTAGCAGCAGATGAGAATCAGCTTGTTGGTTTTTTAGTCTGGCAGGAGACAGACTTTGAAGCGGAAGTCCTGCAGATTGCTGTATTGCCTAGCTATCAGGGACAGAAAATCGCGACAGCCTTGTTTGACTTTTTGCCAGCAGACAAGGAAATTTTCCTCGAAGTGAGGGAGTCCAACAAGCCAGCTCTGCTATTTTACAAAAAAGAAAAATTTGAAGAAATCGCGCGGCGAAAGGCCTACTACCATGCGCCGGTGGAAGACGCGATAGTCATGAAAAGAGAGGTCCATGAAAGATAGATATATTTTAGCTTTTGAGACGTCCTGTGATGAGACCAGTGTGGCGGTTCTGAAGAATGAGGCTGAGCTTTTGAGCAATGTCATTGCCAGCCAGATTGAGAGCCACAAGCGTTTTGGCGGAGTGGTGCCAGAAGTGGCCAGCCGTCACCATGTGGAGGTCATTACGGTTTGCATTGAGGAGGCCTTGGCAGAAGCAGGGATTAGCGAGGAGCAGGTCACAGCGGTGGCCGTCACCTACGGTCCTGGTCTGGTTGGGGCGCTTCTTGTCGGCTTGGCAGCGGCCAAGTCCTTTGCCTGGGCTCATGATATTCCCCTGATTCCAGTCAATCATATGGCTGGACACCTGATGGCAGCCCAAAGTGTGGAGCCCTTGGAATTTCCCTTGCTGGCTCTCTTGGTCAGTGGCGGCCATACTGAGCTGGTCTATGTCAGTCAGGCTGGTGATTATAAGATTGTGGGGGAGACCCGCGATGATGCGGTCGGTGAAGCCTATGATAAAGTCGGTCGAGTCATGGGCCTGACCTATCCAGCAGGCCGGGAGATTGATCAGCTGGCTCGTCAAGGACAGGATATTTATGATTTTCCGCGGGCTATGATCAAGGAAGACAATCTGGAATTTTCTTTTTCTGGTCTCAAGTCGGCCTTTATCAACCTGCACCACAATGCCCAGCAAAAGGGAGAAGACTTGTCTAATCAAGACTTGTCAGCAAGCTTTCAGGCAGCGGTCATGGATATTCTCATGGCCAAGACTAAAAAAGCCCTGGAAAAATATCCAGTCAAGACTCTAGTCGTGGCGGGCGGTGTTGCGGCTAATCAAGGCCTGAGAGAACGCTTGGCTGCTGATATTCAGGATGTGAAGGTGATTATTCCGCCTCTTCGCCTCTGCGGTGACAATGCTGGCATGATTGCCTATGCCAGTGTCAGTGAGTGGAATAAGAAGAATTTTGCCAGTTTGGACCTCAATGCTAAGCCGAGTCTGGCTTTTGAAACGATGGAGTAAAGGAGAAGAATGCCCGGACAGACATTTAAACAGGGAGCACAGGCGGCAGTGCCAACGGCTCTGGGCTATATTGGGATTGGTCTAGCCTGCGGCATCATGGCGGCGCCCTATATGAATCCTTTGGAGATGGGACTGATGAGTATTCTGGTTTATGCCGGAAGTGCCCAGTTTGCCATGATTGGTTTATTTGCTCAGCAGGCGCCTGTCTTGGCCATCGCACTGACTGTTTTTCTTATTAATATCCGACATCTTTTGCTCTGTCTGCATGCATCGACTCTTTTTCGTAAGTCTAGCTTGACTCAGAATATTGTCATTGGTTCTTTTTTGACAGATGAATCTTACGGAGTCTTGATGGGAGAACGGGCACATACAGAGAAAATCGCTGCCAGCTGGATGATGGGTAACAATTTCATGAGTTATACTGCTTGGATTTTGGGGTCTATTTTGGGAACTGCCCTCGGTGCCCTTCTGCCCAATCCTGAGAGCTTCGGCCTGGACTTTGCCCTAGTCGCCATGTTTATTGGCATTTTTTCTTCTCAGTTTACAATCATGCTGCGCCGGGTCAAGATAAAGAAGCTCTTTTTGGTCTTGGGCGTGGTGGGTCTTGCCTACTTAGTCCTAACTATGCTACTTCAAAATTCGTTGGCGGTGCTTTTTGCAACCTTGCTAGGCTGTACGGTGGGGGTGATTTTGGATGATAAGTAAGTATATTTTGCTGGCTATTCTTTTGTCAGCCCTAGTCACTTGGATTCCGCGGGTTTTGCCATTTATCCTAGTCAAGTACAAGGGGCTTCCGCCTATGGTGGAGCGTTTCCTCAAATATCTGCCAGTTTCCATAATCTTTGCCCTTATCCTATCCAGTGTCACCAATGCTAAAACAGGTCAGCTGCCGAGTTTTAAATGGCTGGATTTAATGGCTGTTTTTCCGACTAGCTATGTGGCTTTTAAGTATAAGAACTTAATTGCAACTGTTGTATTTGGCGTGGTTTTGGTAGCCTTGCTGCGCTATCTGGCTGGATTTCTTGGGCTGTAAAGAAGATACAAGACAGATTGATTCGGTTGATTCGGTCTGTTTTTTTGCTAAATTCTAAGAATTATCTGAAAATATAATATTTTATGGTATAATGGAACCAATCAAAATCATGGAGGTTCGGAAATGGCAGAAGCAGGTCATAAATTTTTAGCAAAATTAGGAAAGAAACGTCTTCGTCCAGGTGGTAAGCTGGCAACAGACTGGCTGATTGAGCAGGGACAGTTTTCCAGCGACAAGAAAGTTCTAGAAGTCGCCTGCAATATGGGGACCACAACGATTGAGCTAGCTAAAACATATGGCTGCCAGATTACTGCAGTTGATTTGGATAAGGCTGCGCTGGCTCAGGCTAAGCTTAATGGAGACAAGGCTGGTGTTAGTGAGCTCGTCACATTTGAGCAGGCTAATGCCATGAAGTTGCCTTATGATGATAATTCTTTTGATATTGTTATCAATGAAGCTATGCTGACCATGCAGACGGAGAAGGGAAAAGCCAAATGTATGGATGAGTACTACCGGGTGCTGAAGCCAGGTGGAGTGCTCCTCACCCATGACGTCATGCTCAAACAAAGAGATGAGAATGTCCGGGAAGAGCTATCTCGTGCGATTAACGTCAATGTTGGTCCTCTGACAGAGGGTTCTTGGATTCAGCTGGCCCGCTCTCACTCGTTTGATCATGTAGACACCTTTGTCGGCGAAATGACCTTGATGAGCCTTCGAGGTATGATTTATGACGAAGGACTGGGCGGCACACTGAAAATCTGCTTTAATGCCCTCAAGAAAGAAAACTATAGTCAATTTATGAAGATGTTTAAGATGTTCCAAAAGAATCAAGAAAAACTGGGCTTTATTGCTATGGTTTCTCGTAAATAAATGCTGGCCGCTTTGGAAACTCTAAGGCGGTTAAAAAAATTTCTAAAAAAGCTTGACCTTGACCTTTGGTCAGGGCTTATACTATAGTGGTAAGGAGGTCTATCATGTACCATATCAAAGAAGCTGCGCAGCTTTCGGGTGTCTCTGTAAAAACCCTGCATCATTACGACAAAATCGGACTTTTAGTACCCGCCAAATCAGAAAATGGCTATCGGACGTACAGCCAAGCTGATTTAGAACGGTTGCAGGTCATCCTTTACTATAAGTATCTGGGTTTTTCTTTGGAGAAAATAGCAGAGCTGCTGAGTCAGGACGATCAGGCCTTATTGCTTCATCTGGTTAGGCAGTTAGAGTATTTGCAGCAGGAAAGAGAGCGCTTGGATATCTTGATTTCCACCTTACAAAAAACCATTCAAGACGAAAAGGGAGAAAGAAAAATGACAATGAAAGAAAAATTCGCAGGCTTTACCTACGAAGACAATCAAAAATACCATCAAGAAGCTGTCGAAGAATACGGTCAAGAAGTCATGGCGGAAGCACTGACCCGTCAAAATGGACGGGAAGAAGAATCTGCCGCAGCCTTCAATCAAGTTTTTCAAAGTCTGGCAGAGAATGTGCAGCAAGGCTTGCCAGTTGAAGCAGCAGAAAATCAAGAGCAGGCAGCGCGTCTCTTACAAGCCATTCGCACTTACGGCTTTGACTGCTCACTGCAAGTCTTTGCTTATATCGGCCAAGGCTATGTCCACAATCCAGAGTTTAAGAAGAATATTGACAAGTTCGGTTCAGGCACTGCCCAGTACACAGCTGATGTGATTGTAGCTTATGTTCGGACAAATGCGAAATAAATAGGCTAGGAATTTCCTAGCCTATTTATTTCTACTTCAAGTCATAAAGCCAGTCGTCATCGTCTTTATAGTAAAAGAATTCACTTAAATCGTCTTCTAAAAAAACACGCAGCATATCAGACATGTCACTTGTTGCCAGCTTTAAATGGGACAGATTTTGCAAATCTTCCCACCAGACCTTTCCTTCATCTGAGGATTGCAGCACACCAGAATAGTGCCTTGTCTTATAGAGCAAGACGACATAGCGAAAATCCTTGTCATCATACCAATCCTTTATGCCGCAAAGTTGGGGATTGAATATGGTTAATCCAGTTTCTTCTTTGACTTCTCTGATAACTGCATCGGTAAAAGATTCTCCACGCTCTACATGCCCGCCAGGAAAAGTGATGCCTGGCCAGTCAGACTTCACTCGTTCTTGGACGAGAACTTTTTCTCCGTCATAAATCATGCACATATTGACGAATTCTACATTTTCCAGTCGACTCATTTGTTTCTTCCTTTTGTTTGAGATGAATGGTGGAATCTAAACAATCACTCATACTGCAAGCTCCCTGCCACCCAGCCGGTGCAGAGGGCAGATGTGATGTTGAAGCCACCCGTGTGGGCATTGATGTCTAGGACCTCTCCAGCAAAGTGGAGGCCGGGAACGAGCTTGCTTTCTAAGGTTTTAGGATTGATTTCCTTGAGACTAACGCCACCCTTGGTGACAAAGGATTTAGCCAGAGACATTTTGCCAGTGACTGGGATAGGCAGTTCCTTGATTCGTTTGATAAGGGCTTCTTTTTCATTGACATGGACTTGCTTGACTTTTTCGGGAAATGGCTGGGCAAAAAAGTCTGCCATTCGCTCGGGTAGGAGGATTTTCAGGCAGTTCTTCAGCGATTTTTCCCGATGTTCTTCTAAAAAATCTGCCAAATCCTGCTTCCTCATCTGTGGCAGAAGATCCAGATAGACGGTTTCGCCACCCTTGACAAAGCTAGACAAGCGCAGGGCTGCCGGACCTGATAGGCCAAAGTGGGTAAAGAGCAGGTCGTGGGTGATGCTATGTTTGCCATAGCTCAGGGTCACATCGTCCAGCGAAATCCCCTGAAGCGATTTGTGAGGAAAGTCAGTCAGAAGAGGACTTTCGGCCGCTTCTAAGTCAGTCACGGTATGCTTGAAGTGTCGGGCAATATCGTGGCCAAATCCTGTTGAGCCAGTTGAAGGATAGGATTTGCCACCAGTCGTCACAATTAATTTCTGGCAGGTCCAAGTCTGGTCGCTGGATCTGACAGTGAAAAGGCCATCGGATTTTTTGACGGAGACGATTTCAGTATTGGTGATGACAGTGCCGCCCAGCTCAGAAATCTTCTTTTCTAAGGCCATGATAATGGTGCGGGACTTGTCCGTCGCTGGGAAAACTCGGCCGTGGTCTTCGACCTTGAGTTTGACACCGTTCTCAGTAAAAAAGTTGATAATGTCATGGTTGTCAAACTGGGAAAAGACGCTGTAAAGAAAGCGCCCGTTGCCAGGAATGCCAGCCATGAGGTCATCCAGGTTTCCGTTGTTGGTCACATTGCAGCGACCACCACCCGTTCCGGCTAGTTTCTTGCCCAGTCGTTTATTTTTCTCGAGGAGCAGGGTCTTCTGTCCGTAGAAAGAACTGGAAATGGCAGCCATCATGCCAGCCGGTCCTCCGCCGATGATGATTGTGTCGAAATGGTTCATTTGTGGTTTCCTTTCGTAGGGAGAGGTTTTTATCAGTTAGTCAGAAATCTTGTGCTTCCTTGGTGAGCCGGCTTTTGCTGTCTTGTAGACGTTCTTGGAAGCCTTTAGCTCAACATCTCTAGCTTCTAAATTCATTCGATTTTTTCATTTCTCTTACTAGACTAATCTGTCTCATTGTATCATAAAAAAGGGCTAAAAAGATAGGAGTCAGGCTCAAAAAATATTGTGAAATTTGACAGTTAAGGCTTGATATGATAAGATTTAGGTATCTACAAACTAGAAAAAGTTTTTGAGGAAATTATGGCAATTGAAAAGACAGTCAGCGAGTTAGCCGAGATTCTTGGAGTTAGCCGCCAGGCGATTAACAATCGTGTCAAGGCACTGCCGCCAGAAGATACGGAAAAGAATGAAAAAGGAGTCACGGTGGTGACCCGCAGCGGCTTGATTAAGCTGGAAGAGATTTATAAGAAAACTATTTTTGAAGATGAACCTGTCAGCGAAGATGTGAAGCAACGCGAGCTGATGGAAATCTTGGTGGACGAAAAAAATGCTGAGATTGTGCGGCTCTATGAGCAGCTTAAGGCTAAGGACAACCAGCTGGCCAAAAAAGATGAGCAGCTGCGCATCAAGGATGTCCAGATTGCTGAAAAGGACAAGCAGTTGGACCAGCAGCAGCAGCTGACAGCCAAGGCTATGAATGAGCGTGAAACCTTGTTGTTGGAGTTGGATGAAGCCAAGGAAAAGGTGCAGGAGCAGGAAAGCAAGGGCTTCTGGGCACGTTTATTTGGAAAATAAAAATAAGGTTGGGACATCTGTCTCAACCTTGTTTTAAATAGGAATCGCTTTTTAGCAAGCTTTGTATTGTTCACAACATAAAGGAAGAAAATGAAATCACAAAGACTAGGACTTTTACGTCTCTATCGCAATCTTGATAAAATTTTATTGCTCTTTTTCACAGTCTTTATGCTCATGGAGCTGGCTTGGGTGCCTTTCAACTCCTTTGCAGCAGAGACTCTGCTCAAGCAGACAGGCTACCTCTTTTTATCTTATACGAATGCCCTGAAGGTTCTGACTTCAAATGTCTGGGTTGGTTTGGCCTTTCTAGCGCTTTTTGCAGCCAATCTCTTTGTCGCTTATTTTCAGATTGGTCTGATATTTATGGGGCTCCGCAATCTTCTGGACGAGGAAGAACGAAGTGCCTTTCAGTTTATCAAGAAAAGTTTCAAAGACAGCGGATCGCTGATTCGCTACGCCCGACCCAGCAAGGTCCTCTTTATTGCACTGTATATGGGCTTTATCTTTCCCTTTCTGCGGCAAATTCTCAAAATCTACTATTTGAATAAAATTCTGATTCCAGAATTTATCGTGACCTATCTCAAGACGGCCTTATGGATGAAATTATCAATCTATGCTTTAGGTTTTCTGCTTTTTTTGATAGCTGTCCGCCTGATGTTTGCCCTGCCCAAGCTCTTTTTTGAACATTTCCGCCTACGAGACGCGATTAGGTATAGTTTGGAGAAGACCAAGGGGCACTTGATCCGCTATACTTGGCAGCTCTTTTGGATACTGGCTAAGAGCTTTCTCTTCTTTCTTTTAAGCAGCATTCCGATTTTAGTGTTGCAGCAGTATGCGGATGGCCAGTCCAATCAGATAGCCTTGATAGCAGCGGTTGTCAATTACTGCCTCATCAAGCTGGCTTATTACTTTATGGTAGCCTACTTTCTGATTAAGTTTGTGGCATTTCTGACAGATAGCAGGCTGTCTGAATATCGCTACAGGAAAGGCCTGCCTCTCATGCGCTGGTTTATCCTTTTGGTCACTAGCTCTGCCTTTGCCCTTGATGGCTTTGTCTATCTCAATCTGCCCTTGGAAAATGTCCCTCTGACCATCTCTCATCGCGGAGTTTCGCAGGGAAATGGTGTCCAGAATACGGTTGAGTCACTTGAGAAAACAGCCTTGCTTAAGCCAGATTATATCGAAATGGATGTACAGGAGACCAAGGATGGCCAGTTTGTCATGATGCACGATGCCAATCTAAAAGCCTTGGCCGGCGTTGATGCTAAACCGCAAGAGCTGACTCTGAAAGAGCTGACGGCTTTAGATATTTCAGAAAATGGACATACTGCCAAAATTTCAAGCTTTGATGCTTATCTCAAACGAGCCAATCAGATGGGCCAGCGGCTCTTGATAGAAATCAAGACCAGCAGCTTGGACTCAGCTGATATGATGGACCGTTTCCTTAGCCAATACGGAGCCAACATCAAGGTTTATGGCCACCAGATTCAGTCCTTGGACTATCAGGTTATTGACAAGACTGTCCAGTATGATGAGAGCATACCGACTTTTTTTATCCTACCCTACAATACTATTTTCCCACGAACACAGGCTTCTGGCTATACAATGGAGTACTCGACCCTCGATGAAAACTTTGTCGATAAGCTATGGACGACAGATAAGCAGCTCTATGACTGGACCATCAATGATGCAGATAGCATCGGAAAATCCTTCCGATTGGGCGTTGACGGCATGATTACTGATGATTTAGAGCTGGTGCAGAGCTCTATCAAGGAATTGCAAAACAATCCTGACTATGCTCTACTTTTGATGAGCAAGGCAGCCGATTTGCTTAATTTTGTGTAGTGGGTTAGTGAGGAAACGCCTATAAATCAAAAAAAGACTGAGATTTTTCAGTCTTTTTTGTTGGTTCGAGTATCTCTTGACTTATGTTTAGTCAAGAGGTAAGGTTATTTATCTTGCTTAAAAAGGCAATTTGCCTGCGAAAGCGCCCATTTTCTTCTGAGTAGCGTCATCAATCTGAGCCAGCGCGTGATTTAGAGCTTGCGCAGTCATCTCTGACAGAGTTTCCAAATCTTCAGGATCCACAACGGCTGGATTGAAGTCAATGCTGACTACCTTTTTATCGCCTGTCAGCTTAGCAACGACTAAGTCTTGAGCTGATTTGCCGGTAAATTCTGTTGCAGCTAGTTCTGCCTGTCCTTTTTCCATTTGTTTTTGAAGCTTTTGTGCTTGCTTCATCATGCTTTGCATGTTCATCATAAGATTTTCTTTCCTTTCTCTCACAAGGGCTAAGCCCTCGGTAATCTTCACTCTTCAAATTATATCATTTTTTGGGAAAGTGGCAAGAAGAACATTTCTAAGAGGTTTGACAAAGATTTAGCATTTATAGTAGAATGGTCATGAATCTATATATCAAGGAGAAGACAACTTGAAAAACAAGAAGATAAAAGGTTTGTTGTTGGTAGTGCTCTCATCCCTCTTCATCCTAATTGGCTGCAGCGGCAGCCCCAAAATTCAGGGAAAATGGAATGTACAGGACGCTAGCGGTGAACAAAAGACCATTGAAATAAAAGACAAGACTATCATTGTCAACGAAGAAGAGTATGATTATACTCAAAATGCAGTTGGTTTTAAGAATGGGGTGAGTTATTATGGCCTGACCCGGAAAGATAATGGCGGAACATTTTCTATCATCTTTCCTGAGAAAGATAAAAATATTGCTATTATGCTAATTCCTGATTCAGACGATGACTATCTCACAGGCAGTATGCTCTTTGCTATGAACCGCAAGGAAAAGCCAGATTATAAAAAATATGCAGAGGAATATCTCAATCTACGATAAAAGAAAAGGCGCTGAATCTCAGCGTCTTTTAGGTTTTATTAAAGTGATGTCATGGTCGGTAAATCCAGACTAGACTGTTCCAAATCTACCGTCAGCTGATAGTCGGTCTTATCACGAACGGTATGCTCAAAGTCCGTTGTGTAAAGGACCAGGCGTAGTTGGTCGCCTTTTTTCATTTTATAGATGGTTGGTTGCAGTTCAAAGGAGAATTCCAGCCATTGGTCAGGAGTGACTTCTTCAACCGTCAGTAGGTTGGTCCGGTTTTGCAGGTTGATGAAGCCTTTGGTGATGACGCGATGAGGCGTTTCAGTATGGGGGAGTTCAACCAGATTGTCTAGCATATAGTAGCGGCCGTTGTCCATGACTCTAGGCTCAATAGGAGTAGGAATTGGTGTGAGGCGTTTAGCTGGTCCGAAGTCCAACAATTGAGCAGAAATCAATCCCTTATCGGTGCTGGACTTGAGACGGAGCTTGAGCTGGCTCGCTCCGTTGAGGAAGAGGTCCTTTTCCAAGGTCCAGTCCAGAGTAATCTGGTTGACCTTACCTTCAAAAAGCTCAGTCTTGAAGCTTTGGTAATTTTTAGCAAAACGATTATAGTCTTCTTCTGGATATTGATTTTGGATAGATTGGCAGTCTTGGCCTAGTTGGAGTTGAAGATTCTGCTCTTGTCCACCGAAGTCTTCCAAGGTCAGCCAGTTTTGAGCTTGGCTGTTGTCCTGCCAGATGACTGTTGGCAGCTCAAAGTCTGATTCACAACCCAGCAGTTTTTTGCTCAGCAGAGCATTGATAGACTCACGGAAGTCGATGGACTGCCAGTTATTCATGTAAACATGGGCACCATTGTGGAAGAAGAGGTGCTTTTTGATGTGGGGCGGTAAGGCTCGAAACATATTATAGACATGGAGAGGTTTGACATTCCAGTCTTGAGAGCCGTGGGTGAAGATGACTTCGGCCTTGACCTTATCTGCGTGAAGCAGGTAGTTGCGGTCCTGCCAAAATTGATTGTAATCCCCAGTTTGCCGGTCTAGGTCTTTGCGCTGCTGCTCTAGGCTTTGCTGATAAGCATCATTATGACGCAGGTAGTCACCAGCCCTCAAGTTGCGGGAGTAGGTCAGTTCGGTCAGGGATTCAAAATCCTCTCCTGGATAGCCGCCAGGGCTTGTGACAAGGCCGTTTTCGCGGTAGTAGTTGTACCAAGAAGAAATCCCAGCTTCAGCGATAATGACCTCCAAACCATCTACGCCAGTCGTAGCCAGCCCGTTGGACATGGTGCCTAGATAGGAGATACCAGTCGTAGCCACTTTTCCGTTGGACCAAGTAGCCTTGATTTCCCGTTGGCGAGTGTGGTCGGTGAAGGCTCGGCAGCGGCCGTTTAGCCATTCAATAACGTTCTTATAAGCCTCGATCTGCTGATAGTCGCCGCTGGTCATCAGTCCTTCAGAGTCTTTAGTTCCTACGCCAGACACATAGAGATTGGCAAAGCCACGGGGCAACAAGTAGTCATTGAGAGTGTAGGTGCCGATATGCCCCAGTTTTTCCTCGGCTTCAGAGACTTCTTGGGCAGGAGCCAGCGAATCCAGTTGGAGCAATTTGAGCTCAGGATCTTGGACTGTGATTTGATGGGGTTCTTTTTTTGCTAAGTCCACATTCATATCATGGAGAGCCTTGTCACTGGCGGGGTCATTGGTTCCTTGATGATAAGGAGAAGCGGTCATAACTGCAGGAATTTGTCCTTGATAGCGGGGCCGGATAATGCTGACCTTGATGAGGTCCGGACGACCGTCTCGATCAGTATCCACGCGTGATTCCACATAAACCACCTCTCGGATAGCATCATGGCTGGAAAAGGTTGCCAGGCTCTTGCCGTTGAAGTAGTGGTGGGTATTGTCCTCAGGAATCAGACCCTCGCTGACTAGCTTATCAACTAAGAGGTTGCCATTTTTTGTCCGAGTGTTGAGCAGCTGGTAGAGATTTTCCAACAAGTCTCCAAAGGTAATGGGAAAGCCCGTTTCTTTGCGAAAGGCCTCAACATCTGTAAAATCAATAAAGGGCGAAAATTCAAGCAGCTGAAAGGCCACAGTGTAAAAGACAGACGCCGTCAGTTCTCTGTCAGACTGGAAAAAGCTCAGCAGGTCTGTTTGGCTGTCAGCAGCCCAGGACTTCAAGGGATAATCTGTATTTTTATAAGTGAAAAAGCTGGTGCGGAGAAAATCTTCAAGATTTTCCTTATCAGAGCGATTGCTGTCATAAAAAAAGCCTAATTCAGCTAATTCTATCAACATATTTTCCCGTTTCGTTCTTGCATAACTATACTGATTAAAACGCATATTCTTCCCTCTTTTTCTTATTTTTATTAAAAATGACCTTTACATTATCCATTATACTTGATAAAATAGACTTTGTCTAAAAAATATTTAAGGAGTAACATTAAATGGATTTCGAATGGGTCGTTAAATACGCCGCAGAATTTTTAGGAACAGCTATCCTCATTGTCTTGGGGAACGGAGCTGTTGCCAACGTTGAATTAAAAGGAACTAAGGGACATCAGAGCGGTTGGTTAGTCATCGCTGTCGGTTACGGTATGGGGGTTATGATTCCAGCTTTGATGTTTGGTAATGTGTCCGGTAACCATATCAACCCTGCCTTTACTTTGGGACTTGCTGTCAGCGGTTATTTCCCTTGGGCACAGGTTGCACCATATATTGCAGCGCAGATTTTGGGAGCTATCTTCGGACAGGCTTTGGTCGTTGCGACCCACCGTCCTTACTATCTGAAAACAGAAAATCCTAATAATATCTTAGGTACTTTCTCTACTATCTCTAGCCTAGACCATGGCACGCCTGAATCACGTAAAGCTGCCTTGTTCAATGGTTTTATCAATGAATTTGTTGGTTCTTTTGTTCTTTTCTTTGCGGCTTTGGGCTTGACCAAGAACTTCTTTGGAGCAGAAGCTGTACAATATTTGAAACCATTTATTGAGCAATCTGGTCAGCAGTTGACAGATGCAGCAGTGAAAGCACAAGTGGCTCCGCATACTGCAGCTGGTCTTTCAGTCGCTCACTTAGCCCTTGGTTTCTTGGTAATGGCTTTGGTAACCTCTCTGGGAGGCCCTACTGGACCAGGACTGAACCCAGCTCGTGACCTCGGACCTCGTATCCTCCACTTCATCCTGCCAGAATCCATTTTGGGCAAACACAAGGGTGATTCAAAATGGTGGTATTCTTGGGTTCCAGTTGTGGCACCGATTCTTGCAGGTATTACAGCGGTTCTCTTGTTTAAAACAATCTACGGATAAGCACATAAGATTAGAGTTGGGGATTTCCTCAACTCTTTTTTCGAACGACAGAGAAGGTAAAGATGGAGATTCAAGTATCAAAATTTCATAAGGTCAGTGGCCGCAGAACCTTACTCTTTGGTCTTTTAGCCCTTGTTTTTGGCCTGATTATCATTGTCAATGGCTTCAGATTTACCCAGCTGGCCTTCGATTTTATTTCGCTTTATCTGACAGTTGTTGGCTTGGTAAATATTGTCCTTCATGTTTTTACGCGCAAGAAAGAAGGGGCTGTCTGGCATAGTCTGCTTCAGATTGCAGTCGCCATGGGTATCAGCTGGCTCAACCGAATCAGTGATGTGCCTGTCAATATTGTGATTATCAGTTTGGGTAGCTACCAGCTCTTGAGTGCCGGTATTTACGGAATGACCTATCTGCTTTATCGGCAAAATCATGTCAAGGGAGGCTTGCGCTATCTATTTGATACCGTTCTCTATGGTGGAATTGGGCTGACCAGTATTCTTTCGCCTGCGACTGACGGACACTTGCAGTTTTTGATTTTGGGAATCTATTTGATGATGCTGGGAATGTCCAATATTCGGGATGGCCTCTTTTTTGATAATGACTGGGAAAAACATCGGCTGCGTAGGCAAATTCGTGTTAACCTACCTATTATTTTTGCAGCCTTTATTCCAGTAGAAAATCTGGAGCGCTTTAATCGATTGATTCAGGGAGATACAGCTTCTGATCGTAAAAATGTTTATAGTCTTGTTAAGAATGGAGAGAAAAAGGCAGACTTAGAGGTCTTGGTCCATACTTCAAAGACAAGTTTATTAGAGGCCATTGGTCATGTAGATATTTGTTATCAGGGACAAGTGATTTCTTATGGCAGCTATGATGTTTTTTCTGAGCGATGCAAGGGCATGATTGGAGATGGTGTTCTCTTCAAGGTTCCTAAAGACGCCTATATTGAGCTTTGCAAAAAAGAAAGCAAGAAAACACTCTTTGGTTATTCTCTGGCTTTGACAGATAAGGAGAAAGAGGCGGTTGAGAAGCGCCTAGCTGAAATTGATCAGCTGTTAGTAGAATGGGAGCCGCCAGCAGAACTGAAAAATGGCCAGCCAACATACTCCTACAAGTTGAAGCATGAACTAGGAGCGCAGCTATATAAGTTTAAAACCAGTCGTTTCAAGACGTATTTTGTCCTGTCGACCAACTGTTGCCTGCTAGCAGATTCGATTATTGGACAGGCTGGGACAGATATTCTGGATATTCGCGGGATTATAGCGCCCGGTACCTACCAGTCCTATCTGCAGTACGAGTTTGAGTCCGCTAGAGGTTTGGTCATTGCTCAGACTATTTACCAATAAATCCAAGTCCTTCTTGTTTTAAAAATTGTTTATTTGCGCATAATTTCTTGTCAAAAAGATGAAAATCCATTACAATAAAATGGTTTGGAGGAATTATGAGCGCGAATCATATTATTAGAATTATCCCTGTATTAAAGATAAATAATCGTCATTTAAATCAAGACTTTTTTGTAAATCAGCTGGGCATGAAGGCCCTTTTAGAGGAAGCTGCTTTTCTGTCTTTAGGAGATCAGACTAAGACAGAGAAACTGCAGCTGGAAGAATCACCCAGTATGCGGTCTCGGCGAGTTAAAGGTCCTAAAAAATTAGCCAGAATCGTTGTCAAGGTTGCAGATGCTAAAGAAATCGAGTCTCTATTGGCTCAAAAGCCCGCTTGGACAAATCTGTATCAAGGAGAGAAAGGCTATGCTTTTGAAGCCCTGTCGCCAGAAGGAGACCTAGTTCTCCTGCATGCAGAAGAGAATAGAGCAAATCTGCAAGAGGTCACGGCGGCGCCTGAATTTGAAAAGCAAGAGGACTTCATCGGCCTTAGCCAATTTGAGATAGAGACGGTAGAAATTCGTGTGCCTGATGCCAATGCAGCCCAAGAATTTTACCGCAAGATTGAAAATGCGCTGGATTTTCTGACCTTTACAGAAGCAGAGGGACAAGACTTGCAGGCAGACAATGCCCTAACTTGGGACTTGACCATGCTCAAAGCTCAGGTCAATCGTTTAGAAACCGCTGCGCTGCGTCCTATCTTTGAAGGACGCGAGGTCTTTGTACCCAAGTCAGATAAGTTCCTGCTGAGTCAGGATTCTAGCAAGATTGAATTGTGGTTTGAAGCATGACTCTAGAAAAAATCATCAGTAAAATCCAAGAACAGCTGAAAGACGGTATTTATCCCGGTGCTAGTCTGGCCTTGTATCAAGCTGGTCGGTGGCAGGAATTCTACTTTGGTCTAGCTGATCCGCAAGAAAAAAAGGCCACTCAAGCGGGTTTGGTCTATGACTTGGCTAGCGTCAGCAAGGTGGTCGGAGTTGGCACTCTGGCAGCCTTTTTGTATGAACAGGGCAAGCTGGAGCTGGATTTGCCCTTGCAGCATTACTATCCGGCCTTCCATCGAGAAGATGTGACTTTGCGTCGGCTCTTGACCCACACATCAGGGTTGGATCCTTTTATTCCCAATCGTGACCAGCTGACAGGCCCCGAGTTGAAAGCAGCACTCAATCATTTGACAATGCTTGAAGATAAGACCTTCCGCTATACGGACGTGAATTTTCTGCTCTTGGGCTTTATGTTGGAAGAAATCTACGGTCAGTCCTTGGATCAGATTTTTCAAAGTCAGATTTTCCGGCCTTGGGGTTTGGCTGAGACTAGTTTTGGACCAGTTCCAGGAGCTGTGCCGACCGTTCGCGGTGTTCAGAATGGTCAGGTTCATGACCCTAAGGCGCGTGTGCTGGGTGTCCATGCTGGCAGTGCGGGCTTATTTTCAACTCTCAGGGATTTGGAAATATTTCTGGAACATTATCTGCAGGATGACTTTGCGGCCAATCTGACCCAGAATTTTTCCAAGGAGCCAGGCAAAAGGCGCAGTCTAGCCTGGAATTTGGAGGGCAGCTGGCTGGACCACACTGGCTACACGGGAACCTTTATCATGTACAATCGCAAGGAGCAAAAGGCGGCTATTTTCCTGTCCAACCGGACCTATGAAAAAGACGAGCGGGCTCAATGGATCTTAGATCGTAACCAGCTGATGGACCTGATAAGAATAGAACTTTAAAAGACTCCGGCTGCAAGCCCCGGAGTTTTATCATGTCTGCCTATATAAATATCGGTCTCTAGCCCCAGTGATTTTCTCTGAATAAAAATCGCTTTTTTTGCCAAAGTATATTAAAATAAGATAGAGAGAATCTACAGATAAGAGAAGACTATGACAAAAGAAATCGGTGTCGGCAAGGCACACAGTAAAATTATTTTAATGGGAGAGCATTCGGTTGTCTATGGCTATCCGGCCATTTCCCTGCCTCTTAATCGTATCGAAGTGACCTGTCAGGTCTTTCCGTCTGAGCGGGCCTGGACCCTCTACGCCGAGGACACGCTGTCTATGGCTGTTTTTGCCTGTCTGGAACATCTCGGTCGGCAGGGATCTAAGATTCGCTGTCAGGTGGAGTCTATGGTCCCTGAGAAGAGGGGAATGGGTTCTTCAGCCGCAGTTAGTATTGCGGCTATTCGGGCGGTCTTTGACTACTTTGAGGAAGAACTGGATGACCAGACACTGGAGATTCTAGCCAATCGGGCTGAGATGATTGCCCATATGAATCCCAGCGGGCTTGATGCCAAGACCTGCCTTAGCGATGTAGCTATTAAGTTCATCCGCAATTTCGGTTTCAGCGAGATTGAGCTAAATCTGGATGCCTTTTTAGTCATTGCAGATACTGGTATTCACGGTCATACCCGCGAAGCCATCCGTGCTGTAGAAAGTCAGGGTCAAAAGGCTCTGCCTTTGCTGCAGGAATTGGGGAATTTAACGAAAATCCTTGAGAAGGCTATTTCTATCAAGGACCTGATGACAATGGGGCAAGCTATGACCAAGGCTCATGAGAAGTTAGACAAGCTAGGAGTGTCTTGCCAGAAAGCGGATGAGTTGGTAGCGGCAGCTCTTGAAAATGGAGCTTTGGGAGCTAAGATGAGCGGCGGCGGTCTGGGCGGCTGTGTCATTGCTCTTGTAGGAGAAAAAAGTCAGGCGGAGGCCTTAGCCGCCTTATTGAGAGAGAAAGGGGCCATTAACACATGGTTCGAAAGCCTGTAAGTGTCAAATCCTATGCCAATATTGCAATTGTCAAATATTGGGGGAAGAAAGATGCAGAAAAGATGATTCCGTCTACCAGCAGTATCTCACTGACACTGGAAAATATGTACACTGAGACGCAGCTGAGTCCTTTGCCAGACTCAGCGACTGGAGATGAGTTTTATATTGACGGTCAGCTGCAAAGCCCGGCAGAACATGCCAAAATCAGTAAGATTATTGACCGTTTTCGCTCTCCAGAAGATGGTTTTGTCCGCGTTGATACCAGCAACAACATGCCGACTGCAGCGGGTCTGTCTTCCAGCTCCAGTGGTCTGTCTGCCTTAGTCAAGGCCTGCAATGCTTATTTTCAGACGGGCTATCAGACGCAAGAGCTGGCTCAGCTAGCCAGGTTTGCTTCAGGGTCCTCTGCTCGCTCTTTCTTTGGTCCGCTAGCGGCCTGGGATAAGGACAGTGGGGCCATTTATCCAGTCAAGACGGATTTGAAACTAGCCATGATTATGTTGGTTCTGCACGATGAGAAAAAGCCCATTTCCAGCCGCGACGGCATGGAGCTCTGTGCTAAAACTTCCACCATTTTCCCAGATTGGATTGCCCAGTCTGCCTTGGATTATCAGGCTATGCTAGGCTATTTACGAGACAATAATTTTGCCAAGGTTGGTCAGCTGACGGAAGAAAATGCTCTCCGGATGCATGCCACGACAGAGAAAGCTTATCCGCCGTTTTCTTATCTGACAGAGGAGTCCTACCAAGCTATGGATGCTGTCAGAAAGCTGCGGGAGCAGGGCGAGCGTTGCTACTTTACCATGGACGCGGGGCCCAATGTTAAGGTGCTCTGCTTGGAGGAAGACCTAGACCATCTGGTGGCTATTTTTGAGAAGGACTACCGGCTTATCGTCTCCAAAACAAAGGACTTGTCAGATGAAGACTAGTGCAAGAGTCCAAACCTGCGGCAAGCTCTATCTGGCGGGTGAATATGCAGTGCTGACGACCGGTCAGCCGGCCATTATCAAGGCCATTCCTATCTATATGACGGCGGAAATCCAGGCAGCCTCTGCCTATCGCTTGACATCAGATATGTTTAATCATAGTGCTAACCTAGAGCCAGACCCTGATTATGCCTTGATTCAGGAGGCGGTAGGGGTTATGAACACTTATCTGCTAGCCTTAGGCTACCAACTTCAGCCTTTTTCTCTGAAGATTAGTGGCAAGATGGAGAGAAAAGGCAAGAAGTTCGGGATTGGCTCCAGCGGTAGTGTTGTTATTCTGACCATCAAGGCCATGGCAGCCCTTTATGAGCTGGACTTAGAGCCAGAGCTACTCTTTAAGCTGGCTTCTTACGTTCTCCTCAAGCGCGGGGACAATGGTTCCATGGGAGATCTAGCCTGCATTGCTTATGAAGACCTGATTTACTACCGATCTTTTGATAGAGAGCTGGTCCGCAAGCGTATGGACAAAGTTGATTTACAGCAATTACTAGCAGAGGATTGGGGTTTTGAAATTCGCAGTATTAAGCCTTGCTTAGCCATGGATTTTCTAGTTGGCTGGACCAAGCAGCCGGCTATCTCTAAGGACTTAGTCAATCAGGTCAAGTCAGCTATTTCAGAGTCCTTTTTGACAGGCAGTAGGACACAGGTTGATGCTTTGGAGAGAGCTTTATTAGCAGGAGAGAAGTTCGCTATTCAGTCTAGTCTGGAAAAGGCTAGCCAGCTCTTAGAAACACTCAGTCCAGCTATTTATACAGACAGGCTGAAAGTCTTAAAAGAAGCGGTAGAGGGACTGAACTGTGTGGCTAAGAGCAGTGGTGCCGGTGGTGGCGACTGCGGGATTGCTCTCAGCTTTGATGTCGCATCTAGCAACCAACTGATTCAAGCCTGGCAAGAAGCTGGCATTGAGCTATTATACAGAGAAAGGATGGGCCATGATGAGCCAGAATCGTAAGGATGACCATATCAAATACGCTTTAGAGCAGCGTCCGGGTTACAACAGTTTTGATGAAATGGAACTGGTTCACCGTTCTCTGCCCAAGTATGATTTGGCAGAGATAGACCTATCTACTCACTTTGCTGGCCGTGACTGGGAGTTTCCTTTTTACATCAATGCCATGACTGGCGGTAGCCAAAAAGGTGGTCAGATCAATGAAAAACTGGCTCAAGTAGCTGAAAGTTGTGGCCTTCTTTTTGTGACTGGATCTTACAGTGCAGCCTTGAAGAATCCTTCTGATCCTTCCTATCGGGTGGCGGCTGGTCGGCCTAATTTATTGCTGGCTACCAATATTGGCTTGGACAAGCCTTATCAAGCCGCCCAGCAGGCGATAGCTGATTTGCAGCCCCTCTTTTTGCAGGTCCATGTCAATCTCATGCAGGAATTGCTGATGCCAGAGGGCGAGCGGGAATTTCGCTCTTGGCGCCAGCACTTGACTGATTATTGTCAGCGGCTGGATTTTCCTCTAATTCTTAAAGAAGTTGGCTTTGGCATGGATCGCTCTACTGTCGAAGAAGCGCGCTCCTTGGGGATTCAGACTTTTGATATTTCCGGCCGGGGTGGCACTAGCTTTGCCTATATTGAAAATCAGCGGGGTGGCAATCGTGACTACCTCAATGATTGGGGACAATCTACTTTGCAGAGCCTGTTGGCTCTTCAGCCATTGCGCGATGAGGTCGAACTCTTGGCTAGTGGAGGTGTCCGCCATCCTTTGGATATGATCAAAGCCTTGGTCTTAGGAGCTAAGGCGGTTGGCCTCTCTCGCGCCATGCTGGACTTGGTGGAAAATCACTCGGTGGAAGAGGTTATTGATATTGTAGAAAGCTGGAAATCAGATCTGTACCTCATCATGTGCGCCCTGTCCTGCCGAAATTTGCAAGAATTAAAGAATGTACCCTATTTACTCTATGGGCGACTGAAAGAAGCTCAGGAACAGATTAAATAGCATAAAGACATACAAAAAAGGCCATCAATGGCCTTTTTACTTGTCCTGTTTTCGTAAGTCAGTTAGTATTTGCTGAGCAGTAGCGAGGTTGAAAGTCTTCATGGCTGTTAAGCGATTGGCTACAGCAGCAATTTCTTCGCCTTGGGCTCCAGCTTGTAATGCTAAAGATTTGGCTTGCAATTTCATGTGTCCGGCTTGGATGCCAGTGCTGACCAGGGCTTTGAGGGCAGCGAAATTTTGTGCCAATCCGACCGATACGATGAGGGAAGCCAAGTCCTTGGCCTGAGGCTGCCCTAGTAAGTCAAAGCTGGCTGCCACTGCGGGATTGAGGCCGATGGAGCCTCCCTTAGTTGCAATGGGCATGGGCAGGGTCATCTGACCATGAAGCTGGCGTTTGTCTGGGTCTGCCGTCCAAGTAGAGAGGCCGCGGTAGCTTCCTTCTCGGCTGGCATAGGCATGGGCACCGGCTTCTACAGCCCTCCAGTCATTTCCAGTAGCCAGCACCAAAGCATCAATACCATTAAAGATACCTTTATTGTGGGTAGCTGCCCGGTAAGGGTCGACCTGGGCTAGCTTGCTAGCCAGCTGCATTTTATCCGCAAGAAGTTCCGCCTCGGCCTTATCCCGACTGAGAAAGCGATAGTCGATGACACAGCGGGCTGTTACTAGGCTATCTGTTGCATAGTTTGACAGGATAGCCATCAGACTCTTACTGCCAGTCAGCTCTTCCAGAGGAAGGGTGAGAGCTTCCAGCATGGTGTTGAGCATATTGGCTCCCATGGCTTCCTGCGTATCCACAGATAGATAGAAAATGAGGAAGTCATCCTTTGGCTCCAGCCAGAGATCTCTAGCACCTCCACCACGAGCAACAATCGATGGATAGGCTTGGTTGGCCTGCTCCAGCAACTCTTTCTTTTTCCTGAGAACATCTTTAATGGCTTGGTCGACCTTTTCAACTTGATAGAGCGCGATTTGCCCAATCATCTGGCGTTTGTGAACCTCGGTCTCAAATCCGCCTGAACGTTTGATAATCTTAGCCGCAAAGCTAGCCGCTGCTACCACAGATGGCTCTTCTGTCACAAATGGAACTTGATAGCTTTTGCCATCCACCAGAAAGTCTGGCACCAGAGAGTAAGGCAGAGCCAGAGTGGCCAGCACATTTTCACTCATCTGGTTGGCTATTTCCAGAGGCAAAGTCTGCTGACTGTTTAGCAGCTGCCAATGTTCATCTTGTAAAAGTCCCTTTTCTTTCAGCATCTGCAGCCGTTCAGCAGGAGTTTTTTTAGAAAATCCAGTCCAGTTTACTTTCATGATGATTTCTCAACTTTGATGTACTTACGTTGGTGCTCTGTAATTTCCGCCAGAGCAAAGCTTTGTTCCTCATAGCCAGAGAAGCTGGCATTACCTTCCGCATCCAGCTCAGCTTCTTCAAAAAAGATGCGCTCGTAATCTGGGATGGAAAGAGCCTGACGCTGGTCTAATTCCTCTAGGCGTGTCTTGGATAGATGCTTTTCATAGCCCTCTACCAAATTGGCACTAAAGATTTCAGAGACAGCTCCGCTGCCATAGCCGAAGAGAGCAATCCGATCGCCAGCCTTGAGGTTGTCAGAATTTTCTAAAAGAGACAGGAGACCTAGGAAGAGGGAGCCTGTATAGATATTTCCAACTTTTTGGCTGTAGAGAATAGAGGCTTCAAAGTTCTTTCTAAGCTGATCTTGCTGCTCTTGAGGCAAGCTTTTATCCATGATTTTATTGAGGCCTTTAAGGGCCAGTTTTGGATAAGGCAGGTGGAAGCAATAGGCCGCAAAGTCTTTGAGAGAAAGCTTGTGGCGTTTCTGGTACTCCGCCCAAGTTGTCTTTAAGCTATCCAAATACTGCTGGGTTGAATAGAGCCCGTTGACATAAGGTGTTGTCGAGTAATTTGGACGCCAAAAATCCATGACATCGCGTGTCTGGGCCACATTATCATCATTGAAAGCAAGGATACGAGGATTGCTGCTAATCAGCATAGAAATAGCTCCTGCTCCCTGCGTTGGTTCGCCAGGTGTGTTAATGCCATATTTGGCAATGTCGCTAGCTAACACCAAAACTTTGCTGTCTGGATGTTTTTCGATATGGAGCTTGGCATAGTCCAGTGCAGCAGTAGCTCCATAGCAGGCTTCCTTAATTTCAAAGCTGCGGGCAAAAGGCTGGATACCCAAAAGGCCGTGGACAAAAACGGCTGCCGCCTTGCTCTGGTCGATCCCTGACTCAGTAGCCACGATGACCATATCAATCTTTTCTTTGTCCTCTATTGTCAGGATGGGTTCTGCTGCCGCCGCTCCCAAGGTAACAATATCCTCAGTCAGAGGAGCAATGCTTAGTTCCTTGAGCAAGAGCCCCTTGCTAAGCTTGTCTGGGTCAGTCCCACGGGCTGCCGCTAAATCATTTAATTTTAAGACATAATTACTGGTCGCAAAACCGATTTTGTCGATTCCGATTGTCATTATAAGACCTCTTTAAATCCTTTTATTCTAGTATATTCCGAAAACTATTTTACCATACTTAGGAATAAAACTCTTACAAAAAACATCTAATCTCAGCTAAATCAGGCTTAAGATGTATTTTCCAAAATAAAAACAGCAGATGGCTCTACTGTTTATTTGCTGTGAGTTTGGTTTGGCGCTTTTTTAAATAGTGATAGAGCTTGAGTACGACGGTGCCACTGGCCATGCCAATCGAGATGACCAAGGCTAGAATGACTACCAGAGTGGCGTGAATCATGGCCTGGCTATAGTCACCAGTGACAAAGAAGGCAGTCGTCCGATAGGAAATATAGCCTGGGACCAAGGGGGCTAGAATAGCCAAAATAAAAACAACAGCGGGCGTTTTGTAGATGATGCTGAGAATTTGGCTGACGCAGGAACCAATGATAGCAGCCACAAAGGTTGCTATGATGACGTTGGTCGGTCCTTTGAGCAGGAGATAGAGTAGCCAAATAGCCATGCCCAGCACTCCACCGGGAATCAGCATACTGCGCTGGACATTTAGAACGATTAAAAAAGTAATGATAGCCAGTAGGCTGGCAACTGCTTGCAGTAAGAATGTCAAGATTGTCATAGGCTTATTTCATAATAAGGAGGGCAACAGAAGTGCCTGCACCGAGAGCAAGGGTGATGAGGAGCGATTCAAAGAGCTTGCTCATCCCAGAGTTGATATGGTTGGTCATAATGTCACGCACAGAGTTGGTCAGAGCAATGCCGGGCACAAAAGGCATGACAGAGCCCGCAATAATCAAATCATCTGTGGAGTTAAAACCGGAATAGCGCGTCCAGATATGAGCCAGCAGTCCAAAGACAAAGGCTCCGGCAAAAGCTGTCACAAAAGGGATACGGATATACTTGTCAACATACAAAGAGAAGGCAAAGCCAAAGAAGGTAGCGATGGCAGCCCCCAAAGCATCGTAGAAGTTTCCGCCAAACATGATGGAGAAGAAGGGAGCACTGAGCGTTGCGGCAGCAATCAGCTGCTTGTTGTTATAGGGCAGCTCCTTGACTTTGAGGCGATTCAGCTCATCAAAAGCCTCTTGAAGGCTAATTTCTCCTGTTACCAACTGACGGGAGACCTGATTGACATCGCAGACCTTCTCGATATTGTAGTTGGTCTTGAGATTACGCTTCATGCGTGAGACATTTGTATTTTCAATCGAAAAGAAAATAGCCACTGGCATTGCTAAGGCATTGCAGTCGATGATCCCTTGCGAATGAGCGATACGAATCATGGTGTCTTCTATTCGATAAGTCTCGGATCCGCTCTGCAGCAGCAGTGTCCCAGCCAGCATGATGACATCTACCGCCAGATTGAAATCTTTGGCTTCTTCCCTGATACCTTTCTCTGTCATTTCCCCAGTCCTTTTCCTAGTATAGCAATAGAACCATTATACCATAAAGCCTCTGAAAAATATCATCAAGTTGGCAGTCACACGAAGTCTGAAATACAAAAAAGAAGATTGGAGATTTCCAATCTTCTTTCAAATGGTTTGTAAGTCCTTAGTCGTTATTAGCTCAAAGCATCGTCCATAGAGAGTACTTCGTGGAAGACACGTTGAGTCAATTCAGTCTTTTGCTCTGGAGTCAAGTACTTAGTGTTTACACAGTAACCTGAGATACGAACGATAACGTCTTCGCCAGACATAATCTTGTCGTAAACATCCTTCAAGTCCATAACGTTCAAGTTAACGTGCTGACCACCGTTTTCGAAGTAGCCATCCAGGATAGTAACCAAGTTGTCTACTTGTTCGTCGTGTGTCTTACCAAGCGCACGAGGTGAAACTTGAGTTGTCAATGAGATACCGTCAGCTGCGTAACTGAAGTCCAAGCTAGCAAGTGAGTTCAAGTTTTGCAACCAGCCACCTTTTGCCTTGTTAGATGGGTTGGCACCTGGTGAGAAGAATTCCAGTTTAGACAAGTTCACGCTACCATCTTCGTTGAGGTACACTCCTTTGTGGACTGGTGAGTTACCAGTTTGTTTAGAGTAAGCAACGTTAGATGTGA
>CAUUZZ010000005.1:0-123535 GCA_963549775.1 Streptococcus sanguinis | reverse complement strand
TTGTAAAAGCTATCGAAGAAGAATTTGGTGTAACTGCAGCTGCTCCTGTGGCTGTAGCTGCTGCTGGTGCTGGTGAAGCTGCCGCTGCTAAAGATTCATTCGATATCGAATTGACTGCTGCTGGCGACAAGAAAGTCGGCGTTATCAAAGTTGTACGTGAAATCACTGGTCTTGGCCTTAAAGAAGCTAAAGAACTTGTTGATGGTGCACCAAACGTTATCAAAGAAGGCGTTGCTGCAGCAGAAGCTGAAGAACTTAAAGCTAAATTGGAAGAAGCTGGAGCTTCTGTTACTCTTAAATAATAGAGTTTCTATTCATAGAAATCAACCAAGTCGAAAGACTTGGTTTTTTGTATCCCAAAATTTTTCTTTTTATGTTAAAACGCTAACAAATAATAGGATTGTATGATATAATTTAGACAGATTATTGCGATTTAGGAGATATTATGAATAAGATAAAAGTTATATGAGATTGTAGATTAGGAGATTTTTGTTAGGGGGATTCAGATGGATGAATGCAATAGATGTTGTTGCGCTCATTCTCTGGTTAAAGGATTTGTTATTCTTTTTAGAATAATTTGAAAGGGATTTTAATGAAAAAGTTTTTTGGGGAGAAGCAAACTCGGTTTGCTTTTAGGAAATTAGCTGTCGGGCTTGTTTCGGCTGCTATTTCTAGTTTGTTTTTTGTTTCTATCGTTGGGGTTGACTCTGTTCAAGCACAGGAAAAGTTGAACGTACACTATAAATACGTGACAGATACTGAAATAACTCCGCAAGAAAAGGAGTTGATTGTAAGTGGATTTCCTAAAATGTCAGAAGGAAACGAGGAGACTTACTATCTTGTCTACAGGTTAAACTCAAATACTGGAGCAAAAACCTTACCGAATACAGGCGATAATAACAATTCCAATACTATGATGACGGCTGGTCTGTTAACGACGATAGGATTGGTTGTTTTTGTTGTGTCAAAAGGAAAGGTTAAAAGCAAGTTCCTATTGACCGTTTTGGTGGGTGCTGGTGTCGGAGGAGGTTTGATACTATCCGTCGATGCGCTGGAAAATGGGATATTACTGCAGTATAATGCGGAATATCAAGTGTCAGCTGGGGAAAGTCTGCCGTCACCAGGTGAAATTTCGGGCTATACCTATGTTGGCTATATAAAAGATGAATCGATTAAGAAATTATTAGACAATAAGATTCTTGATCATCAGCAGAATGCTAATGAAGATAAAGAAGTTTTAAACCAAAATAAGAAGCTAGATTATTCTGTTTCTTTTGATAAGAATGGGCTGAAAAATCAAACTCTTGGCGTCAATACAATTGAGCCTCAAGATGAAGTCTTGTCTGGCCGTGCAATTAAACCTGAACTATTATACAAAGAAGAGACCGTTGAAACTGAGATAGCCTTTGGAGAACAAATACAAGAGAATCCCGATTTAGCCGAGGGGACTGTAAGAGTAAAACAAGAAGGCAAACCAGGCCATAAAATCGAAGTCGTTCGAATTTTTACTGTAGATAACGCGGAAGTTTCAAGAGAAGTTCTTTCGACTAAAATAGAGGAAGCGACTCCTAATATAGTGGAAAAAGGGACTAAAAAGCTTGAAGCGCCTAGCGAAAAACCAGTGGGTGCTAACTTGGTCGCTCCTGAGCAAGTGCCTTCATTACCCGAATACATAGGCGTCCAATCAGGAGCAATCGTTGAACCCGAGCAAGTTACATCGTTACCGGAATACACAGGAACTCAAGCCGGTGCGATAGTCGAACCTGAACAAGTCGCTTCATTACCAGAATATACAGGGGTTCAAGCCGGTGCGGTAGTCGAGCCTGCGCAAGTGCCTCCGTTGCCAGAGTATACGGGGACTCAGGCAGGTGCAGTAGTATCACCTGAACAAGTCGCCCCGTTGCCTGAATACACTGGTGTTCAATCAGGTGCCATCGTTGAGCCTGAACAAGTTTCTTCCTTGCCAGAATATACAGACACACAAGCCGGTGCGATAGTAGAACCTGAACAAGTCGCTTCGTTACCAGAATATACAGGGGTTCAAGCAGGCGCGGTAGTCGAACCTGCGCAAGTGACTCCATTGCCAGAGTATACGGGAACTCAATCAGGTGCGATAGTATCACCTGAACAAGTGACCCCGTTACCTGAATACACTGGTGTTCAATCAGGTGCCATCGTTGAGCCTGAGCAAGTTTCTTCCTTGCCAGAATATACAGACACACAAGCAGGAGCCATTGTTGAACCCGAGCAGGTAGAGCCTCCGCAAGAGTATACTGGAAACATCGAACCAGCAGCGCCAGAAGCGGAAAATCCTGCTGAAAAAGTTCAAGAGCCAAAAGAGCAGAAGCAAGAACCTGAAAAGAATATCGAGTTAAGAAATGTATCTGAACTGGAATTGTATAGTCTATCTGATGGAAAATACAAACAACACGTTTCTCTGGATACAATTCCGAGCAATCAAGACAATTATTTCGTGAAGGTCAAATCTTCTAAGTTTAAAGATGTCTTCTTGCCGATTTCTTCAATAGTTGATAGCACAAAAGATGGTCAGCCGGTTTATAAAATTACAGCAAGTGCTGAAAAATTAAAACAGGACGTCAACAATAAGTACGAGGACAACTATACTTTTTACCTTGCCAAAAAGGCAGAGAGAGAAGTCACAAACTTCACTTCCTTTAGTAACCTGGTTCAAGCTATAAATAACGATCTCAATGGAACCTATTATTTAGGTGCTAGTCTGAATGCCAATGAGGTCGAACTAGAAAATGGCGCTAGCAGTTATATAAAGGGCAGATTTACTGGTAAGCTGTTTGGCAGCAAAGACGGGAAAAATTACGCTATTTATAATTTGAAAAAGCCTTTATTTGACACATTGAGCGCTGCTACTGTAGAAAATCTGACTCTTAAAGATGTGAATATCTCAGGAAAAACTGATATTGGGGCTCTTGCAAATGAAGCCAATAATGCAACAAGGATTAACAATGTCCATGTAGACGGTGTTCTGGCTGGCGAACGTGGTATTGGTGGCTTGGTCTGGAAGGCAGATAATTCTAAGATTACCAATAGCAGTTTCAAAGGAAGAATTGTCAACACCGATGAAACGAGGTCTCCATACAATATCGGAGGATTAGTAGGTCAACTGACTGGCATCAATGCAGTAGTTGATAAGTCAAAAGCTACAATTACCATCTCATCCAATGCGGATAGCACAAACCAAACTGTCGGCGGCCTTGCAGGTCTTGTCGAGAAAGATGCGCTTATCAGCAATAGTTATGCTGAGGGCAACATTAATAATGTGAAGCGCTTTGGAAGCGTTGCTGGTATAGCTGGCTACTTATGGGATAGAGACTCTAACGAAGAGAGACACGCTGGAAGATTGCATAATGTTCTTAGTGATGTCAATGTTATGAACGGAAATGCCATTAGTGGGTATCACTATCGAGGAATGAGGATAACTGACTCATATAGCAACAAGGACAACAGGGTCTACAAAGTGACTCTTGAAAAGGATGAGGTTGTCACCAAGGAATCCCTCGAAGAGAGAGGAACATTGATTGATGCTGCTCAAATAGCAAGTAAGAAATCTGAAATTAACTCTCTTGCTGTACCGAAAGTCGAAAGCTTACTGACTAGCAGAAATATAGAAAGTGATTTTTCTAAGGTTAAAGACTATCAAGCCAGTCGAGCTTTAGCGTATAAGAATATCGAAAAATTACTGCCGTTTTATGATAAGGCAACCATTGTCAAATACGGTAATCTGGTAAAAGAAGATAGCGCTTTGCACGAAAAAGAAGTCCTATCTGCAGTCATGATGAAAGATAATGAAGTGATTACAGATATTGCTTCACATAAAGAAGCAGCTAATAAGCTCTTGATTCATTATAAGGATCATACATCTGAAACACTAGATATCACCTACCAATCTGACTTTAGTAAGTTAGCAGAATACCGTGTGGGCGATACAGGTCTCATCTATACGCCAAATCAATTCTTACATAGTCATAGTTCAATCATTAATGAAGTCTTGCCTGATTTGAGAGCGGTCGATTATCAGTCAGACGCTATCAGAAACACCCTAGGTATTTCTTCAGGAGTTTCATTAACGGAATTATACTTAGAAGAGCAGTTTGTCAAAACGAAGGAAAATCTAGCAAATACACTGGAAAAACTGTTGTCTGCTGATGCAGTCATTGCCAGCGAAAATCAAACGATTAATGGTTACGTCGTTGATAAAATCAAACGCAACAAGGAAGCCTTGCTTCTAGGTTTGACCTATTTAGAGCGCTGGTACAACTTTAACTATGGTGACGTGAATGTCAAAGACTTAGTCATGTACCACATGGATTTCTTTGGCAAGGGCAATGTGTCACCGCTAGACACAATCATTGAATTAGGTAAATCTGGCTTTAACAATCTTCTGGCCAAGAACAACGTAGATGCTTATAGCATCAGTCTAGCAAACAATAATGGAACAAAAGATCTGTTCAGCATACTTGCCAATTACCGAGAAGTATTTTTACCAAACAAAACAAATAATCAATGGTTCAAAGAGCAAACCAAGGCTTATATCGTTCAAGAAAAATCAGCTATTGATGAGGTGAGGGTCAAACAAGAGCAAGTTGGCAGCAAGTATTCTATCGGAGTATATGATAGAATTACCAGCGACACTTGGAAATACCGAAATATGGTTTTACCATTGCTGACAATGCCTGAAAGGTCGGTCTTTGTCATATCGACCATATCCAGTCTTGGTTTTGGTGCCTATGACAGATATAGAAATAATGAGCATAGAGCAGGGGCAGAACTCAATAAGTTTGTTGAGGAAAATGCTCAGGAAACTGCAAAACGTCAGCGCGATCATTATGATTATTGGTATAGAATATTAGACGAGCAGGGGCGTGAAAAGCTCTATCGAAATATCTTGGTCTATGATGCCTATAAGTTCGGTGATGACACTACTGTCGGCAAAGCTACAGCGGAGGCGCAATTTGACAGTTCTAATCCAGCTATGAAGTATTTCTTCGGACCTGTTGGAAATAAGGTCGTACACAATAAGCACGGAGCTTACGCTACTGGAGACGGGGTTTACTACATGGGCTATCGGATGCTGGACAAGGACGGAGCTATTACCTATACCCATGAAATGACGCATGATTCTGATAATGAGATCTATTTGGGTGGATATGGAAGAAGAAGTGGTCTTGGTCCAGAATTCTTCGCCAAGGGCTTGTTGCAAGCACCGGACCATCCAGATGATGCGACAATCACGGTCAACTCAATTCTCAAATATGACAAGAATGATGCGGCTGAAAAATCTCGTTTACAGGTCCTAGACCCAACTAAACGATTCAGAGATGCGGATGATTTGAAAAACTATGTTCACAACATGTTTGATGTCATTTATATGTTGGAGTACCTAGAAGGGATGTCAATCGTGAACCGTCTGTCCGATGTGCAGAAAGTGAACGCTCTGAGAAAGATTGAGAATAAATATGTACGAGATGCTGATGGAAATGATGTTTACGCAACGAATGTGATAAAAAATATTACAATGGCGGATGCGCAAAAATTAAATTCATTCGACAGTCTCATTGAAAATGATATTCTTTCAGCGCGTGAGTACAAAAATGGTGACGTTGAAAGAAATGGCTACCATACGATTAAACTCTTCTCTCCGATTTATTCGGCATTAAGCAGCGAAAAAGGAACGCCTGGAGATCTTATAGGACGGCGTATGGCTTATGAGCTTTTGGCAGCCAAAGGCTTCAAAGATGGTATGGTTCCTTATATCTCTAACCAGTATGAAGATGATGCTAAGCAAAATGGAAAAACGATCAGTATCTATGGTAAGACCAGAGGTCTGGTAACAGATGACTTGGTTTTACGCAAGGTCTTCAATGGTCAGTTTAATAATTGGGCTGAGTTTAAGAAGGCCATGTATGAAGAGCGTAAAAACAAGTCCGACAGCCTGAACAAGGTCACATTTGATGATACAAGACAACCATGGACAAGTTATGCTACTAAGACTATAAGTTCTGTAGAAGAGTTGCAAAGCTTGATGGATGAAGCCGTTCTCAAAGATGCCAATGATAATTGGTATTCTTGGAGCGGCTATAAACCAGAACATGACAGCGCTGTACATAAGCTGAAAAAAGCAGTCTTCAAAGCCTACCTCGATCAGACCAATGATTTCAGAAAATCAATCTTTGAAAACCAGAAGTGATGGATTTGAGCTGTCAAATGGTCGGTAAAGTGGTAAGTCTGACAAATTGGTGCTGGGTAAGAGTTTGAATTACTCTTAGACTCAAATCTGCTTGCAGATAAGAAATTACAAACCTAGTGAAAGCTAGGTTTGTTTTTCTACATAAGTCAAGCAATTAAAACTGTAGTTGGTCTGCTTTCAGGCAGTTTGCTGCTGACAGTCATTTATGAGGCTGATGATAAGCAGAAAAAAGTCTGAAATGACCTTTACCCTACTTCATATTTTTGTTATAATATTTGTATTAAAGCGTGCATTTGCGCGCTCTTTTCTGTGTTTAGAAAGCACTTGGGTGCTTTAGAGAGAGTTATTTTTGAATAGATGGCGAAGGAGGAATTATGTTATACATTTGGTCTTATCTGAAGAGATATCCTAAGTGGCTAGTCTTGGACTTTGTTGCGGCAATCTTTTTTGTAATCGTCAATCTAGGTCTGCCAACTGTGCTGGCTCGGATGATTGATGAGGGAATCAATCCTAAGCAGACAGACCGTCTCTTTTTCTGGGCTTGGGTCATGTTTGGCGTTATTATCTTAGGAGTGCTGGGGCGAATCGTTCTGGCTTATGCGGCTGGGAAGCTAACGACGACCATGGTGCAGGACATGCGCAATGATCTCTATGCTAAGCTGCAAGAGTATTCTCATCATGAGTATGAGCAAATCGGTGTATCCTCTTTAGTCACGCGCTTGACTTCTGATGCTTTTGTACTCATGCAGTTTGCGGAGCAAACCCTGAAAATGGGTGTCATCACTCCCATGATGATGCTGTCCAGTATTCTCATGATTTTTCTGACCAGTCCGTCTCTGGCCTGGATTGTAGCTGTTTCAGTGCCTTTCTTGGCTGTCGTGGTCATTTATGTAGCAGTTAAAACCAAGCCCTTGTCTGAGAAGCAGCAGAAGACCCTTGATAAGATTAATCAGTATGTAAGGGAAAATCTGACTGGTCTACGCGTTATTCGGGCTTTTGCAAGAGAAGAATTTCAAGAGAAACGTTTTGCTGATGAAAATGAAGTCTATGCGCAAAACTCCAATAAGCTCTTTAAGCTGACTGGTCTGACTGAGCCGCTCTTTGTGCAGATTATTATTGCAATGATTGTGGCCATTGTCTGGTTTGCCCTAGACCCCTTGCGGGACGGCAGTCTTGAAATCGGAAATCTCGTTGCCTTTATCGAATATAGCTTTCACGCCCTGCTGTCCTTCCTCTTCTTGGCTAATCTCTTTACTATGTATCCGCGGACTGCGGTATCGAGCCAGCGGCTCAAGGAAGTCATGGACATGCCCATCTCAATCAATCTTAATGAAGATGGTATAACTAAGACAAATATACAGGGTTATCTGGAGTTCGACAATGTAACCTTTGCTTATCCGGGTGAGACGGAGAGTCCTGTACTGCATAATATTTCCTTCAAAGCCAAGCCAGGTGAGACTATTGCCTTTATCGGCTCAACTGGTTCTGGTAAGTCTACACTTGTACAGTTGATTCCGCGCTTTTATGATGTGACTCTGGGCAAGATTTTAGTGGATGGTGTGGATGTCCGAGAGTACAATCTGAAGGCTCTACGTCAGAAGATTGGCTTTATTCCGCAGAAAGCTCTGCTATTTACCGGAACCATCGCAGCGAACCTACGCTACGGAAAGGAAGAGGCTAGTCAGGAAGAACTTAGTCAGGCAGCTGAGGTTGCTCAAGCCAAGGACTTCATCGAGAGTCGGGAAGAGCGTTTTGAGACTCATCTGGCAGAGGGAGGAAGCAATTTATCCGGAGGGCAGAAGCAGCGGCTCTCTATCGCCCGTGCAGTGGTTAAAAAGCCGGATATTTATATCTTTGATGACTCTTTTTCTGCTTTGGATTATAAGACAGATGCGGTGCTTCGTCGTCGTCTCAAAGAAGTGACAGGTCAAGCAACAGTGCTGATTGTAGCTCAACGGGTGGGAACCATCATGGACGCTGACCAGATTATTGTTCTGGATCAGGGCGAAATCGTCGGACGCGGGAAGCACGAAGAGCTGATGGAAACCAACGATATATATCGTGAAATTGCGGATTCGCAGCTGAAAAATCAAGCTTTGACAGAGGAATAGAAAGGAGACTGATATGAAAAACACATCTACTTTTGCTCGCCTGTGGAGCTACCTAAAAGTTTATAAGTTTGCAGTCGCCTTTGCGATCTTCCTCAAAATCCTCAGCGTCGTTATGAGTGTCGTCGAGCCCTTTGTCTTAGGTCTAGCTATTACAGAGTTGACAAATAATTTGCTGGATATGGCAAAGGGAGTAGCTGGCGCCCAGATTAATGTGTCCTATGTTGGCTGGGTCATGGTCTTGTATTTTGTGCGGGCGATTTTTTATGAAATCGGTTCTTACTATTCTAATTACTTTATGACCAATGCAGTGCAGGCTACCATTCGTGACTTGCGTGATGAACTAAGTCATAAGATTAATCGCATCCCCGTTTCTTACTTTGATAAGCACCAGTTTGGTGATTTGCTGGGGCGTTTTACCAGCGATGTCGAAGCTGTTTCCAATGCCTTGCAGCAGTCCTTTCTGCAGGTTATCAACGCAGTCTTTACTCTAATCTTGGTCATCGTAATGGTATTGGTACTCAATCTGCAGTTAGGTATAATTGTGGTAATTTCGATTCCGATTACCTACCTCAGTGCTCGCTTTATCGTGAAGAAATCAGAGCCTTACTTTAAACAGCAGGCAGATGCACTGGGAGCTATGAATGGCTTTGTTCAGGAGAATTTGACAGGCTTTAATATTTTGAAGCTCTATGTCAGAGAAGAAAGCTCCCAGGAGGATTTTCGTCAAATTACGCAAAACCTGCAGAAAGTAGGTTTTAAGGCCAGCTTTATTTCTGGTTTGATGATGCCTGTTTTGAATGTCATTTCAGATCTGACCTACCTCTTGCTGGCTCTGCTGGGCGGCCTTCAGGTTATTGCCGGGCGATTGACAGTCGGAAATATGCAAGCTTTTGTTCAGTACGTCTGGCAGATTAACCAGCCCATTCAAAACCTGACTCAGTTAGCAGGTCAGCTGCAGAGTGCCAAGTCTTCTTTGGACCGGATTTTCCAAGTGCTGGACGAAGCAGACGAAGTAAATGATAGGACAGAAAAGCTGGAGCAAGATCTAACAGGTCAGGTTAGCTTCAAGGATGTAGACTTCCAGTATGTAGCCGACAAGCCGCTCATTCGGAATTTCAATCTGGAAGTCAAACCTGGAGAAATGGTGGCTATTGTAGGTCCGACTGGTGCTGGTAAGACCACGCTGATTAATTTGCTCATGCGTTTCTACGATGTGACCAAAGGCGCGATTACAGTGGATGGGCATGACATACGACATCTGTCCCGTCAGGATTACCGTAAACAGTTCGGTATGGTGCTGCAGGATGCCTGGCTTTATGAGGGGACTATCAAGGAAAATCTTCGCTTTGGCAATCTGCAAGCCACTGATGAAGAAATTGTAGAGGCGGCCAAGGCGGCTAATGTGGACCACTTTATCCGAACCTTGCCAGGCGGCTACAACATGGAAATGAACCAAGAATCCAGCAATATTTCGCTAGGTCAGAAGCAGTTGCTTACGATTGCGAGAGCTCTTTTGGCCAATCCTAAGATTCTGATTTTGGATGAAGCGACCTCATCTGTCGATACACGGCTGGAGCTCTTGATTCAGAAGGCTATGAAAACACTCATGCAGGGCAGGACTAGTTTTGTCATTGCTCACCGACTGTCGACCATTCAGGAAGCAGATAAGATTTTGGTGCTCAAGGAGGGTCAGATTATCGAGCAAGGCAATCATGAGAGCCTCTTGGCTGATAAAGGATTTTATTATGACCTCTATCAGAGCCAATTTTCTAAAAAGGCGGAAGAAGCTTGATAATGCTTGCTAATTTTTTTGACAACTGCTAGAATATTAAGCAAAGTGAGGTAGCAATGTCTTTAACGAGTCAAATTATTACAGCAGAATTTCCTGATTTGGATAAGGTTGAGGTCTTAAACTGCGAGGCTTTTCCTGAAGAAGAGAGAGTTCCTATTAGTGAATTTCTTCGTTATACAAACGATAAGCGGTCTCATTTCTTTGCCTTCTACAATGAGGAAGAATTTGTTGGTTTTGCTTTTGCAGTTTATAACGACAAAATGTTCTACGTTAGCTTCTTTGCGATTATGCCGCACCTTCGCAGCCATGGCTATGGGGGAGAGATTATTCATAAACTGACAGAGTTTTATCAAAAAACTATGGTTCTAGAGGTAGAACGTGTCGATGAAGAATGTGATAATTTAGAGCAACGTCAAGCACGTATGGACTTCTATAAGTGTAACGGCTTTCGAACGACCAATGCTTTTCTGGAATATGAAGGCTTAAGCTTTGAAATCTTGTATTTGGGACATCATTTTGATGAGGAGGCTTATCGAGATATTTTCCATATGCTGCAAGAGAAGAACTTTTTTGAATTCGAAATTAAGCACAGAAGATTTAGCGATGTGTAAAGAGTGCTAAATGATTTATAGCCATTTTTAAAAGGTTGAGATAGGATGTCTCAACCTTTTTACTATGAAAAATCTCTTTTATTTTGTTTTGGATCAGGAAGGACAATATTGTATTTTTCTCGCATTCAGCAATAGTTGAGTATATCTGTTTAAAGAAAGTGAACCATCAAAAAAAATAAAGAGAGGTTGGTAAATTATACGATTTAAAACAAATTTATTTATCTTACTTTAAAACAAGCCTTAAATCTGTGGATAAGTGAGGATTTTACGCAAAATTCCGGATAAATAATTCGATTTAAATCATATATACTCTTTTGATTTGAATCAATATTCTGAAAAATTCAAAAATCTTGCGTATCAGGCTATTTCCGTATATACTGATAAAGCATGAAAAAAATTAAAGGAGATTCCCGTGATTAAAAAAGGTGGCTTAACAGGCTTGCTCTTATTTGGAATATTTTTCGGTGCTGGGAATTTGATTTTCCCGCCTTCACTTGGAACATTATCTGGCCAGCATTTTTGGCCAGCTATTGCAGGATTTGTCCTGTCTGGAGTTGGGCTTGCTGTGCTGACTTTGATTATCGGAACTCTCAATCCTAAGGGCTATATCCACGAGATTTCTCAGAAGATTGCGCCTTGGTTCGCTATTGTCTATCTTGTAGCCTTGTATCTGTCAATCGGGCCCTTTTTTGCTATTCCGCGGACTGCGACGGTGGCCTATGAAGTTGGTATCGCTCCTATGCTGTCTAAAAATATGACCGGTATAGGATTGATTGTTTTCACGACATTTTACTTTGCAGCTGCTTATCTGATTTCTTTGAATCCATCTAAGATTTTGGATCGGATTGGACGTATTCTGACGCCTGTCTTTGCATTTTTGATTATTATCTTAGTTATTCTAGGAGCTTTGAAATACGGAACAACGACACCTCAGCAGACTTCGCAAGCTTATTCTGCGTCAGCTTTTGGGCAAGGGTTCTTGGAAGGTTATAATACTTTGGATGCCTTAGCTTCCGTGGCCTTCAGCGTAATCGCAGTAACAACTCTTAACCAGCTAGGTTTCAAGAATAAAAAGGAATATGTTTCAACCATCTGGATTGTTGGTTTGATGGTAGCGTTGGGCTTTAGCGCCATGTATATTGGTTTGGCTTTTCTGGGCAATCATTTTCCAGTTCCAGCTGAGATTATTGCCAAAGGCAATCCAGGTGTTTATGTCCTATCGCAGGCGACACAGGCTATCTTTGGGCCTACAGCACAGATTTTCCTTGCAGCTATGGTTACTGTGACTTGTTTTACAACAACTGCAGGACTTATTGTATCGACTGGGGAATTCTTCCATAAAACTTTCCCTAAGGTATCTTATAAAGTTTACGCAACGGTCTTTACTTTGATTGGATTTGCGATTGCCAATCTTGGCCTCAATGCCATTATCCAATATTCTGTTCCAGTCTTGCAAATTCTCTATCCAATTACCATTGTTATCGTACTGATTGTCATTGTCAATAAATTCTTGCCACTGTCCAAAATCGGTATGCAATTGACGGTAGCAGCAGTGACTCTGATTTCCTTTGCGGGCATTCTTGGGCAGCAGTTCCATATTACAAAGGTAAGTGATATTGTAAATGCCCTTCCATTTGCTCAGGCTTCATTGCCTTGGTTGGTGCCAGCTCTAGTTGGAATCCTACTTTCTCTCTTTTTGCCCAACAAGCAGAAGAGTGAGCGTTTTGAGATGGAGAGCTAATAGATAACATCCGCCACAATGTGGTGGATGTTTTTGCCCAATCCAGAAATCTCAAGCAATATAACATCAAATTCAAGTTTTTTCAAATCTATCTCCCTATTTTTAGGGAGATTTTTATTTTATACTAGAGTCAGAAATTGATAGAGAGGTTTTTGAAATGGCAACAAGTTTTTTGTTCTTTATTTCTGTTTTTCTGGCGGGTATTCTATCTTTTTTCTCGCCCTGTATTTTACCGCTTATGCCAGTCTATGTGGGGATTCTGCTGGATTCGGATCAGCCGAAAACGATTCGGTTTATGGGAAGAGACATTTCCTGGTATGGTCTAGCTAAGACGCTCTGTTTTATAGTTGGCTTATCAACTGTATTCTTGGTTTTAGGCTACGGAGCTGGCGCTCTAGGGCAAGTCCTCTATGCCCCTTGGTTTCGCTATGTTCTGGGCGGGATTGTTATTCTACTGGGAATCCATCAGATGGGGATCATCAATATCCAGCAGCTGCAAAAGCAGAAAAGTATGCAGTTTAAGAAGGATGGGAATCGGAGTGATTTTCTTAACGCTTTTCTCTTGGGGATTACCTTTAGCTTTGGTTGGACGCCCTGTGTGGGACCTGTTCTGAGTTCTGTCTTAGCTATTGCGGCTTCAGGTGGCAATGGTGCTCTGCAGGGTGGGCTTCTCATGCTAGTATATACACTGGGCTTAGCCTTGCCTTTCCTAGCCATGGCTTTGGCTTCCAGCTGGGTATTACAGCGCTTTGCGAAACTCAAACCTTATATGGGAACGCTTAAGAAAATCGGCGGTGCACTCATCATTCTCATGGGAATTTTGCTAATGCTTGGAAATCTCAATATCCTAGCATCGTTATTTGGATAAATATTATATAATTAAAGGAGTCACATCATGAAAAAAATCACTACACTTACAATCGCTGCACTTAGTATCTTTGTCCTAGCTGCCTGCTCTAATCAAAAATCAGATTCTGATATGAAGAAGATGGATGACAGCAGTATGATGAAGAAGGATGATATGAAAAAAGATGACATGAAGAAAGAAGATATGAAAGACTCTAGCATGTCTGATGATAAAATGAAAAAGGATGATATGAAGGACTCTTCTTTCATGTCCGACAGTAAGTCTGACATGAAAGATGATATGAAATCAAGTGATTCAAGCATGAAGGATGAAATGAAAGATTCATCCGAAATGTCATCTGACAAATAAGAATTCCACCATAGGAAAGAAAGTCGTCAGTTTTGTCGGCTTTCTCCTTATTTTGAAAGGAAAGAAAACGATGAAGAAGTTATCAATATTGACTGTCAGTCTACTTTGTGCAGGCTTACTGGGAGCTTGCTCGAATCAGCAAATGAACTCGGAAACTTCTAAAAATGATAACAGTTCTATGACGGCCAAGACTGATTCTGAGCAATCTACCAAGATGGCCAAGGACTTCGCTTTGCAAGGAGTGGATGGCAAAACCTACAAGCTGTCTGATTTCAAAGGCAAGAAAGTCTATTTGAAGTTTTGGGCTTCTTGGTGCTCTATCTGTCTATCCACACTTGGAGATACCAATGATTTGGCTAAGGAGCAGTCAGGAAAAGATTATGTTGTCCTGACGGTTGTGTCTCCAACTTTTAACGGAGAAAAGTCTGCCGATGATTTCAAGGAATGGTATAAGTCTTTGGATTACAAAGACTTCCCAGTTCTCATGGACACCAAGGGAGAATTGCTGAAAGAATACGGTATTCGCTCTTATCCATCTGCTCTTTTCGTAGGTAGCGATGGTTCTCTTGCCAAGACACATATTGGCTACATGAGCAAGGAAGATATTGAGAAAACACTAAAGGAAATCAAGTAGAAAGGAGCAATAAACATGGAAGGAAAATGGAAAATTCTTCTGGTTATGCTTGGCTTGCTTGTCTGCTTTGGACTGGTCTATGTGATTGCGGGGAATGGTAAGCAATCATCTCCTGAGCAGATCAAGAAAGCCTCTATGAGCAAGACAGAGGCTGTATCCCAACAAAAGCAAGAAGACGTCAAGGAAGAAGATAAGCGGGAGATTTATCTGGCTGGCGGCTGTTTCTGGGGAGTAGAAGAATACTTTTCTCGCGTGCCAGGTGTACTTGATGCAGTATCAGGTTATGCAAATGGTAATGGCGACACGACCAAGTATGAATTGGTCTCCCAAACTGGCCATGCTGAGACGGTTCACATCACTTACAATGCCAAGAAAATTTCGCTAAAAGAAATTCTGCTTCACTATTTCCGCATCATTGATCCAACTTCTAAAAACAAGCAGGGAAATGATCAGGGTACCCAGTATCGAACGGGGGTTTATTATAAGGACGAAGCTGATCTTGATACTATTAATCAGGTCTTTGATGAGATTGCTAAGAAATATGATAAGCCTTTAGCTGTCGAAAAAGAAGCTCTGAAAAACTTTATCAAGGCAGAAGATTATCATCAGGATTACCTAAAAAAGAATCCTAATGGATATTGCCATATTGATGTCAATCAAGCTGCTTACCCAGTTATCGAAGCTAGTCGCTATCCTAAGCCTAGCGATGAAGAGATTAAGGCTAAGCTTTCGCCAGAAGAATACGCAGTTACACAAAAGAATGACACAGAGCGGGCTTTTTCTAACCGCTATTGGGATAAGTTCGATGCTGGTATCTATGTGGATGTGGTGACGGGAGAGCCTCTCTTTTCATCAAAGGATAAGTTTGACTCAGGCTGCGGTTGGCCCAGCTTCACCCGTCCAATCAGTCCTGATGTTGCGACTTACAAGGAAGACAAGAGTTTCAATATGACTCGAACGGAAGTTCGTAGTCGGGTTGGAAATTCACATCTGGGTCATGTTTTCACTGATGGTCCTAAGGACAAGGGCGGCTTGCGCTATTGTATCAATAGTCTGTCAATCAAGTTCATTCCAAAAGCTGAGATGGAGGAGAAGGGCTACGGTTATCTTTTGGATTATGTTTAAGAGCATTTTGATTGAAAATTTGCTATAATAAATCCAGTATAAATAAGGAGTTGAATCTTGTGTATTCAATTATGATTGTAGAGGATGAGTATTTGGTGAGACAAGGGATTGCGTCCTTGGTAGACTATAAACAGTTTGGTATGCAAGTCATTGCCCAAGCTGAAAATGGAATAGAAGCTTGGCAGAAATTTCAGAAAAATCCTGCTGACATCCTGCTGACCGATATCAATATGCCACAGATGAACGGTCTCGAACTGGCCAAGCTAGTCAGAGAGCAGGCTCCTAAGTGCCATATCGTTTTTCTGACGGGCTATGATGATTTTGACTATGCTCGGACGGCCATTAAGCTAGGTGCAGATGACTATCTGCTCAAGCCGTTTTCCAAGGATGATGTTGAGGAGATGTTGGCCAAGCTGCAGACTAAACTCGATAAGGAACGAAAAAAAGCCCAGATTCAAAATTTGGTTGATCAGGGACAGCACTCTGAGTTGGAAGAGGCTATTCACGCGCGTCTAGCAGATTCAGAATTAAGTCTGAAAAGTTTGGCTTTCCAATTGGGGTTTAGTCCGTCCTATCTTAGCGTTCTTATCAAAAAAGAATTAGGCTTGCCCTTTCAGGATTATTTGATACAAGAGCGGATGAAAAAAGCCAAACTCTTACTCTTAACTACAGATTTGAAGATTTATGAAATAGCAGAGCAGGTAGGTTTTGAAGATATGAACTATTTTTCTCAGCGCTTCAAGCAGGTGGTCGGGCTGACACCTCGGCAGTTTAAAAAAGGAGAGGAGAAATGAAACGATATCCGCTTCTTATCCAGTTGATTGTCTATATTTTTCTGCTGGTTCTTTTCCTCTTGGGATTTGTTGGGAGTCTTTACTATCAGACTAGCTCGGGGACTATTCGGCAGCTGACAGAAAGTACAACACGTAATAGCATGGAGCAAAGCAGTCAGTTTATTGCTTCCTATTTGCAAAAATTAAAGCAAACCACCTCTACACTGAGTAAGGAAGAAACGATTCGGAAGTTTGCACAGAATCAAGAAAGTAGCGAAACGTCTGTTCAGTCTTTGATGAAAACCATCATTGAGACAGATCCGGATTTGGTGTCGGCAGTTTTGGTTACCAAGGACGGGCGCGTGGTCTCGACAGATTCTCAAATCAGTATGCAGACTTCCTCTGATATGATGAATGAAAAATGGTATCAGGAAGCTGTCCATACTAGAGCCATGCCTGTCTTGACCCCTGCTCGCAAGGAATCTCTATCATCAGAGAAGGAGAAGTGGGTTGTTTCTGTCACTCAGGAAGTGGTGGATAATGCAGGGCAGAATCTCGGTGTTTTACGTTTGGATATCGGCTATAAGAGTCTCAAAGCCTATCTGGATCGGCTTCAGCTAGGGAAGAAAGGCTTTAGCTTTATTGTTAATAGCCAGCATGAATTTGTCTATCATCCCAAGAAAAGTGTTTATTCCTCCAGTCAGGAAATGAAAGCTATGCAACCCTATATCTCGGTCAAGGATGGTTACGCAGACCAGAAGCAGGCGTTTGTCTACCAGATTGATATCGCGGACAGCGACTGGACTTTAATTGGCGTTGCCTCATTAGAGCAATTACAGATGCTTCAGTCACAGATGCTTTATTCATTTGTGGGAATGGGCGTTTTAGCACTCCTGCTGTGCTTGACTGGTATTTGGTTTGTTCTGCGTTTGTGGATTAAGCCTCTTCAGAATCTGCAGGCTGTCATTCTGAAGATTGGGGCAGGTGACTCAAATCTGCGAGCGGAAGCTAAAGGTTCTCCAGAGTTGGTTGACTTGGCTCAGCAGTTCAATAAAATGCTGGACCAAATTGAACAACTGATGGAAGCTGTCAAGACTGAAGAACAAAATGTCCGACGCTATGAGCTCCGAGCTCTCTCAGCTCAAATCAACCCCCATTTCCTTTATAATACCTTAGATACGATTGTCTGGATGGCTGAGTTTAATGACAGCAAGCGTGTTGTTGAGGTAACAAAATCACTCGCTCAGTATTTCCGTTTGGCGCTTAATCAAGGGCATGAACAAATTTCTCTTAGAGATGAGATTGACCACGTTCGTCAGTATCTCTTTATCCAGAAGCAGCGCTATGGTGACAAGCTCCAATATGAGATTGAAGAGGATGAATCTATAGCTGATTATAAACTGCCCAAGCTGGTACTACAGCCTTTGGTTGAAAATGCCATCTACCATGGCATCAAGGAAATTGACCGACAAGGCATGATTCGTGTTACTGTGGCAGCGGAAGAGGGGCATCTGATACTGTCTATCTATGATAATGGCCGAGGCTTTGATGTCAACACCTCTATGGATGCGACTCTCCCTCGCTTAGGTGGTGTCGGTCTGAAAAATGTTGATCAACGCTTAAGATTGCAGTTCGGAGACGACTACCATATGGAAATCCAGTCCGAACCAGATAAATTCACTCGGATTAGTCTTTATTTACCGCTAGTTACAGATGATTAAATCTATTAAGTTTTAAAATATTCAAGCCGGCAGAATTTTCTCCGGCTTTTTACTGTTTGAAAAAATGTACTGGTTTTGCTTTTCATCAAGCGAATTTTTCTATTTTCCTAGTCACATTATGTTTACCAGAAAATTACCGTAGCGGATTTGTGAAAAATCCATAAGATTCATTTATAATGATAAGTGAATGTATATTCTAGGTAAGTAGTTAGAGGAGAGTAAATGGAGTCGCCTTTATTTTTTGTTTCAGTTTTTTTAGCAGGTATTTTATCCTTCTTTTCCCCTTGTATTTTCCCATTATTGCCGGTTTATATTGGTATTTTGCTGGATGACAAGGAGGTCAAGACCCTGAAAGTATTCGGCCGGGAGCTTGCTTGGCAAGGTATGGTTAGGACACTCTTTTTCATTGCGGGTATCTCAACAGTCTTCTTTTTGCTAGGCTTTGGAGCCGGATTTTTAGGAACGATTATTTACAGTCCGACCTTTCGTTATGTGATGGGTGGCCTCATCATTCTGCTGGGTCTGCATCAAATGGAGCTTATTAATATTCGCCAGTTACAGATTCAAAAGAGTTTGACTTTCAAAAAGAACGGTCAGAAACATCATTTTTGGTCTGCTTTCTTACTAGGGATTACCTTTAGCTTTGGTTGGACTCCTTGCATTGGACCAATCCTCAGCTCAGTTTTAGCCTTAGCAGCTTCAGGTGGGAATGGTGCATTTCAGGGAGCAATTTTGACCTTGATTTACACCTTAGGAATGGCCCTACCTTTCCTAATCTTAGCTTTGGCGTCTAGCTTTGTTATGCAGTATTTTAATAAAATCAAGCCTTATATGGGCCTGATGAAGAAAATCGGCGGAGCCCTTATTATTCTGATGGGAATTCTGCTGATGCTAGGACAGCTCAACGCCCTGTCGGGACTTTTTGGATAAAAGGAGAAATAAATATGAAAAAAATCGTTACTTTATTAGCAACTGTGTCAGCTGTAGCCTTTTTGGCAGCCTGCTCGGAGCAGGAGGATAAGCCTATGACTATGCTCACAGCCAGCAGCTCGTCTAGTGAGACCACTCAGACAAGTACAGTCGCCCAAGCAGTTGTTGGTCAAGAGGCGCCTGACTTTACTCTGCAATCTATGGATGGAAAAACAGTCAAGCTTTCTGACTATAAAGGCAAGAAGGTTTATCTAAAATTCTGGGCTTCTTGGTGTGGGCCTTGTAAGAAGAGTATGCCAGAATTGGTAGAATTGGCTGGTAAAACAGATCGTGATTTTGAAATCTTGACAGTTGTAGCACCAGGTCTCCAAGGAGAGAAACCTGCCGAGGAATTTCCAAAATGGTTTCAAGAACAAGGTTATAAAGATGTACCAGTTCTATTTGACACTTCAGGAGAAATTTTCCAAGCCTATCAGATCCGAAGTATCCCGACTGAAATCCTCATTGACAGTCAAGGGAAAATCGGGAAAATCCAGTTTGGGGCTATCAGTAATACTGATGCAGAAGCAGCTTTCAAAGAAATGAAATAAAGCAAAAAAGAATGGACTTATAATCCATTCTTTTTAGTTTGTAAGATAATTAAGCGCTAGCACCTGATGTTGCATCAGCTCCTCCGTCTCCATGACCTCCATCGCCTCCAGCATCAGAAGCACCAGAAGTAGCATCTGCGTCTCCATGACCTCCTGCAGGAGCAAATGGTCCGCTGCCTCCAACCAAACGTTGACCAGTTTCTTTTAAGTACCAGTCAAGCCATGGTTGGAAATTAAAGACTATTTCATTGATACCTGCGTATGATCCGTCAGGATAGTACATAGCTTGGTAGTTGTGGGTATTGATAACGCCTGCAGGTGAACCTGGGACGATTGTACGTACGTATTCTTGATTTCCGTTGCGAAGTGTTCCGATAACCCACTCTACATTCTTCATCCGAGCTGGTGGAAGAGAGCCGTGAACGGTTGACATACGGCTACCTGATTGAGGCGGCACACGTTTAGCAAACATTGTGTCTGGGTCTTGATGGGCGTTGTTGTAGTAGAGGAATTGGTTGTTATCGTCAGCGTATGTCAATTCAAACGGCATAGCTTTTAAGAACATATCAATTTGATTAACGGTCAAGATACCATGGTCAAGTTTGACATAAGTATCTCCTGAAACAGCGCCAGTGATTGCTGCGACCTTTTCTACCCATTCTGGATCATCTGGATCAACTTCTGTAATTGTCGTAGCGATTGGTTTTCCGCAGTCTAAGTCTTCAGGTTCAATTGGTTTTGGTTTTTTCAATTTTGAAACGACCTCTACATATTTGATAAAGTTATCTAAGCATGTTTCAAGGAAATTCACAGTTCCTTCGTTGGTAATATTACCATCATTGTCAAAAGCTTCCTTGGCTTTGCCCAACAGGAACTCATTGCCTGGAAGGGTATAAGCATTGACGCCAGGAGCATCTAGGATTTTACGCAGGTGAACTTGAGCACGAGAAGTTCCTTGGTCGTAGTAAGAAGCACCGACAATCATGACAGGCTTGTTTTCGAAAGGATGAACCTCGTAAGAGAGCCATTCTAAGACACTCTTCAAAGGAGCGCTGATAGTATGATTGTGCTCAGGGGTTGCGATGATGACACCGTCTGCACGTGTGATTTTGTTATACAAATACCGCAATTGGAAGCTTTCATCCCATTTTTCATCTTGGTTAAACATTGGGACCTCATCGATTTCTAAGACTTCCAATTCAAATTTGATTTTGAACTGACGGCGGATGAATTCCAATAATTTTCGGTTATATGATTGTTCGTAGTTTGATCCTACAATTCCAACAAATTTCATTCTTTCAGTCTCCTATCTTACAATTTTTCCCAGTTAAATTCTTCAGCATCTTTGCGAAGCAATTCTTGTGCGTTGCGCAATTTTTCAGTGATTTTGACGAAAATACGGAAGTCATCAAAGATAGCATCCAATTTTTTGACAACGTCAAGATCTACCAAGTCTCCGCTTTGGTCAAAAGCTTGAAGAGAATGCGAAAGCAAGAACTCATCTGGAAGAACAGTTGCCTTGATTTCTGGAGCGTTCAAAATTTGACGGAGCTGCAATTGGGCACGAGAGGAGCCAAGTGTACCATAAGAAGCACCAGTGATCATGACTGGCTTGTTCAGTAGTGGATAGATACCATAAGAAAGCCAAGCCAGAGCGTTCATAAGCACAGCTGGGATTGAATGGTCGTATTCAGGTGTGCCGATAAGTACACCGTCCGCAGCATCGATTTTTTCGGCAATTTCTGATACCAACTCAGGGACGTTTCTGTCAGCAGGTTTATTAAACATTGGGATATCTTTAATCTCAACCAGCTCGATTTCAGCCTTGTCAGCGAAGTGCTTAGACATATATTGAAGAAGTTGCCGGTTTGTAGAACGGTTAGAATTTGTTCCAACAATTGCAATAAGTTTTAACATAAAATTTCCTTTCTGAAATGAAGATACAAATCCCTCGTAGGTGCATTTATTTTTCTTAAGGCAAGTAAAAACCTGAAGAAAAAGAGGGTGTTTTTAAATGGGCATGTTTATAAAAGCTAGAGCGATAGAGTTACCGCTTAGTGTGGCAGCAAATTTATCACTTCTGAATTAAGAAGCAGGAATTATCTGCTCTAAAAGGCCTGAGCTACAGAAGAGCTGACTGTCTTGGGTGATAATCAAGGCTTCAATCCCTGCTTGCTCTTCAATCTGAGACAGAATTGATGTCGGACTTTCACCAAATAGGCGAGTCGTCCAGATTTCACCATTCACCGACTTGTCTGAAACAATGGTCAGACTAGCCAATTGATTCTCAATAGGATAGCCAGTTTTGCGATCTAGAATGTGATGGTAGTTCCGGCCTTCAACTGTAAGGGTTCGCTCGTAGATTCCTGATGTGACCACTGACTGATTGGTGACAGCTAAGATAGCTGAGTGCTTGCCGCGAGGCTGCTTGGGATTTTGGACGCCAATTCGCCAAGCACGCTGGCTGACTGCATTGTTCCCAATCGTCAGAACATTACCACCGAGATTGATAAGAGCAGAAGTCACTCCCTGACTCAGCAAATAGTCCTTAATTTTATCAGCGATATAGCCTTTAGCCAAGGCGCCTAAATCCAGCTTCATGCCTTTCTTAGCCAAAAAGACACTATGGTCTTCTGGGTTCAGCTCAAGCAAATTTGGGTCGGTTAAGCTCAGAGCTTGCTGAATCTCCTCCGTACTTGGGAGATGAGCGTCTGAAAATCCTATCCGCCAGGTTTGGACTAGAGGGCCAATCGTGATATTTAAGTGGCTGCCTTCTGCTAGGCTGTGATATTTTCCCAGCTCAATCAGCTCAAAAAGCTCTGGATGAACAGAGACACTTTTCATTCCTGCCAAATGGTTGATAGTCATAAGTTCAGAGTCTTCATCATTGGCACTGAAGCGATTTTTATAGACATGAAGCAGTTGGACCGCCTCATCTAAGAGTATTTCCGCTCGCTCATGATATATAGAGAGACAAATTGTACTCCCCATCAAATGAAGCGAGCGAGAAGCGAAGTCCACATTATCACAACCTTTCTAAAATTAACCTCTCTGACCTTATTATATCAAAAAGATACCGGTTTCACAATCTTAAATTTGTTATATTTTCAGAAAATAAAACTTTGGAAAAAGTAGTTTTTCTTAAGCATTTAGACTGCAGTGATACAGCTTTTTAGGTAGTCTAAGAATTTTTGAAAATTTCGAGCAAATTTCTTGTAAACGCTCACAGGAGATGATATACTGGTCTAGTAAATTATAAATTAAGGTAGGACTATTCTTATGAGTAAAATCGTTGTAGTTGGTGCAAACCACGCAGGTACAGCGTGTATTAATACAATGTTGGATAATTATGGTGCAGAAAATGAAGTAGTTATTTTTGACCAAAACTCAAACATTTCATTCTTGGCATGCGGAATGGCCCTTTGGATTGGACAGCAAATCAGCAAGCCAGATGGACTTTTTTATGCAGACAAAGAATCTTTTGAAGCAAAAGGCGCAAAAGTTTATATGAATTCACCAGTTGAGTCAATTGATTATGATGCGAAAAAAGTTACAGCTATTGTAGACGGTAAAGAGCATGTAGAGTCTTATGACAAATTGATTTTAGCAACAGGTTCTCAGCCAATTCTGCCTCCGATTAAAGGTGCTGAGATGGATCCTAACAGCCGCGAATTTAAGTCAACCTTGGAAAATCTGCAGTTCGTAAAATTGTATCAAAACGCTGCAGATGTTATTGAGAAATTGCAAGACAAGAGCAAACATATTGAACGTGTGGCAGTAGTAGGAGCTGGTTACATTGGGGTTGAGTTGGCAGAAGCCTTCAAACGCCTTGGTAAAGAAGTAATTCTGATTGATGTTGTGGATACTTGCTTGGCAGGTTACTATGACCACGACTTGTCTGATATGATGCGCCAAAACCTTGAAGACAACGATGTTCAATTAGCTTTCGGTCAAACTGTTCAGGCTATTGAGGGTGAAAGCAAAGTAGAACGCATTGTAACAGATAAGGCTAGCTATGATGTAGATATGGTAGTGCTTGCTGTTGGCTTCCGTCCAAACACTGGTCTTGGTGCTGGCAAGCTAGAAACATTCCGCAATGGTGCTTTCTTGGTAGATAAGAAGCAAGAAACTAGCATCAAAGATGTTTATGCAATCGGTGACTGTGCGACTGTCTATGATAACTCTATCAACGATACAAACTACATCGCCTTGGCTTCTAACGCCCTGCGCTCTGGTATCGTAGCAGCTCATAATGCTTGCGGACATGAATTGGAGTCGAACGGTGTTCAAGGTTCTAACGGTATCGAAATCTTTGGTCTGAAGATGGTTTCAACTGGTCTGACAGAAGAAAAAGCTAAACGCTTTGGTTACAGCCCAGCTGTGGTTGAGTTTAAAGATACTCAAAAACCGACTTTCCTTGAAAAGGTTGAGCATCATGATGTTACAATTAAGATTGTCTATGATAAGGACACGCGTGTAGTTCTTGGAGCTCAGATGGTTTCTAGAGAAGATATGTCTATGGGTATTCACATGTTCTCATTGGCCATTCAGGAAAAGGTTACAATTGATAAATTAGCCTTGCTGGATCTCTTCTTCCTGCCACACTTCAACAAACCATACAACTACATTACTCAAGCAGCTTTGCGCGCTAAATAAGAAAATAAGTAAGTCTGGGACGATTCCCGGACTTTTTTGTGTAGAGCCTTTAAAAAGAAAACTGAAATAAGAAATTTATTTTTCGTCTGTTTATCAGGCCTGCTTTGTGCTAGAATATTGGTAAAGTAACTATTTAGAGGAGATTGGGAATGGCAAAAGAAGCTACCTCACGTGAGGACGACATCAAGAGAGAATTTAATTTCACAACTCATTCTATTGTTTCCCAGGTTTTGCGAGGTGTTTTAGTTGGGATTTTTGCTGGACTGGTAGTGGGCATTTTTCGCTTTTTGATAGAAAAAATCTTTCATTTAGTGCAGGATGTCTACCATAGGAGTCAGCAGTCTATGCTTTGGTTACTGGCCTTGGTATTGCTTTATTGTTTCATTGTCTTTCTCAACGCTCGCTTGGTAAAGTCAGAGAAAAATATCAAGGGGTCGGGGATTCCGCAGGTCGAAGCAGAGCTGAAAGGCCTGATGTCGCTTTCTTGGTGGAGTGTTCTCTGGAAGAAGTTTGTATTGGGGATTTTAGCCATTTCCAGTGGTCTGATGCTGGGGCGAGAAGGACCAAGTATTCAGCTGGGTGCTATGAGCGGCAAAGGCGTCTCTAAATTTCTGAATCTGAGTGCCGCTGAGGAGAGAGCGCTCATTGCCAGCGGTGCAGCAGCAGGCTTAGCAGCAGCTTTTAATGCACCAATCGCGGGTCTGCTATTCGTAGTAGAAGAAGTTTACCGTCATTTTTCACGCTTTTTCTGGGTTTCTACGCTGGCGGCCAGTCTAGTTGCTAACTTTGTCTCGCTCTCCATGTTTGGACTGACGCCAGTGCTGGACATGCCGGATAATATCCCGGTCATGAGACTGGAGCAGTATTGGATTTACCTAGTCATGGGCTTGCTGCTGGGCTTGTCAGGCTTTATTTATGAGAAAGTCATTTTGAATATTCAGCTGCTTTATCAGTTTTGGGGGCGAATATTTGGGATGTCAGAAGTCTATTATCCTATTCTGGCCTTTGCCTTGATTCTTCCGATTGGTTATTTCTTACCTCACTTGCTGGGCGGGGGCAATCAGTTGATTTTATCTTTGACTGCTGAGCATTACACTGTGGGAACCTTGCTCTTGTTTTTCGCTCTGCGTTTTGTCTGGAGTATGTTAAGTTATGGAAGCGGCTTGCCAGGTGGCATTTTTCTGCCTATCCTTGCTCTGGGTTCACTGCTGGGCGGAGCAATGGGGGCGGTCTGTCTGCAGCTGGGTTTGATTTCTCAGGAGCAATTTCCGATTTTCATTATTCTGGGCATGAGTGGCTACTTTGGAGCTATTTCCAAGGCTCCACTGACAGCTATGATTCTGGTCACAGAGATGGTTGGGGACATTCGTAATCTTATGCCTCTGGGAATGGTCACTCTGACTGCTTACATTATCATGGATTTGCTAAAAGGAGCGCCAGTCTATGAAGCCATGCTGGAAAAAATGTTGCCAGACAGTATCGAGGACCAGGGAGATACGACTTTAATTGAAATCCCTGTTTCTGAAAAAATTGCAGGTCGGCAGGTGCATGAACTGAACTTGCCTGATGGGGTCTTGATTACCATGAATGTCCACAAGGGAAAGACTCAAACGGTCAATGGCAGCACGCGCCTCTATCTGGGAGATACGATTTACTTGGTCCTGAAAAAGACGGAAATCGGAAAAGTCAAAGAAGAGCTGCTTTAGCTGTCTAAATATATAGTTTTTGATTAAATTGTCAGACAATTTCTTGAAATATGAGAAAAAAACTGGTATAATTTACAGGAAATAATCTCTATCTAGGAGAGAAAACAAAGGAGTCACCATGAAAAAACTTGGCATCGTCCTATTTTCAACGGCAATTTTACTGACTGGCTGTGCAGCCAACAACTCTTCAAACAAGACTGGCTCAAGTAGCCAAGCGTCCAGCAGCCAAACGGCTGTCAATCAGAAAGAATTGGACAAGGCGACAGCGGATTACAAAACGTTTGTCCAAGGACAAATTGATCAGCTCCTGACAGATACGGAGAAGTTTCGTGACACCCTTAAAGAAGGCAAACTAGATGAGGCTAAAAAGCAATATCCGCTTATTCGTATGGCCTACGAGCGCTCGGAACCGATTGCTGAGAGCTTTGGTGAATCAGATGTTAAAATTGACTTCCGCCTGGTCGACTATGTAGACGAAAACAAGACCGAAGAAGGCTGGTCTGGTTTCCACCGCATCGAAAAAATCATGTGGGAGCAAAATACGACCAAGGGAACGGAAAGTTATGCTGATCAGCTGGTCAACGATATTAAGGAGCTAAAAGCTAAAATCGCAACAGTTGAAGTGACTCCGGATATGATGCTGACCGGCGCTGTTGACTTGCTCAATGAAGTAGCGACCAGCAAGATTACAGGTGAGGAAGAGGTTTTCTCTCATACAGATCTCTATGATTTTCGGGCCAATATTGAAGGGGCAGAAAAGATTTTTGAGCTCTTCAAGCCATTGATTCAAGACAAGGATGAGAAGCTTGTCAAGACCTTGGAACTTGAGTTTAAAAACGTAAACAGTCTCCTAGACAAGCACATGACCGACTCTGAAAACTACAAGCTCTATACAGAATTGACAAAAGAAGACACCAAGGAGCTGGCGGAAGCAGTTACCAAGCTAGGTGAGCCTCTTTCACAAATGGGAGTTATTCTAGACGGGGAGTAAGCTTATGACAAACGACGAAAAATGGTTTAATAAAAAGATGGATCGTCGTGAATTTCTTAAAAAAGCAGGGATTGGAGGCGCTGGTCTTGCACTGGGTGTCTCTGGTGCATCTGCTTTTTTCGCTAATCAGGCGAAGGAAGATAAGAAATTCGCTGACGGTGAGGAAGAAATCAGCTTCTACGGGGAGCATCAGGCGGGTATCACAACTCCGATGCAGAAGAATATCTACTTCGTTATTCTGGATTTGCATACGACAGATAAGGAGACCATTATCCAGCTCTTCAAGGACTGGACGGCCTATAGTGAGAAGCTAGTCGATGGAGAATTAGTCAAAAAAGACAAGTCAAATGCTCTTTTACCGCCAACGGACACTGGAGAAACTGTCGGTCTCAACCCTTATCGACTGACCTTGACCTTTGGGGTCTCAGCCTCTTTTCTGAAAAAAATGGGCTTGTCAGACAAACGACCGAAAGCTTTTCGGGATTTGCCGCCTTTTCCAAAGGAGCAGCTTAAAGAAAAATATACGGGTGGCGATATTGTCATCCAGGCCTGCGCGGATGATGAGCAGGTGGCCTTTCATGCGGTCCGCAATCTGGTCCGCAAGGGGAGAAATGCCATCACCATGAAGTGGAGTCAGTCGGGCTTTGCTGCTATTGGCGACCGGATGTCAACGCCTCGTAATCTCTTTGGATTTAAGGACGGCACAGCCAATGTAACCAAGGAAAAAGACTTCGATAAGGTCATTTGGTGCGACAGCAAGGACTGGATGCAGGGCGGCTCTTACATGGCTGTCCGCCGAATCCAGATGTTCCTTGAGACCTGGGACCGGACCAATCTGCAGGAGCAGGAAAATACTTTTGGCCGCTATAAGGAAAGCGGAGCGCCTTTTGGCAAGAAAGACGAGTTTGACGAGGTTGACTTAGACTTGCTGCCAGAGGATTCACATGTCCGTCTGGCCAAGGAGGTTGATAAGCCCATTTACCGTCGGTCTTACTCGTACTCGGATGGGATTGATGAGAGTACTGGTCAGTTCGACACAGGCTTGCTCTTTCTTTCCTTCCAGAAAGATCCAGACAGCTTTGTCAAGGTTCAGACCAATCTAGGCGCTCAAGATAAGATGAATGAGTACGTCACGCATGTCGGCAGTGGCTTGTTTGCTTGCTTTGGCGGAGTGAAAAAAGGAGAGTACCTTGGTCAAAAATTATTTGAATAAAAGTCTCTTGATATTGGGACTCTTGCTAGTTATTTTAGCTAAGCCGGTTTTAGCAGATGAGAACTACAGTAGTCTGTTCGTCAAAATTACTGATGCTAGTACTGCGGTCAAGCAGAAGGATCAGGAAAAAGCCAAGCAGCTAGTCGGAGAAATCAAGACTGAGTTTGATAGGGTGGCTAATCACGACTCTGCAGCGGGACAAGAGGTAAGCAAGGCGCTAGACTTATCGGGTCAGGTGACTGAGGAGAAGCTGACACAGATCTCTTCTGCCCTCTTGAAATTTGAGAAAGAGCAGAATCCAGTCGACTTAGAGGCTGAGAAAAAGAAGCTTCTCAGTAAGCTAGAACCAAAATTTGAAAATCTACAAAAGGCCATTAGTGTTAAGGATTTAGAAGCGACACGAGAAGCTTACAAAAAGATGAATAGCACCTGGACTACCAATGAAAGCGTGGTGCGAGACAACAGCACAGCCCATTACGGCAAGGTAGAAACAGCTATTTCATTCCTACGCAGCGCCATTGAGACGGAGCCTACTGACTTTGACATGATTCAGTCATCTTTTGATGATTTGAAAACCGCTATTGATAATTTTGTCAAAGGAGAGAAAGTCCAAGAAGCTGCTGGCAATCTGACGCTGAAAGATGGGATTAAGCTGCTAGAGGAGGCTTTGAGTCTCTTCCAAAGCGGCGATGATAAAAAGGCCGCTGCTAAGATGAAAGAATTCATCACCATTTGGCCAACGATAGAAGGAGATGTCAGTGTCAATAATCCTTCGCTTTATACCAAGGTTGAGAGTCAGACACCTGTTATTATGGTCAAGGGGAGCGAAGAGAAGTATCAAAAGCAGCTGGAATCCTTGATTAGTGAGCTGTCACAGATTGACACAACAGCTTCCTATCATTTCTTTGATGCTATGCTGATTTTGTTGCGTGAGGGTGTAGAAGCGCTCTTAATTGTCATGGCTTTGATAACGACTCTGAAAGCCTCCAAGATGAAAAAAGGACTCAAATGGGTTTATGCAGGAGCAGCGAGTGGGGTTCTAGCCAGTGCTGTGATTGCGGCTTTGTTGCAGTTTCTTTTCCCGGCAGTTGCTTCCGGATCCAATCGTGAGATTATCGAGGGTGCAGTGGGAATTTTCGCTGTCGCCATGATGATATTGGTTGGTATCTGGCTGCACAGCAAGGCATCTATCGAGAAATGGAATGACTTTATGGAAAGTCAGATGAAGGCTGTAACAGCCACAGGCAGTTTTCTTTCCATGTTTGCTCTTAGCTTTCTGGCAGTTTTTCGTGAAGGAGCTGAGACCATTCTCTTTTATGTAGGAATTCTGCCACGCATCACTATGACTGATTTCCTTTTGGGAATCGGCTTGGCTCTTCTGGTCTTGGTCTTGCTGGCCTTTATCATGAGCAAGGCGTCTGGTCTTCTCAAGCCACACAGCATTTTCTTCTGGCTGATTTGGCTAATCTATGCTCTGGCCTTTAAAATGCTGGGCGTCAGCATCCATGCTCTTCAGCTGACCAATATCTTACCGACTCACTTAATCAATGGCTTTGTGACAGTAGACTGGATGGGGCTTTATCCAAGCCTGGAAGTGGTCGTCAGTCAGGTGCTCTTTATCCTGCTGGTGGTCTATGTAAGCTTTAAAAATCTGAAAAGCGAGCAGCAGCATGGATAAAAAAGAGCAGACTATTATTGAGCATTTGATTGAGTTCAGACGGCGTTTTCTAGCAATTCAAGCTTGCTTCTTCATAGTTTTTCTGGTTGGCTTGCTCTTTTCAGCCGATATTTATCGATGGCTGACCAGTAATTTTGAACAGAAACTGCTGGTGCTGGGGCCGGATGATATCCTCTGGATTTATATCAGTCTGGCTAGTCTGGTCGCTTTTTCCCTGACCTTGCCATTTTTGGTTTATCAGGTCTGGGAGTTTGTCCGACCAGCTTTACGGGCCAATGAAGCTCGGGCTGTTTTCGCTTATATCCCGGCTACCTTTCTCTGTTTTGTCCTAGGACTGGCTTTCGGCTTTTACTTTGTGACTCCGGCTATTTTACAGGTGTTGCTGTCGCTGGGGGAGGGTCTCTTTGAGACTCGACTGACAGCGCAGAATTATCTTAGTTTCGTCTTTCATACCACTATTCCGATTGCTTGCCTTTTTGAGCTGCCAGTTCTTGTGTCCTTTCTTACTTCTATTGGTTTGCTCAATCCGAAATTTTTGGTAAAATATAGACGATACGCTTACTTCATTTTGCTGGTTTTAGCTGTTGTCCTGACACCGGCCGACTTTATCAGCGACTTGTCTATGACAGTGCCTCTGATTTTGCTCTATGAAGTCAGCATCTTGCTCAGTCGCATCATTTATCAAAGAAAATCAACGAGGAGAAATTAATGGGACTTTTAAAAGACATCGGAGTACCTGGGGTAATCATTATTGTTCTGGGAGCCCTGCTCATTTTTGGACCAAAACGCCTGCCCGAACTGGGACAATCGATTGGTAAAATGTTTTCAGAATTTAAAAAAGCAGTCAATCATGCTGGAGAAGAAGACAAGACCAAGAATAAAAATGAAAAAGAGTAAAAGAAAAGCACGGATAGCCGTGTTTTTCTGCTAGAGTCAAGATGGTTTGTGAAAAGGAGGGCAAATGAAAAAATTAGAAGAACGGATTCTCAGAGATGGACAAGTCTTGGGTGAGAATATTTTAAAAGTTGACTCTTTTCTGACCCATCAGGTTGATTTTTCTCTGATGAAAGAGATTGGCCAAGTTTTTGCGGAGGCGGTAAAGGACGCAGGAATTACCAAGGTAGTGACTATTGAAGCTTCTGGTATTGCTCCGTCTGTATACGTAGCAGAAGCGCTAGGACTACCAATGATTTTCGCTAAGAAGGCCAAAAACATTACGATGACAGAAGGGATTTTGACGGCTGAAGTTTATTCTTTTACCAAGCAAATGACTTCGACCGTTTCGATTGCTAAGAAGTTTCTCAACTCTGATGATAAGGTACTGATTATTGACGATTTCTTGGCGAATGGTCAGGCAGCCAAGGGATTGATTACCATTATTGAGCAAGCAGGAGCACAGGTTGAAGCAGTTGGTATTGTCATTGAAAAATCCTTTCAGAATGGCCGCAAGCTTTTAGAAACAGCTGGATATCGTGTCCTTTCTTTGGCGCGAATCGCAGGATTTGAGAAAGGTCAGGTTGTCTTTACTGAGGCAGATATATGATTTCCTTTTCCTTTTGACTATCTGTCTGGCTTATAGTATAGTAAAGATAGTTGATATTTTAAAAATCTAAGCTCATTGATTTTACTTGGGTAGAAAAAGTTTTTGAGGGATTTCTATGCACCAAACTCATAATTTAAATCAGCGGATGCGGCTCTTTATTTCTATTTTTTTGCCAATTTTGATCTACCAACTGGCCAATTTTTCAGCCTCATTTGTCGATACGACCATGACTGGCCAGTATGACACTCTGCATCTAGCTGGTGTTTCCATGGCAACTAGTCTTTGGATTCCATTTTTCGACCTGCTGATAGGGATTGTTTCGGCCTTGGTACCCATAATCGGGCATCATTTAGGACAGGGAAAAAAAGAAAAGATTGCTTCTGATTTTTATCAGTTTATTTATCTTTCTTTGGGGCTATCGCTAATTTTATTTGCCTTGGTATTTGTGGGCGCTCCTCTAGTTTTGTCTCACCTTGGCCTAGAGCCTTTGGTAGAAGAAGTGGCTAAGAACTATCTTTGGTATCTGGCGCTTGGTATTATCCCTCTTTTGCTCTTTAGCACCATTCGTTCTCTGTTTGATGCTCTGGGGTTGACCAAACTTTCCATGTATCTCATGCTCTTACTCTTGCCCTTGAATGGCTCTTTCAATTATGCCCTAATCTACGGAGCATTTGGCTTTCCGGAAATGGGCGGAGCTGGAGCTGGACTTGGGACTTCTTTGGCTTATTGGGTTTTGCTCCTCATATCCTTGTTAGTAGCAGTCAAACATCCAAAAGTCCGAGCCTATGAGCTGTGGAAGATTCGACCGCTAGATAAAAAGGGCTTCATCGAAGGCATTCGACTTGGACTGCCTATTGGCGGAACGTTTTTTGCAGAAGTTGTGATTTTCTCGGTTGTCGGCTTGGTCATGGCTAAGTTTTCGTCTCTAATCATTGCTAGTCATCAGGCGGCCATGAATTTTTCAAACTTAATGTATGCCTTTCCTATGAGTATTTCAACCTCAATGTCTATTATCGTTTCTTATGAAATTGGAGCCAATCGTCCTGACGATGTTAAGAAATTCTGTAAACTTGGGCGGCTGACGGCCTTGGGCATTGCTGGATTTACCTTTCTCTTTCTCTATATCTTCCGCGACCGAGTGGCTGCTCTCTATGGTTCGGATACCGAGTTTATCCGTATGACATCTGTTTTTCTGACCTACAGCCTCTTTTTCCAATTAGCAGATACTTTTGCGGCTCCTTTGCAGGGTATTCTTCGGGGCTACAAGGATACTCAGGTGCCATTTTACTTAGGTTTGATTGCTTATTGGGGAGTTTCGCTGCCTCTGGGGCTCTTCTTAGATTACTATACTAGTTTAGGCCCTTATGGATACTGGATTGGTCTCATTGCCAGCTTGGTGACGAGCGGCATTCTCTTTCAGTGGCGGCTTAATCGTTTGGCTAAAAATATTACGAATTAAAGAGTGTTGGTTTGTCCCTTTAGGATAAGTCAGTGCTCTTTTTTTCACAATCTTTTGTTAAAATTAGATTAAAACACGAAAAACGCTTACATTTTTCTAGTATATTGATTGTGAAAATGATATAATAAACATAAGATTATCAAGTTAAGTTTTTGTTAAAATAAGTTAATTTTTTAAATATTGTTTGCAGTTGACTTTGGTTTTCAGAAGAAAAGCGAGGGAACTATATGACTGAACACTATACCCATCTTTTGCAAGAAGTACTAAATGCTGCAAAGGAATTAGCTATTCAAAAACACAATTATCAAGTGGACATTCCGCATGTTTGGACAGTGCTGACCCAGCCTCAGGCCTTTGCCTTGGAATTCTATACCGGTCTGGACCTTGATATTAATGAATTTATCAGCATCATCAATCAGGAACTAGCCAAGATTCCTGTATTTTCACATACGGATACGAACCGCTACGGACGTCAGTATAGTCAACGTCTCAAGAATCTTTTGGATGATGCAGAGGCTGAAAGGGCGGAACTGAGGGACGAGGTGGTAACAGTAGAGCACCTGATTCTCAGTCTATTTCATCAGCAACGAAATCCGATAACTGTCTTTTTGAAACAGGCAGGAATTGATAAGGAGCTAGTTGCAGCAAAGTTGAATAAGGCTCGCCAAGGCAAACGAGCAATCTCTTCAAACCAGGAAAGACACTATCAGGCCCTGAACAAATATGCGACTAACTTTAATCAGTGGCTGGCTGACCAGACCGATAGACAGGTAATTGGTCGAAAAGACGAAATTGACGATATTATCCGTGTGCTGTGTAGGAAAGAGAAAAGCAATGCCATTCTCCTAGGCTTTCCAGGTGTTGGAAAATCCAAAGTGATAGAGGGGTTTGTTAGAAGATTACTTGCAGATGATGTTCCAGAACATTTATTGGGCAAGGAAGTTTTTAAGTTAAATCTAGGTGGACTGATTGCCGGGACTAAATATAGAGGAGAGTTTGAAGAGCGCTTTAAGGCTGTTTTGGATGAGGTGCTGGCTGCTAAGGGGAAGATTATTCTTTATATTGAGGATATTCATCAAATCGTGACAGCAGGTCGGACAGAGGGCTCTCTTGATGCAGGCAATCTTTTAAAGCCGCTCTTGGCTCAGGGACAGATTAATATCATCGGAACCACAACTTTTGCTGCTTATCGAGAAAGCTTCGAGCTAGATCAAGCTTTGGAGGGGCGTTTCCAGCGCATTCGCATTGAGGAGCCTGATCAAGATAAAGCATTGACAATTCTGCAAGGACTGCGGGAGAATTATCAGGACTTTCACGGAGTTAGGCTGACGGACGAAGCCTTGCAGGCAGCAATCAGTCTTTCAATTCGTTATCTATCAGATCGTTATTTGCCTGATAAAGCACTGGACTTGATTGATGAGGCTTGTGCTGTCAAGAAAATCCAGCTAGCTCAAGCGGGAACTGAACGACCAGACGTCAGTCGTGAAGATATAGCCAGTATCGTAGAGCGTATAACAGGAATCAAAGTACAGGGAATCATGGACAATGAACGCGAACACCTGCTAAATCTAGACAAGCTCCTGCGCCAGAGAATTGTAGGGCAAGACCAAGCTGTTCAAAAGGTTTCGGAGGCGATTTTGCGCTCGAGAGCAGGAATTCAAAATCCAAAGCGTCCTATTGGTTCATTCCTCTTTCTGGGGCCGACTGGAGTCGGGAAGACTGCTCTGGCAAAATCCCTTGCTGAGCGGCTGTTTGGTAATGAGCTGGAAATGGTCCGGCTGGATATGTCTGAATACATGGAAAAACATGCCGTGGCTCGTTTAGTTGGTCCGCCACCAGGTTACGTAGGATTTGAAGAGGGAGGACAGCTGACAGAAGCTGTTCGTAGGAGGCTTTATTCGATTGTCTTGCTGGATGAGATTGAAAAAGCCCATCCGGATGTATTCAACACACTGCTGCAAGTCTTGGACGAGGGACGCTTGACAGATTCGAAAGGCCGTACTATTGACTTTAAAAATACTATTTTGATTATGACAAGCAATATTGGCTCCCAGCAGATTTTGGAAAGTCTCAAAAGTAAACAGGGACTGACTGAGGAAACGCGGGATGAAGTTCTATCCTTGCTGCAACATAGTTTTAGACCAGAGTTTTTAAATCGGATTGACGAGACGGTTATTTTCAACCCTCTAAGGGCAGAAGATATGGTTAACATCGTAAAAATTATGGTTCGGCAGCTTCAAGAAAGGCTGAAACAACAGAAGATTCAGCTTCATCTGAGCGAAGAAGTCTATGCTTTTTTAGCCCAGAAAGGCTACCAACCAGAATTTGGTGCTCGTCCTATTCAAAGAAGCATTATGCGCTATCTAGAAACGCCTTTGGCTCGTTATTTGGTTAAAAATAAGGAAACAACTGAAATGACAGTTCATGTCAGTTTGAAGGATGGACAACTGAAGTTTAATTATTTGGTATAAAATTCTTTCGAAAAGTAAGCGCTTGCTATATATAGACAAAGAAAAATGAAGAAAGGAGGTTTATCTTTTTCAGAGCAGACTGTATCTTAAGATTTCGAGATGAGTCTTAGATATATGAATAAATAATGAGATACTTTTTGTATCTATAGCCGACAGCAATCATTTTGATTGTTGGAGTACCCTTTGCATTTTATGAAAGGAGGCCTGTTTTGTCTGTTTATGATATTTTGATTATCGGTGCTGGACCGGGCGGTTATGTGGCTGCTGAAGAAGCAGCTCGTTTGGGCAAGAAGGTGGCTGTGGTAGAAAAGAAGTCTATCGGCGGAACCTGCCTGAATGTAGGATGTATACCGTCTAAGGCCTATCTCCAGCACGGTCATTGGCTGTTGACAATGGAAGGTGCCAGACGTTATGGTATTGAGAGCAAGCTTGAAAGGATTGATTTTGAGAAATTGGTAGACCGAAAGAATCAGGTTGTTGCCAGTTTGCAATCTGGAATTCATGCTAGCTTTAAGTCTTTAGGCATTGAGTATATAGAAGGTCAGGCCAAGTTTGTTAAAGACCGAACTTTCTCCGTCAATGGTAAAGAAATCAGTGGTAAAGATGTGATTTTGGCTACTGGCAGTTATCCTTTTGTGCCTCCTATCAAGGGGTTGGAACAGGTTGACTATCTAACAACGGATACGTTTTTTGACTTGAGAGAGCTTCCTGAGAAGTTGGTCATTATCGGAGGTGGCGTTATCGCAATTGAGCTAGCTTTTGCTATGGCTCCTCTGGGTGTTGCTGTTACTGTTATCGAGGTTGCGCCAGAAATTCTTTTGACCGAAGAAGCAGAAGCGCGGCATGTGATTCAAAAGAAACTAAAGAAAATGGGGGTGATGATTTATCAGGGGGCGCAGATAAAGGAAGTAACTGGTAATTCTGTCTTGCTTGAGAACGAGCAGGTTGCTTTCGACCATCTTTTAGTCGCTACTGGCCGCAAACCAAACCTAGAGCTAGCGAAGGATATGGGATTAGCCTTGACGGAGCGAAATTTTGTCCAGGTAGATCAATACTACGAGACATCAAAAGAGCATGTGTATGCTATCGGTGATCTCTTGGAATCTTATATGCTGGCCCACGTAGCTAGTGCAGAAGGAATAAAAGCTGTGAGAGCTATCTGCCGGAGAGCTGAAGAAGCAGTTGATCCGCTCGGTGTTCCCCGCTCGCTCTACACCAGTCCTGAAGTAGCTTCTTTTGGCCTCAGCAAGGATGAGGCTGAGAAGGCGGGATACGATGTTCAGGTCCAACAGCTACCTTTCTCTTATAATGGGCGTGCTATTGCTATAGGTGAGACAGAGGGCTATGTCAAGCTAATCTCAGAAAAGAAATATCATCTTCTACTAGGTGCAGTCATCGTTGGTCCGAACGGTACAGATCTTCTGCAGAATTTGATTTTGCTGAGACAGGCTGAAGCAACGCTGGATCAAGTTCTTGAAACAGTTTTTGCGCATCCTACCACATCAGAACTAATACAAGAAGTCGCTAAAAGACTCGTTCAGGACGATTAATGAGGAGGTAAAAATATGTCAAATTATAAAGATTTACCACAACAATTAAGCAAAACAAGAAACCAAAGTGCTGTATCAGAGCTAGTAGATTTAAAAGTCTATGATGCTACTGAAGTTGAAGTAGAGCAGGTTTCCAAAGAAAAAGCCAAGACCATGTATAAAACCATGTGGGATATCCGTAATTTTGAGGAAAATACTCGGCGATTCTTTGCTGCAGGACAGATTCCTGGTTTTGTTCACCTTTATGCTGGAGAGGAAGCGATTGCTACCGGCGTCTGTGCCAATCTGACAGATAAGGACTATATTACCAGTACTCACCGGGGACACGGTCACTGTGTTGCTAAGGGCGGAGATTTAAAGGGGATGATGGCAGAAATTTTTGGCAAGGAGACTGGGCTTGGAAAAGGAAAAGGCGGATCAATGCACATCGCTGATTTAGATAAGGGAATTCTCGGTGCCAATGGTATGGTTGGCGGAGGATTTGGTCTAGCTACCGGTGCTGCTATGCGAAACAAGTACTTGAAAACCGACAGTGTGGCTGTCTGCTTCTTCGGTGACGGTGCGGCCAATGAAGGAAATTTCCATGAATGTCTCAACATGGCATCAATTTGGAAACTGCCGGTTATCTTTGTCAATGAAAACAACCTCTTTGCAGAATCAACACCGCAATGGTATTCTTCAGCGTCTGGCACCATTGCTGAGAGAGCGGCTGCTTATAATATGCCTGGCGTTCGGGTTAATGGCAAGGATTTATTTGCTGTCTACCAAGTAGCCAAGGAAGCTGTAGAGCGGGCTCGTAGAGGGGAAGGACCTACCTTGATTGAGGCTGTCACGTATCGGGATCATGGTCACTTTGAAGGGGATGAGCAGAAGTATAAGGCTTTGGAAGGTGAAGAAAAAGACTGGGCTGATGTGGATGCTCTAGATGTCTTCCGTGACTACGCTATCGAGCATGGCCTCTTGACTGAAGAGGAACTTGATGCCATCTTAGAAGAGTCTCGAAAGGATGTAGAAGAAGCTATCAAATTTGCTCAAGACAGTCCGATTCCTCGTTCTGAGTCTCTGCTGGAAGATGTATTTGCTGATTGATAGAAGGAGGTTGATCAAATGGCTAGACAACTGTTATTTATGAAAGCAATCAATGAAGCGCTGGATCAGGCAATGGCAAAAGATGACACTGTAATCCTTCTGGGAGAAGATATTGCCGGCGGTGTAACAATCAAGCACTTGGAAGAGGAAAACGAAGATGCTTGGGGCGGCGTAATGGGTGTAACCAAGGGACTCATGCCAAAATACGGCCGAGAGCGGGTGATTGATACTCCGATTTCTGAGCACGGATATGTATCAGCATCTGTTGGAATGGCTCTGACTGGCTTGCGACCGGTACCGGAGCTGATGTTCAATGACTTTATCGGTTTCTGCTTTGACGCTATTCTGGGGCAAGGCTCAAAAATGCGCTATATGTTTGGCGGTAAGGCCAAGGTTCCGATGACAATGCGGACCATGCATGGGGCAGGAGCTTCAGCTGCAGCTCAGCACTCGGGCTCATATTACGGTCTCTTTGGTTCCATTCCTGGTATTAAGGTAGTTGTTCCAGCAACTCCGTATGATGCTAAAGGGTTACTGCTGGCTTCCATTGAAGACGATAATATCGTGATTTATTCAGAAGATAAGACTCTCTATGGTATCAAGGGAGAGGTACCAGAAGAATATTATACAGTTCCAATTGGAAAGGCTGCTGTCCGCCGTGAAGGATCAGACCTCACTATCGTTACTATCGGTAAAATGCTTTATGTCGCTTATGAGGTAGCAGATCGCTTGGAAAAAGATGGTATTTCGGTCGAAGTAATTGACTTGAGAACAGTAGCTCCTTGGGATGAGGAGACTGTCTTTGAATCAGTCAAGAAAACTGGACGACTGATTATCGTTGATGAATCCAACCCTCATAATAACACAGCAACGGATATCGCAGCTGTAGTGACTGATAAATGCTTTGATTATCTTGATGGTCCAGTAAAATGCGTCTGCGCGCCAAATGTGCCAGTGCCATTTGCTGTGAATCTGGAGCAGCTCTATATCCCTAATGCTGATAAGGTTCTGACTGTTGCTGCAGAATTGATTGATGATCTGAAGAGATAGAAGGGAGGCAAGTATGGCTACAGAAATTGTAATGCCTAAACTAGGCTTAACAATGACCGAAGGTTTGATAAATAACTGGCTGGTCAAGGAAGGAGACACCGTAGCTGCTGGTCAGCCTGTCTTGGAAATCAGTTCTGAAAAATTGACCAGTGATGTAGAGGCGCCAAGCGCAGGAGTGGTTTTAAAAATTATCAGTCAGGCGGGCGATACTGTCCCGTGCAAGAAAGTAATTGCATGGATTGGTGAGGCAGGAGAATCTATTCCAGGTATGGAGACGGAAGAAGTCTCTGCGAATAAATCAGAAAGTGAAAAGGGGGTAGTTGATGCAGCGCCTGAATTAGCTGAAAAAACTGTGGCAGCAAGTTCCAACACTGTTGGAAAAAGTGAACAGGATCGTATTTTCATTACTCCGCTGGCCCGCAAGATTGCTAAGGAAAAAGGATATGATATTTCCATGATTTCAGGAACGGGAGGCAAGGGCCGCATTACCCGACGGGATGTGGAAAACTATAAACCAGAGGCGCTTCCAAACCAAACACCTGAAAATAGCTCTGCGATCCTTCAGCCGGCTAGTCAGGCTGACTATGGCGCAGGATTGACAGGCATTCGCAAGACTATTGCGGAGCGGATGATGACCAGTCTCCAGACATCGGCTCAGGTCACCTTGCATCGTAAGGTAGATATTAGTCAGCTGATGACCTTTAGACAGGATATGAAAGATAAGGTGGCTTCTCCATTAGAAAATGGCGAAATCAGCATCACGACCCTGCTGACAAAGGCTGTTGCCAAGGCGTTGAAAGAACATCCTCAGCTCAATGCTTGGTATTTCAATGGTCAGTATCAGGAAGTAGAAGATATTCATATCGGTATTGCGACGGCGCTGAGTGATGGTCTGGTGGTGCCGGTTATCCGACACGTGGATAAGCTAACGCTGGCTGACTTGGGCTTAGCTATCAAAACAGAGGCCAACCAAGCTCGTAAAGGAACTTTGGATCCAGCTCTTTACTCAGGTTCAACCTTCAGTATTACCAATCTCGGGGGAGCAGGGATTGAGTATTTCACTCCTATCCTAAATACACCAGAAGTGGCCATTTTAGGAGTTGGTGCCCTGCAAACGGCGCTGGCTCTTGACAGCCAAGGACAGGTCTACGAGCAGAAATTCCTACCGCTCAGCTTGACTTTTGATCATCAAGTTGTAGATGGTCAGCCCGCAGCGGAGTTTCTAGCCAGTCTAGCGGACAAATTGGAGTCTCCTTACGACTTGGTTTTCTGATAAAAGAACGAATAAAGAATTTCATTCCTGAATGATAAAGAAAAAGGCCAGCTGTTTATATCACTCATTAACAGTTGGCTTTTATGTTTTCTATCATTCTCTTGCTTCAATTTATAATGTTTAGATAAGGAAATGACAGGATGATAGGGAGTAAGTTCTAAGGCTCTAAGTAGGTTAATAAAGCTGCAGTATAAGATAAAATGAATGACGATAATGGGAGAAAAATATCAGTGAGGTAGAATATGAAGGTTGCCAAAACACTAGTCTTAGAATATCTAGAGCAAGAATTACTAAAGAATAATAAGCAAGGTCTTGAAACAAAAGTGATTGCTGCTGCTTTAGGAATGCAACGCTCAAATGTGAGCACTATTTTGAATCAATTGGTAAAAGAAGGGATACTCATTAAAGGAAATACACGGCCAGTTCAATACAAGTTAAAAGAGGTATTTGTAGAAAATCCTTTGGATTTTCCAAGCATTATAGGTGAAAATGGCAGTTTGCGAACAGCCATCCAGTTAGCACAGGCAGCTATTTTATACCCAAATTATGCTCTTCCTGTACTCATTTTATCCGAGATTGGTGCTGGTAGAACTCACTTCGTTAATAAAATGATGGAGTTTGCCATTCAAAATCAAGCGATTAGTAAACCTCAGTTGTTTGAAAAAATTAACTGCTTAGACTATATTGATGTTCTCGATGATTTGCTGAAGTTGTTATTTGGATCAGAGGCAACGAAGTCTGTATTTGAGAAAGTGGCAGAAGGAATTTTATTTATAGATAACATACAAGTTCTATCTTCGGCGGATCAAAATAGATTGATTTCCTGGCTGAATCACAGAGAAGGAGAGCAAAAGAGACGTCAGAAGAAAGGTTTGGTAATTATCGGAAGTAGCGCTAAGCTATCTGAACATTTATCCAATAAACTTCCTGTTGTAATCCAGCTGCCTTCTTATCCGAATCGACCGATTAGTGAAAAGCTAGAGTTACTAAATTACTTTTTAGCTATCGAATCAAAGAATTCTGCCCATGATATTCAAGTGCCGCGTGATGTCATTCATTCCTTCATCCTATCAGCGAATATTAGTAATATAAAAGAATTAGAATATGCAGTTCGAACTGCTTGTGCCAATGCTTTTGTAAGAAGTCTGAGGTCGGAGCTAAAAGATTTAACACTTAGTAATGACGATTTGCCCATTCCTTATCAAGGAATTCGGCATTTAGGTAGTCATAATGTAGTTAAAATCGATGAATTGATTGGCAAACGTAAGGTGCTGATTTATGATAAGGAGTTGGGATTGCTGGATTTTCCAGAGCAAGAGTCGGATGATTTATATAACAAAATTAAATCAGAATATTCTCAGTTATCAGAAAGAGGCATTGAGCAGGATGATGTTTTTGAGGCAGTGAGAAACTATATTCAAAGCTATATTGAATACAAACCTTTTGTTAAGAAAGAAGATGAGTTGGAAAATCTTAATCAGCTTGAGACGATTGTTTCTGCTGAAGTAATCCAGTTGGTACAAGCCTTTGTTTTATCTGTTCAAAAAGAACTCAATATAGAGCTTAATTCGACGGCATATTACGGCATCAGCCTTCATGTCAATGCGATGCTTAAGCAGAAAGGGTCTTTGAATCGGCAGTTGGATAATGATGCTATTGTGAAAGTGATTCGGGATTATCCAATAGAGTATGCACAATGTTCTAAATTTGCCAGGCAGCTAGAAACAAGATTTCAACTAGCTGTTCCAATAGATGAAATTGTCATCCTAACCATGTTTATTATTGAATCCGAAAAGAAACAAGATAGTCTACGACCTATCTTGCTCTACGTCCTGCACGGTAAAGGGGTTGCCAAGTCCTTGGCTGAGTCAACCAAGATGCTGACTAAAAATAGCCAAGTGTATGGCTTTGATATTCTATTAGAAGAGTCTCTAGAGGAAAGCTATTGTAAATTAAAAGAGCAAATTGAGAAGCTAGACCAAGGTTTAGGGGTCATTGTCCTCTATGATATGGGATCGATTAAGGAAATGCTGGATAAAATTCGAGAAGAAACTCTGATTAAAATCAGAGAATTTGAAATTCCCATTACTATGATTGGCATGGGGATTGCACGGCGCTGTTTGATAGAAAATGATATTGACAGTGTCTTTCACGCTTTTCATATGGAAATGAATCAGCTTTATAAAAATCGGGACCAAGAAAAAATCATCATTACACTCTGTTATACCAGCGAAGGCGGTTCTCTTCAGCTCAAGCACTATCTTGATCAGTATTCAAAGCTGGGTTACCGTGTCATTGCTTTGTCAGTTGCTAATAAGGAGATGTTGATTGAGGAAGTGATGGCCTTAAGAAAGACCTATCAAGTTCATGCTTTTGTTGGAACTTTCGACCCTCAAATTATGGGTATCCCTTTCATTTCCATTAAAGATGTTTTTGAGCAGCCCAAGGAGCACTTAGATAAATTATTGATGTTTGTACCGACCTCTGTCAATAGCTACGATTATGAGAAAGTTTACCAATTTTTAGAAGAGCAATTTGTCTATACTTCCTTAGCTAAGATTAAAAAGATTCTTCCTGCTATTTTAGATGAATTTGATTTTTATTATCAGCTGACAGAGGAGCAAACAATAGGTTTGTTTGTTCATATTGCGTGTCTAGTGGAGCGGACCCTTTCAGGAGAATGCTTGAAGAAGAATAGTAAAGAAATTGCTGGTGTTATCGAAAAATTCCCTGATGATTATAAGCACGTTAGGAAAATCATTCGAACGGTGGAACGAAGCTTTAAGATTCTTGTAGATGACGCAGAGGTCAGTGTTTTAATTCAGATGCTGCGCAAATTATAAAATTGTAAGTTGGAGTCGCAAACCAATAAAAAAGCACCTAACTCTCATTACCTTTTTAGTCGGGATATACATTTCCGATTTCTGTGGTAATGTTGTGATTTAGATGCTTTTTTACATGTGCTCTTGCACAAGATTATGCAGCCATTTCCCTGAGAAGACACGAGGGATGCCCCAGATTGGTTTGAGAATATCTTCGCCATTTATCACAAGAAAGATTAGCCAAATGGGAGCCTGCAGGCTAACTAGGACATAGCCAAGTGGAATGCTGAAGAGCCAAACAGGTAAAATATCTAGCAGGCAGGCATAGTTGGTATCGCCTCCGCTACGTAAAATCCCAACGATTAAAACAACACTAAAAGCTTTTGGGATAAACAACAGGGCATTTAACTGGATCATCAGGATGGTTAGTTGCTCTGTCTGATTGCTTAAGTTGTAGAGTTTCAGGGCTAAGGGCATGGCCCAGATGAGTAGGATGCTGACGATGAGCCCGATGAGAGGTAATAAAAGTAAGAAGCGCTTGGCATCCTGTAAGGCTTTTTCTGCTTGATTCTCTCCGATGGCATTGCCTAGCATAACAGCTACGGCATTTCCTGCACCACGTACAAAGACAAATCCAATTTGGGCAATGGCGCTAGCAATCTGGGTGGAGGCCACCACTTCAGTACCTAATAATCCGATAATAGCCAAGCCAATTGATGTTCCAAGAGACCAGGCTCCTTCATTGAAGACGACTGGCAAGGTTTTTTTCAAAAATTGATAAATAAAGTCTTTGTGGAAAGCAAAGAGTTCAGTTATGCTAGCTGCTCCAGCCATCCTTGTTCGATAGACACCAAATACTAACAAGCAAAGCTCCAGCAATCGAGCTATAAAGGTAGCAATAGCAGCACCAACCAGTCCAAGTTTAGGAAATCCAATCAGTCCAAAAATAAGGACGGCATTGCCAATGATATTGGTCGCCATGGATAGGAGACTTGCAAGAGTTGGTAAGAAAACTTCGTTACTACAGCGACACATGGTGGCCAAGGAGGTTGTGATAGCTGTCATCAGGTAGGTCCAGGAGACGATAGATAGGTACTGGGCACCCAACTGAATAGCTTCGGTATCATGGATATAAAAGCCAATCAGTTGCTTGGGAAAGAGTAAAGCGACTAAAGTAAAGGAAGCGGAGATGAGCCCGCTCAGCATATAGACTAATCCCAAGGTTTTTCTCATATCAGCAATTCGCTGGGCTCCCCAGTATTGGGCCATGAAGACAGAAGCTCCGCTACCGATACCAAACTGTACAATAGTCAAGAGAAAGAAAATTTGGTTGGCAGCACCAGCAGCTGCGATTTGTTTTTCCCCTAGCTGTCCAATCATGACAACATCAGCTAGATTGACAGCGCTAGCCAGTAGAAATTGAAGAGAAAACGGTAGACTGAGACGTAAGAATTGTTTCAGAAATGTTTTCTTTTCACTCACTCTCCCACCTCCTTTCGTTTCAAATAGGATAAGCAATCAGTATGTCTAGTAACCTGATATCTAGAAAGTTTCTGCTTTTTTTGAATTGGATGATTCTGATTCCTCATAAATTTCGCTATTTCTACCTGATAGCTTGAACTAAGCCTCAAGTTTAGTGATAATAGACAATTTGATCAACAAAAATTTGACAACCTTTGTCAGCTTCTGTTTGAACCTCTACATTCTTCAATTCCTTTTCAGGATAAGGGTTTTGAATAGGAAATGCGAAGAAAGTTTGTTGCTCTTTTTGATAAGGTTTGGTGCTAAGCGAGACTTCAAATAATTGCTCATCTACCTTATAGATAGGTTCACCAGGTAAAGGGTTGGTATTGGTAGACCGATCCCATTCAACACTTGTTTTGCCAATGTTTTCTCCAAAGATAATTGGAACAGCAACCTCTGTCTGATCGGTATAGGTTAGTAGGATATTGCCGATTTGATAGGTTTCCATTTCAGGGAAGACACCGTCCACAAACCATTGGTATTCCACAAAATAGTCAGTAGCATAGCCGATTTCAATCCAGCTAGGATGAGCTAGTGTTTCAAGGCTGCGCGTGTGGTTTTGAAGGTCAGGATAGTGGTAATGGAAGAGATATGATAAGGTTTTATCACGGATAGTCGCATAGTCTTCATCACGATAGTCATGATTCCAAAACATCTCGTAAGCATAGGCCAAGCCGAAGAAAATGACATTTCTCTGCAGGATTACCTCATTTAAAGTGCTCCAGTTGGAGATGATAGCTCCCTTGCTCCCCTTCTTCAAATGCTCAGCCCAATGCGGAAAGAGATAGCCTTCAAAATTACCATAACGGATGCTAAAGCCTTCTTCTAAAACTTCATCTTCCAGTTTTTCATCCAAACTCCAGAGCCAATGGAGAATTTCGACATCTTTGGGAATCTGGTGAATAGCCTGCCAGGTTGCCGGCATGATGCCAACTTTTTTGCCAGTATCTTTTTTGAACTGGGGAGTGTACATGACGATTTCTGCTCCACCAAAAGGCCCTGCATCAGGAACTATAGCGTTTTTCAGTAACTTATCTCCCCAAATCATGGTTCGAACATTTTTCTGTTTGAGATAGTCATAAATTTTGATAACGTCCTCTGCAAAGATGTCTGATCCAGCCTTTCCTTTGCAGCGCTCACACATGGCAATTGAATAGTATTCATCATGCCCGATATTGATGACTTCAGGTTCAAAGACCTCAATGATTTCATCCAGAACATCAAAGAGGAGTTCATAAGAGGCAGGATTTGATGGGCAGTAAGTGTCTGGATAAGGATCTTCAGGGATTTCTGCGATTTCAGGGTGGCCAAGCATTAGGTAGTCACAGTGTCCAAGAGAGGGAACTTCAGGAATCACTTCAAAAAATCGTTCCTTACAGTAGAGGACCAGATCTTTCACATCATTTTGACTTAGAAACTCCCCGTCACCATTTTCCATGTGAATGGCATTCTTGTACCAAGGGAAGGTATAGTCTTGGATTTCTTTGGTCTTGCCAGAGTACTCAGCCATATCAGCACAATATTTAATCCACTCCTGATTAATTTCAGGGTGTTTTTTATATTCCATAGCACCGCCGATTTCAATCATGAGGGTATTGTACTTGAAGAAAGCAAGCATATCCACAAATTGCTTGAAGAAATCCATATTCTTACGAGACGGTAAAAAGACCTTGAGGCCACGCTCGGAACAGACGGGTTCATCGTAGGCCAAGCCATAAGGCAAGTAGCCATCCTGTAACATTTGAATGATTGAAATTGCTCCATAAAATAAGCCACGCTGGGATAAGGCATAAACGAAAATACCGTTTTGAGCAACCTTTACGATGTGCGCTTCAGGGTTGGATGGATAGGGAAGTGAAAAGGACTGCATGACCTCTTGTCCGACTTCTCGGGAAATCCCTTCTATGAAATGAATGGCAGGGAAAGCCAGCTGGCCATCATTTCTTACTTTTGGATGAGCCAGTAAGGTGTCGGTCAAAATAGGAAGTGGACTAAATATTTGAGTTTCTTTAGTGAAATAGCGACCGTTGTTTTCTTGTTTCCAATATTGAGGTGTGATGCCTTGTTTCATAATCTACTCCTTGAACTATCTGAATATCTGCGAGTCATAAAAAATCTGGGCGCAGAAAAGAAGGTATGGATCGGATTTGTTTTTTACTGAGTTTTCACTTTTCTAGCCTTCTCAATTTCCCCTTGAATCTTATAAAGATTTTCCGAAAGGCGACCAAAGTAGAGAAACTCTCCCATCCACTTGATGAGCTTGCTTTTTGAATTTTTTGTCAATTTATTTTGTTCTTGTTCTAGCGTAACCTCAAGCCCTTTTGAGCAAGGCTTGGTCTTGTAGGAAGTAATCGTTTTTTCACTGTGGGACGAGATTTGAATGACATAGGTTTCATGGCGACGATAGTCCAGAATCTCATAATCAGTCTTGGTATAGACATTGTCTGACAATTTTGAGTAACGAAGTCCTTTCTTTAACCTATCTATCTTTTTTGTTTGATTGTCAGTTTGATTGATTTGATTCAGAAACTCGCTTTCCAAGAAGTCATAAAATTCATCTGAAGTGACTTGGAGTTCTCTAATAATCTTCATAAATTAAGTATATAATAAGCCCTTGTGGAAAGTAACCCCCTGAGGAAAAAGAGACGGATTTTAATGAATTTTTATACTCTTTAGCTTTGTGTTATACATTATCATAAAAAACGATTAATTTTTATACACTAATTTTACGATAGGTTCTAAAATATATTAAAGGAACTATTTAAAAATAACAGAGTACCTGAGGTAAAGCACGTAAGAAACTATTGCTTTAAATTTTTTATAATAAATTGAGTATGAATGGCATTTGAAAATGGATACACTAAGCTAGAAAACTGTATATTAAGACAATATAAACGCTTTTGACAGTAGAATAGAGCTATAGTAAACTTTGGGTAAGAAGTCAAATTGAAAGGAGGAGTTTGTATGGAAGAATGGAATAGTTCAGCGGAGATTATTGCCATGTCCTTAATTGCCAATTCTGGTGCAGCCCGATCCTTAGCTTTTGAAGCACTTAAAAAAGCAAAACTAGCAGAATTTGATGCAGCTAAGGAATTAATGGATGAGGCAAATAGTGTTATTTTAAAAGCCCATCATTCCCAAACGGATTTATTGCAGGAAGAAGCACAAGGAAACGGTCATCAGTTGAGTATATTGCTTGTTCATGCACAAGATCATTTTATGACGAGTCTCTTGGCCATTGACCTTATCACCGAGATGATTGAGCTGTATTCCAATAGAGAAGGAGAAAGACAATGAAAATCTTATTAATATGTGCAGCGGGTATGTCCACGAGTATCCTGATGAAAAAAATGGAGCAATATGCAAGTGACCAAGGTATTGACCTCGATATCAAAGCGGTCGGATTGATGGACTATCAAGATTATGCTCAGGATTATGACGTAATTTTATTAGGCCCTCAGGTTTCTTATAAACTTGATTCTGTCAAAGAGACAGTGTCAAAACCTGTTGCCACCATACCAGCTATGGATTATGCAATGGGAGATTGTAAGAATATCTTTCAATTAATTAAAGCAATATCTTAAGGAGGTTTTTCTGATGGAAAAATTCTTTAACAGTAAATTCATGACCAAACTTCAGGAAATTGGTTATAAACTGGCTAATAATGTGTTTATACAGTCTTTACAAGCTGGATTGGGCTCTCTCTTGGGATTGATTACCGTGGGGTCCTTATTTCAAGTTTTAGCTGCAATTGGAAATGAAACTGCTCTAGGTTGGTTCAAAACAGGGGATGCAGTGTATAATACATTGACCTTGCCTTTCCGTTATTCAATGGATTTTATTTCTATCTGGGTTGCTATCTTCTTTGCTTATCATTATGCTAAGAATTTGAAATTGAAATCTCCTATTATGGCAGCTGTCGATACAGCAGTTACTTTCATGCTTGTGGCAGGAGCTTTTGTTGATACTGAAGAATTCTCCGGTCTGCAATTAGACTATCTCGGCTCACAAGGTATGTTTATCAGCTTCTTTATTGTCTTTGTTGTCGTACAGATTGAAAAATTCTGTTATGAAAAAGATATTAAAATAAAGATGCCAGATGTTGTGCCGCAGTTCCTGCAAGATAGTTTCGGCTCTATTCTGCCGGTATTCTTCTCCATCACTCTCTTCCTCTTGCTGAATGTTGGAATTGGATCCTTGACAGCAGGAGCTTATAATGTTCCGTCTGGTTTTATGGCTCTCTTGCGTGCACCGCTTGGCGCTGTATCATCTGTTCCAGGTATTGTGATGCTTTGTATGTTAGCGCTGATTCTTTGGTGCTTCGGTATTCATGGTACCCTCATCATTATTCCAATCATTTCTCCGCTTGGGATTCAAGCGGCAACAACCAATGCTGCTCTTCATGCGAACGGTCAGCCAATGCAATTCTTCCCAGTCTTACTCTACACTTCCATGGCTTTAGTTGGTGGTACAGGTAATACCTGGGCACTAGTCCTGATGGGCTTACGTTCAAAATCCAAACAAATCAGTGCCGTATCAAAGATTTCGCTCATTCCTGGGTGGTTTGGTATCAACGAGCCGGTAACATTTGGTATGCCAATTATGTTCAACCCAATTCTTTGTATCCCTTATGTACTCAATGTGCCTATTATGATGATTTTGACTTATTTTGCTTACAAAACAGGCTTTATCATTCCAGCTTGGATTGTTGTCAGCGCTCAGTTGCCAATGGGCTTTAGTAACTATCTGACCACCCTTCGTTGGCAAAACTTTGTTTGGGACTATATCTTGATTTTACCAGCTATGTTAATCTACTATCCATTCTTCAAAAAATACGAAGAGCAATTGGTTAAGCAAGAAGCTGAAATGGAAGCTCTAGAAGCCAAAGGAGGTGCAGTAGCTTGATTGATGTGACAAAATTTTCCAGAGACTTTCTCTGGGGATCGGCTTCAGCAGCCTATCAAGTTGAAGGAGCTTGGGATGAAGATGGTAAGAGTCTGTCTATCTGGGACACCTTTGTCCGCCAGCCTAATAGGACCTTTAAAAATACGACAGGCGATGTAGCAGTGGACCATTATCATCACTACAAAGAAGATGTTAAACTGATGGCCGAAATGGGTCTGAAAGCTTATCGATTTTCTATTGCCTGGACCCGTATTTTACCTGAGGGACGAGGAGAGGTTAACCAGAAAGGGATTGAGTTTTATTCAAATCTGATTGATGAACTTCTCAAATATAATATCGAACCCATTATCACAATCTATCACTGGGATTTGCCTCAAGTACTGCAAGATGAGTATGGAGGCTGGGAATCTAGAAAGATAATCGACGATTTCCTGTATTATGCAGAGGTTCTCTTCAAAAACTTTGGAGATCGAGTGAAATATTGGATTGGACTCAATGAGCAAAATGTCTTTGTTGGACTCGGCTACAGAGATGGCTATTTCCCACCAGGAATTAAAGACATCAAGCGAATGCATCAAGTCAATCACATTGTCAACTTGGCTAATGCGACGATTATCAAACGATTCCATGATTTAAAAATAAAAGGTCAAATCGGTCCAAGCTTTGCTTTTCCTGTCCTTTATGCTCTAGATAATCATCCAGAGAATGTTCTAGCTATGGAGAAATCCTTGGATGTTAATGTTTGGTACTGGATGGATGCTTATCTATTGGGACGTTATCCAAAGACTGCCTTAGCTTATCTGAAAAATCAATTCGGGATAGAATTAGATATCCGAGAAGGGGATTTAGAGATTTTAAAAGCTGGTCGTCCAGATTTCGTTGGTGTCAACTATTACCAATCTCATACTTTTGCTGCTAATGTACCGAATGCTGAAGCTGGTGAGCCGGATCAGTTTAAGCATGTGCCAAACGAACACTTAGAGCGTACTAGTTGGGAGTGGGAAATAGATCCAATTGGTTTACGAATTGCTTTGCGACGCATTACCAGCAGATATGATATTCCAATTATGATAACTGAAAATGGGCTAGGAGAGTATGACGCCTTAACAGAAGATAGAAAGATCCACGACCCATATCGGATTGAATATCTTGATAATCATATTACAGCTGTACAAAATGCCATAGAAGATGGTTGCCAAGTCATCGGCTATTGTACGTGGTCTTTCACAGATCTACTTTCATGGCTAAACGGTTATGGCAAGCGCTATGGATTTGTTTATGTAGACCGTGATGAGGAAGAAGGTGGTAGTCTAGAGCGGATTCGAAAAGATAGTTTTTATTGGTATCAAAAATTAATTAAAGAATTTGAGAGCAAAATAGAAAACCGTAGAAGTCATTCATAGAAAAAAAGCCAGCAGTTTATATCCCTATACACTGCCGGCTTTTCTTTTTTATTTTTCTCGCATTTCTCCTTGTGGAAAATAGGTTCCTTCTGGCATGTCGTTAATAATGACATGGACAGCAGACTGAGGTGCGCCTGTATTTCTGACAACGGCTTCAGTTACTTCCTTGGCAAGAGCTTTTTTCTGCTCCAGAGTGCGTCCTTCAAATAAATCAATTCTAACAAATGGCATATTTTCTGCCTCCTTTATTTCGTTATTATTATTTTATCACAAATGAGGTTTTAAAGAGTAATGAATTATGGTAAAATAATGTGAAGTAAAAATGGAGATAGTGAATTAGCAAAGATTTAAAATATGGCTCAGTTATACTACAAATATGGTACGATGAATTCGGGCAAGACCATTGAAATTTTGAAAGTGGCCCACAATTATGAAGAACAAGGCAAGAGCGTCGTTATCATGACCTCGGCTCTTGATACCCGCGACGGCTTTGGTGTCGTTTCTAGTCGTATCGGTATGAAGAGGAATGCTATGGCTATTGAAGATCAGACGGATATTTTTGGCTATATCCAGCAGCTGCCTGAAAAGCCTTATTGTGTTTTGATTGATGAGGCTCAGTTCTTGAAACGCCATCATGTCTATGATTTGGCTAGAGTAGTGGATGAGTTGGATGTTCCAGTTATGGCTTTTGGTCTGAAAAACGACTTTCGCAACGAACTTTTTGAAGGCTCCAAGCACCTCTTGCTCTTAGCTGACAAGATTGAGGAGATTAAAACCATTTGCCAATATTGCTCTCGTAAGGCTACCATGGTTTTACGGACTGATAACGGAAAGCCAGTTTATGACGGAGAGCAGATTAAAATTGGCGGCCACGAGACCTATATCTCAGTCTGCCGCAAGCACTATTTTAATCCCGATATTAAGTAATCCAATGATAGAAATAAAGGAGATGATGAAAAATTTATGAACATCTATGAACAGTTACAAGCGGTTGAAGATCGCTACGAAGAACTTGGTGAACTCCTAAGCGACCCAGATGTGGTCAGCGATACCAAGCGTTTTATGGAGCTTTCTAAGGAAGAAGCCAGCACCCGCGATACAGTGGCGGCTTACCGCGAGTATAAAAAAGTTCTGCAAAATATCACAGACGCTGAAGAAATGATAAAAGACGCCTCTGGTGATGCGGACTTGGAGGAAATGGCCAAACAAGAACTAAAAGATGCCAAGGCTGAAAAAGAAGAATACGAGGAAAAGCTAAAAATCCTTCTTTTACCCAAAGATCCAAAAGATGATAAGAATATTATCCTTGAAATCCGCGGTGCTGCAGGAGGAGATGAGGCTCAGTTGTTCGCAGGAGACCTCTTGCAGATGTATCAAAAATATGCTGAAAGCCAAGGCTGGCGCTTCGAAGTCATGGAGGCTTCTTATAATGGTGTAGGTGGGATAAAGGAAGTGGTTGCTATGGTCTCAGGCCAGTCGGTCTACTCGAAACTCAAGTATGAATCTGGCGCTCACCGCGTACAGCGGGTTCCTGTAACCGAAAGCCAAGGTCGCGTTCACACCTCAACAGCAACTGTCTTGGTTATGCCTGAAATTGAAGAAGTAGAATACGACATTGATCCTAAAGATCTTCGTATTGACATCTACCATGCATCTGGTGCCGGCGGACAGAATGTCAATAAGGTTGCGACTGCGGTTCGTATTGTCCACCTGCCGACCAACATCAAAGTTGAAATGCAGGAAGAGCGGACCCAGCAGAAGAACCGGGATAAGGCTATGAAAATCATCCGAGCTCGTGTGGCAGATCACTTTGCTCAAATTGCTCAAGATGAGCAGGATGCAGAACGCAAGTCCACAATTGGTACAGGCGATCGCTCAGAGAGGATTCGCACCTATAATTTCCCGCAAAACCGGGTGACAGACCACCGTATCGGCTTGACCTTGCAAAAGCTGGACACGATTTTAGCTGGCAAACTGGATGAAGTCGTTGACGCTCTGGTTCTCTATGACCAAACGCAAAAACTAGAAGAGCTGAATAAATAATGACATTAGCTCAATATTTGGCGGATCTAAAGCAGGAGTTAGTAGCAGCGGGAGAAGAAGCAGAAAGCCTGTCTTTCGTTTATCGGGCTCTCAAGGATCTCTCCTTTACCGACTTTGTTCTTAAACTTCGGGCAGAAGTAAGTCAAGAAGACCGTAAGCTGCTGAAGGAGATTCAGAAACAACAGCTTTCTCACAAGCCAGCCCAGTATATCATTGGTAGCAGTGACTTTCACGGCCTGACTCTCAAAGTTGATGAACGAGTGTTGATTCCAAGGCCTGAGACGGAGGAGCTGGTGGAGCTGATTTTGTCAGAAAATCCTGAAAGTTCTCTGTCTGTCTTGGATATAGGGACGGGTAGTGGAGCCATTGCTCTTGCATTGGCAAATAGCCGCCCAGACTGGCAGATTACTGCTTCAGATCTTTCGAAAGACGCTCTTTCCTTGGCTGCTGAAAATGCTCAGAATTGCGGACTCAATCCAACTTTTGTTCAATCTGACTGCTTTGAAGCAATCAGTGGGAGCTTTGACATCATCGTCTCTAACCCGCCCTATATTTCAGAAGCGGATAAGAATGAAGTTGGACTTAATGTTTTGACCTCAGAACCTCACATGGCCCTCTTTGCTGAGGAGGATGGCTATGCTGTCTATCGGAAAATAGCAGAGCAGGCAGGGGGCTATCTGACAGAAAAAGGAAAAATCTATCTGGAAATTGGATACAAGCAAGGAGAAGGTGTCGCGGAGTTGCTAAAAAAGTCCTTCCCTCAAAAACGAATCCGAGTTCTGAAAGATCAATTCGGCAAAGATAGAATGGTGGCAATGGACAATGGATAAGATAGAAAAAACTCTGGCAACAGGTGGAGCAGTTGTCCTGCCGACAGAAACTGTTTATGGCCTCTTTGCCCAAGCTTTGAATCAAGAGGCGGTTGAACGAGTCTACGAATTAAAACGAAGACCTCGTGTCAAGGCTCTTAATCTCAATGTGGCTAACTTGGAAGAAATTTATGCCTTTTCCAAGAATCAGCCCAGTTATCTGGAGCAACTCTATCAAACCTTTCTACCTGGGCCACTGACTATTATCCTCCAAGCCAATGACCGAGTGCCTGCTTGGATAAACTCAGGTATGAAAACTGTGGGCTTTCGGATTCCTAAACATCCAGTTACCCTGGACTTGATTCGCAAGTACGGTCCCTTGATTGGTCCATCCGCTAATCTTTCTGGAAAAGCCAGTGGAACTTCTTTCCAGCAGATTATGATGGATTTTCAAGAGGAGGTCTCAGGAGTAGAAGATGATGCCGCTTTGACAGGTCAGGATTCAACAATTTTGGACTTGTCTGGAGAAAAGGCACTTATTCTACGCCAGGGAGCGATTACTCGCGAGGATATTCTCGCCCAAGTAAATGATATAAAATTTTAACTTTTAGGACCTAAGGTCCTATTTTCGCAAAAGAAGGGAGACACCTTATGATTTTTGACCAAGAAGACTACAAAGCATTTGACCCAGAGATTTGGGAAGCTATTGCTAAAGAAGAAGAACGTCAACAGCATAATATTGAGCTGATTGCTTCAGAAAATGTCGTTTCTAAAGCTGTCATGGCTGCTCAAGGTTCTATTTTGACCAATAAATATGCCGAAGGTTATCCAGGTCGCCGTTACTATGGTGGAACAGATGTAGTGGATGTGATTGAGAGTCTGGCAATTGAACGCGCCAAGGAAATTTTTGGTGCCAAGTTTGCTAATGTTCAGCCTCACTCAGGCAGCCAGGCAAATTGTGCAGCTTATATGGCTTTGATTGAGCCAGGTGATACAGTTATGGGGATGGATCTGTCTGCCGGCGGCCACTTGACTCATGGTGCATCAGTTAGCTTCTCTGGACAAACCTATAATTTTGTATCCTATAGTGTTGATCCGGAAACAGAATTACTGGACTTTGATGCCATCCTCCAGCAAGCCAAAGAAGTACAGCCTAAACTGATTGTGGCAGGAGCTTCAGCCTATTCTCACATCATCGACTTTTCAAAATTCCGTGAAATCGCTGATTCAGTTGGTGCCAAGCTTATGGTAGATATGGCTCACATTGCTGGCTTGGTTGCTGCTGGTCTCCATCCGAGCCCTGTGCCTTATGCGGACATCACAACCACGACGACCCACAAGACTTTACGCGGACCTCGTGGCGGATTGATTTTGACAAATGATGAAGACCTAGCTAAGAAAATCAACTCAGCTATCTTCCCAGGCATTCAAGGCGGACCATTAGAGCATGTCATTGCAGCCAAAGCTGTGGCCTTTAAGGAAGTGCTGGATCCAGCTTTCAAGGTTTATGCTCAGCAGATTTTGGACAATGCCCAAGCCATGGCCCAAGTCTTCCGTCAGCATGACAAGTTCCGTGTGATTTCTGACGGTACTGAAAATCACCTTTTCTTGGTAGATGTTACTAAGGTTGTAGAAAATGGGAAAGTAGCTCAAAATCTCTTGGATGAAGTCAATATAACCCTTAATAAAAACTCCATTCCTTACGAGACTTTGTCACCGTTTAAGACTAGCGGCATTCGTATCGGTACAGCAGCTATTGCAGCTCGAGGCTTTGGTGTAACAGAAAGTATCAAGGTAGCCGAGCTTATTATCAAGGCTCTGGAAAACGCTGAAAACGAAGCGGTGCTAAATCAGGTGCGGGCAGAAGTTCGCGAATTAACGGACGCTTTTCCACTCTATGAGGGCTTGAACTAAGATGGATATTTACGTAAAAAAAGCGATTATCCATCAATTCAGCCCAGCTGATACCGAACTGCTGCTAGCGGATAAGTTTCTCAACATTACTCCCAAGATTGAAGAGTACCTGCGCAAGAAGATTGAACGGGTATATTCTGACGATGCTAAAACAGGTGTTTTCGATCCCGAAAATGTCTTTTTAGCCCAGCTTTCAGACGACCTACTGGAAACATCAGTGACAGTGGCCAAGCTCTGGCAGGAGGAGTTTTCTGTCAGCGAAAACCAGAAAACCAACGATTTGATTTTTGTCCAGTTTGACAAAGAAGGTGTGGAGCACTTCGCTTTTCTGCGGATTGCTCTGCGGGAAACCCTGACCCACTTGGGTGGTGAGGTGGACAATCCTATCAAGCTGACGCAGAACAATCTGCCTGGCTTTGGTACAGGTGCGGACGAGGCTTTGGTCATCAATCTCAAATCTCGCAAGTACCATCTGATTGAAAAGCGCATCAAGTATAACGGTGCCTTTCTCAATTATATGTCAGACAATCTCTTGCAGGTCAATCCGACAATCTCAGCTAAGAAATCAATCAAAGCGCTTGAGAAGACGGCTCAGAAGGTTGCCGAGAGTTTTAATAAAGACGATTTTCAGTTCCAGTCCAAAGTCAAATCCAGTATTTTCAAAAATTTGGAAGAAAATGACGAACTGTCGCCTGAAAAACTGGCTGATGATCTTTTTGACAACAATCTGACTGCCCGACTTACCTTTATTGACCAAGTCAAGGAAGCTATTCCTGAACCAGTCAAGTTTGATGAGATTGACAGCAGCCGCCAGAAGAAAAAGTTCGAAAATCAGAAACTCTCCCTTTCAAACGGAATTGAGCTCATCGTTCCCAATAATATCTATCAGGACGCAGAGTCTGTAGAATTTATCCAGAACGACAACGGGACCTATTCTATTTTGATTAAGAACATCGAGGATATCCAAAATAAATAATGTTTAAATTTCTAAGAAGACTGATTTTAGTCCTTTTCGTGCTCTTTGCTGGCTATAAGATTTATCAGGTTCATCATGATGTCAAGCAGGTCATGAAGTATCAGACTTTGGTCAGAGAAGTGCTGGACGAGCAGGACACAGCGGCCAATGAAGAATTGGTACTAGCCATGATTTATACAGAAACCAAGGGGAAAGATACTGATGTCATGCAGTCCAGTGAAAGCGCGACTGGTCAGACCAATGCTATCACGGACAACAAAGAAAGTATTCGCCAGGGAGTTCAGACCTTATCTGATAACCTAGAGTTAGCTAGCGAGAAAAAGGTAGATGTTTGGACAGCAGTACAAGCCTATAATTTTGGTCAGGCCTATATCGACTACGTCGCTAAAAACGGTGGTGAAAATACGCTGGAGCTGGCTAAGAAATATTCAAAAGATGTAGTAGCGCCAAGCTTAGGAAATGTAACTGGCAAGACCTACGGCTACTATAACCTGATTTCAATTTTCCACGGTCCAGAACTCTATATCAACGGCGGTAATTATTATTATTCCCGTCAGGTCAAGATGAACATGCACATCATGCGCCTCTTAAAATGGTTTTAGAAAGAAGTTTCCAAGCTTCTTTCTTTTTTGATGGTGAAGTAATAATCCGGATATTTGTAACCACGATGGATACATGATATAATTTTGTACATCTATCATAAAAAGGAATGAAAAATGAACAAGAAACTCGGTTTTAAGCTCCTCATTCTGGTTTTAATGACAATTGCCGGTCTAACAGCTTTTTACAACCACAAAGAAGCCACTAGCCTCAATACAAAATACTATGTACAGTCAACAACGCCGACCTTATTTTTCCATGGTTTTGGATCCAGCTCTAATGCTGAAAATCATATGACAGAGGCTGCCAAAAAGGCTGGAGTCACTCAGACAATTATCACAGCAAATGTCAGTAAAAATGGGCAAGTAAGCTTATTAGGAGAGATACCGAAAGGTGCTATCAATCCCATTATTAAGGTAAACTACGAAGATAACCGCAATGCCGACTATGCTCAAGATGGCAAATATGCAGCAGCTGTGATTCGTAAGTTACAAGAGACTTATGGATTTGATAAGATGAATCTGGTAGGCCATTCGATGGGGAATATGTCTATCCTCTTTTATATGTTAGAGAACGGTCAGGATGAAAATCTTCCTCAGTTGCAAAAGCAGGTCAATATTGCCAACCATGTTAATGGTCTGGAAGGAAGGGACTTGCCTGAAGATTTGACAATTCTAGATGACCAAACCGGCCAGCCTAGTGCTATGAGCCAGATTTATCAAAAACTACTGGGATTACGAGAAGTTTACCCGCAAGAGCAGGTAGATGTTTTGAACATTTACGGTGATTTTAAAAATGAATCCGACGGTTCTGTCCTCAATATTTCTTCTCGCAGTCTCAAATACCTCCTAGTTGAGAATGCTAAATCTTACCAGGAAAAGAAAGTGACAGGTCAGTTGGCTCAGCACAGCCAATTGCATGAGAATCCAGAAGTAGACGAATTACTGATAGACTTCCTTTGGAAAAAGTAGGAAAGAGCAGTTGCTGGCTAGCAAATCCAGCGACTGTTTTTTCTTTGAACTTCTTTGAGAAATGTTGTAAAATGTATCTATTATCTCAAGCCCTCAATGGATGAGATAATAATAACTCCATCATTGCAGCAACTCAACTGAAGCGCTCTGAATATCAAAAGAAGCAGAATTTACACGCTCAAGAAACAGAAATTCGAGGCACTCAGAAAGAAGTTTGCTCTATAAAAAAGCTATAGAATTTGGGAAACTATAGCGGGAGGAAAAGAGGAAAAAATATGAAATTCAAAAAAACTTTAATGACAGCAGGAGCCTTGCTGGCTACTCTGTTTACTGTATCGACCGCAGCTGCCGATTCAAATGTTCAGAAAGTCATTGATGAGACTTACGTGCAGCCTGAGTATGTTCTAGGTTACTCCTTAGATGAGAACCAAAAACAGCAGACCTTGCAGATGTTGGGCTACAATTCATCCAGCGACAGCAAGCCACTTAAGACCATGACACCGGAAGTCTACTCTAAAATCATGGATGTTGCCAACGACCCTAGCCTGCAGCTTTATTCTTCTGTGAAAATCCAGAAGTTAGGCGGCAATAAGCCATTAGAGGTCAAAATTGTCACTCCGCAAAACATCACCAAGGTTACTGAAGATATGTATCGCAATGCGGCTGTTACTCTAGGTGTTCAGCACGCGCAGATTACCGTTGCAGCACCGATTCCGGTAACAGGTGAGAGCGCCTTGGCAGGGATTTACTACTCTCTGGAAGATAATGGAGCGACCATTCCTCAGGAGAACAAAAACCTAGCGCAGGAAGAACTGGCTGCCCTTTCTGGTATCAATGCTGAAAATACAGGTAAGGAAGGCTATGATGCGGACAAGCTTAACGTAGCTCTGGCTGATATCAAAGCGGCTATCGCCAATGCTAAGAAGAACAACAGCAATCTGACAGCAGATGATGTCCGTAAGATTGTTGAAGAAACCTTGAAAAACTACGGTCTGACTCAATCAGTGACCAGTGACCAAATCAACCTCATCGTGAATTTTGCTGTCAATCTTTCAAACAGCGGAGTCATTACAGATTCTGACTTTACAAAGACACTTAGTGACTTGAAAGACAGCATTGTTTCAAAGGCAGGGGATACTTTTAACAATATTAACCTCAACTTTGATGCAAATGGCCTCCTTCAAGAAGGCGGTAATTTCTTTTCTAATATCTGGAATGCTATTGTCAACTTCTTTAAAGGATTGTTTGGCGGTTAATTCCAAGACTATGTAAAACAAGGCTGGGACTAAAATGTCCTAGCCTTGTTTTATGTCTAGAAATGAAATTTTAATTTAGCTTTTTAAAAAGAAAATACGGAAGAGCAGCAGTAGACAAGGATGAAGCGGATAGAAAGCATAAAAGCCCCACTTTACCCAGGCAGGTGAATAGCCGCGCTGGCCGTTATAGGCTTTGAGAAGCGGCAGAGTCAGGAGTAGGGCCAACATAGCAGCCGCATCGCAGAGCAGGACAGGATTGGGATCTGTATAAAAGGCCCAAAGATTTATCAGAATAGACACTACCATAAGGGTGAGGATTGGTGTGACAAAGCCGTCTGATTCCTCCCGTTTTTCGTAGAAACCAACAATCGTCAAGATTCCCAAAAAGCCCCAGTCCGATTGCCAAGTCAGAAAAGAGAATGTTAAAATCAAGAACAAGCGCAGAAAAGAATGTTGAACCTTTTCCAAAAATACCAGCAATAAAAGCCCTAAGAGTAAAGTATAGAGAATGTTATTGTCAACTGTCAACGGTTTGTGGCTTTCAAAAAGATAATAGAATGGCAGAATGGATAGCAACCAAAAAAGTTAGACGAAGTGCGTATTTCCCTCTGCTTCGTGTATACTGAAATCCCTCAACCAGTAAATAGGCCATGATTGGAAAAGTCAGTCGTCCAATTGTTTCAGTCAAGAAATACAAGTAAATATTCTGATTTTCCAACTCTAGCGTATGTCCCAAATGGTTGATAAGCATAGCAGCAATAGCAATCAATTTCAAATGAAAAGAATCCAGTAATTTTTTCATCTCTAACTCCTTCATCAATATTTTACTAGTCATTATATAAAAAATGATGTGCGAAGTCAGTGCAATCAAAAAGGGCTTTTCGCCCTTTTGTTAAGATTGTTTCTTTTCTTGTTGTGCTAGCCATGGGAGAATAAGGCCTAGTCCTAAAAGAGCAATAGGAGTGATAATGTTAGTTGCTAGCGTAAACCACCACTCGGTTGGATGAATTGCCAAATCTACCTGTGGAGCTATTCCTAGGATACAAGCGAAAGCAGTAAAAGCAAAGCCCCAGGCACCAACTAGAAAGCCGAGCATGCGATTTTTAACAAATATGTATTCAGCATTTTTAAACTTTTCCCATTTATGGTATAAGAACATATAAGCTATAAAAACCCAAAGGAAACACATAGGAGAGACGATAGCATTGAGATTTGTCATCCATACTACTAGGCCATCAATTTCCTTAAGTCCAAGAAGCGGTAATACAATGATAATAGTAACTAGAATTCCTGTTAAAAGATAACCGTTGATAAGCATTCCTGACTTAGTCCGCTTGCGTAGCCAACTTGGAATAAAATCTTCGTCTGCACTACCTAAAAATATTTGCAGCGGAGCGTCAATACAAATGGCTAGCGTAGTAGCTTGGCCGATAGTTTGAGTAATAGCGTAAATTGTTACTAAAAAACTGCCTAACCCCCAGTGCTTATCTAAAACTGCGAAGGCTTGATAGGCACCATTTCTCATCAAATCAACAGGAATGTTATTGCTATCAAAAATCATAGCCATGGCAAGCGAACCTAAGATTGCACAAGCTCCAATCATTACAGCCATCGCAATCATCCCTTTTGGAAACCCTTTTGCTGGATTCTTCACTGACGGCTAAGAGTATAAAAAGGATTAACATTACCAGCATAGCTTCGCCTGCTAAGGTTCCTAAAAATTTCAAAGCCTTTAGACCTTTGGTAGAAATATAGAGAAGTAAAAGAAAAGCGACTAGACAGAGTCCCACCAACAAAGGCATGGAGAGACTGTCCAAAAATTCACCATTCCCTTGGATAACCCAACCTAAGGCAATCAAAATAGTTTGAGGCTTTTGAGCTAGATAAGGAATTTGAACAACCCAATAGGTCCAAGCTGCAAAGAAGGCCAGTCGTTTAGTAGATGTTAACTTTATCCAATCGCTGACCCCACCTTCGCTTGCCTCGAAGGTTGATCCTAACCGTCCTACCATCAAGGTATAAGGAACAAAGTAGATGGCTAGTAGTAGAATCCAGGATGTCATAACAACGATCCCTTGTTGGGCAAAGTTATTGACAACTAACTTTATTTCTGATAAACTCATAAAAAATAAAGTCAGTTGAGAAGTAAATGATGAAGCATAATGTTTTTTTGAGTTATCCAAAACCTTTTTTAAGTAATCAAGAACAGTTTATTGAAAAAATTCGTAAGCATCTTAAAGAAAGAGATTTTGAACCCTGTACTCTTGGAGTAACTGATTATAATATGGATGCACCGTTAAAAGCAATCAAGGAGATTATGGAGAATTGTAACGGTGTTGTCACTGTAGCATTCCGTAGAAACAAGATTAAAGAAGGCGTTGGTAAACCTGATAGTGATTTGAATCAGAAGCCTTCCCCCCTAAACAATTCTTGGCTAACTAGTCCCTATTGTCAGATTGAACCTGCGATGGGATATCAATTAGGTTTACCTATTATAATTTTTAGAGAGAAAGGTGTTCTTGCGGAGGGGATTCTAGAAAAAGGTGTTTTAGGAATTTTTATGCCAGAATTTGATTTATCGGGGGATATAGATGAATATTTTTCCAGTCCTGAATGGAAACAACTGATAGAGCATTGGGAGAGACAAGTTAAGGAATTCATAGATTCTAAGTCAAAACATTAAGCAAAGTATTTTTATCAAAATCAAAACCAGCTATCATTTTAGAAATTTTTACTGAGATAGCTGGTTTTTTTATTTATATTTTTACTCCCACTCTACAGTTGCAGGTGGTTTGCTAGTGATATCGTAGACGATGCGGTTTACATGGTCTACTTCATTAACGATACGAACAGAGATTTTTTGCAGAACATCCCAAGGAATCTTGGCAAAGTCAGCTGTCATTCCATCGATAGAAGTGATAGCGCGAATCGCAATTGTGTAGTCGTAAGTCCGGCCGTCGCCCATGACACCAACAGATCGGACTCCAGTATTAACAGTAAAGTACTGCCAGATGTCGCGATCAAGACCAGCTTTGGCGATTTCTTCGCGGAGAATAGCATCAGATTCGCGGACGGTTTCCAATTTTTCCTCTGTGATTTCTCCCATGACACGAATAGCAAGCCCTGGACCTGGGAATGGCTGGCGCCAGACAATTTCATCAGGCATACCAAGCTCGGTACCCAAAGCACGAACTTCATCCTTGTAGAGCGTGTTCAGTGGCTCAATCAGCTCAAACTGCATGTCTTCCGGCAGACCACCAACGTTATGGTGAGACTTGATAGTCTGAGCGGTGTCAGTTCCGGACTCGATAACGTCTGTATAGAGAGTCCCTTGAGCCAAGAATTTCACATCTTTCAGTTTGCTGGCTTCGTCGTCAAAGACATAGACAAACTCGTTTCCGATGATTTTACGTTTTTGCTCTGGATCTGAAACACCGGCTAGTTTATCAAGGAAACGTTTAGCTGCGTCAGCCTTGACGATATTCAAACCAAATTTACCGCCCAGCATATCCATGACCTGATCTGCTTCGCCTTTACGCAAAAGACCATGATCCACAAAGATACAGATTAGTTGATCTCCGATTGCTTTCTGCAAGAGAACACCGACGACAGAAGAGTCTACACCACCAGAAAGTCCTAACAGAACCTTCTTGTCACCAACGGTTTGGCGGATTTTTTGGATTTCCATATCAATGAAGTTATCCATGGACCAGTCGCCTTTGGCTCCACAAATATTAAGAGCAAAGTTACGCAGGATATCGTAGCCAAATTCCGAATGACGAACCTCAGGGTGGAACTGAATGCCGTAGATTTTCTTAGCTGGATTTTCAATAGCCGCAAAAGGACAGTCAGCAGAAGTACCAGTACGGACAAAGTCAGCGGGAATTTCTGTTACTGCATCTCCATGGCTCATAAGAACTAGCTGGCTTTCAGGTGTTCCGTTGAAAAGGCTGGAGTTGGCAGTATGTGACAGAGTCGACTGACCATATTCACGATTTCCAGCATGACCAGCAGGGACAACCTTGCCGCCCAGCTTGTGAGTCAACAGCTGCATACCATAGCAGATCCCCAAAATCGGGATTCCCAACTCGAAAATTTCCGGGTCCATATCAAAGGAGCCGTCTTCATATACAGAATTCGGACCTCCTGAAAGGATAATCCCGACAGGCTGGATAGCACGGACTTCGTCAGCGGTAATCTTGTGGCTCTTGAGCTCAGAAAAAACACCGATTTCACGAATGCGGCGTGAAATCAGCTGGTTGTACTGGCTTCCGTAATCAAGCACGATAATCTTTTCGACATCTTGCAATTCAGTTCTAGTTGTCATCTGTTCCCTTTCTTAAAAGAAGTAATCTTTTCCCCTCATTTTATCACAAAAAAGGAATTTTTCCAAGATAATAAGGAGTAAGGGTGATGAAAAAACGAATATGAGTCTTTCGTTTGTTTTTATCGTTTGTTTAGACCGACTTGCCATGGACGGCCAGTGCTATCTCTGACTAAAATCAAATAAACAAGTTCTTAAAATGTTGATCTTTTTTGAAAAAATAACTGATTTCGTGAGAAAAGGAGCTATTCTTCAATATTTAGTTTGACATTTGAAGTATTTGGTACTAAAATAAAGGAAGGTACCAAATAAGAAAGAAGAGTCAACATGTTGCCCGCATATATCAAAATTCATGATCAGATTAAGAAAGATATTGACGATGCCGTTTGGGAGATTGGGGAGCGCCTGCCTAGCGAGCGAGATCTAGCCGAAACTTTTAAAGTCAGCCGTATGACCTTGCGTCAAGCTATTACACTCTTAGTTGAGGAGGGAGTGCTGGAGCGTCGAGTCGGTAGTGGAACTTTCGTAGCCAGCACACGTGTTCAGGAAAAAATGCGCGGCACCACTAGCTTCACGGAAATCATGAAGGCACAAGGCAAAACGCCATCCAGTCAGCTCATTTCTTATCGACGTACTCTGCCGAGTGAGCAGGAAGTGGAGAAACTAGGCATCCACAAGACAGAAAATGTCATTCGGATGGAGCGGGTTCGCTACGCTGACGATTTGCCAGTGGTTTACGAGGTGGCTTCAATTCCAGAGAAGTTCATTAAGAATTTCAAAAAAGAAGAGGTGACCAGTCATTTCTTCCAGACCTTGCAGGAACATGGCTATAAGATCGGCAAGTCCCAGCAGACTATCTATGCTCGGCTGGCTAAGGAAAAAATCGCCAATTACCTCGATATTCCCCGCGGCCATGCCATCTTAGGACTGACTCAGATTTCTTATTTTGATGACGGAACAGCTTTTGAATATGTAAAGAGCCAGTATGTCGGCGATCGTTTTGAATTTTATTTGGAAAACAATTAATTATTGCAAACTCTTGGTTATCACTAAGAGTTTTTAACTTGTCTTTCACTCTGCAGAAAAAGCTGATTGAAGTTTTGCAATCTCATATTTCGAGTGTTTATTTCCCTTGTCAGACTAGAGTTTATCATGCTTTTCTGGTATAATGTTTCTTATGGAAATTGAAAAAACAAACCGAATGAATGCTCTCTTTGAGTTTTATGCGGCGCTTTTGACTGACAAGCAGATGAACTACATCGAGCTCTATTATGCGGATGACTACAGTCTGGCTGAGATTGCTGAGGAATTTGGTGTCAGCCGTCAGGCCGTTTATGATAATATCAAGCGGACAGAGAAGATTCTGGAAGACTATGAGAAAAAGCTGCACATGTACTCGGACTACATTGTCAGAAGTCAGATATTTGACCAGATTACAGAGAAATACCCTGACGACAGCTATCTGCAGGAGCAGATCGGGATTCTGTCTGGTATTGACAACCGAGAGTGACTATGGCTAAACAAGTTATCTACAAGGGAGTGTCTTGCTGGTTGTTGGAGTTGGAAGAATCTTTCCCTGCCAGGGTACAAATCATCTCCTCTGACGATCTTTCTAAAGCAATGCAAGAAGGTTTCAGCTGCTGGGGCTACCCAAATGAGATTATGAAAGAAGTCTCCGCTGAGGAATACGCTTGTTTAACTCGTTTTGGAAAATTTCCACTGAATTGATTGAAATAGAAACTAGGAGAATAAAAAATGGCATTTGAAAGTTTAACGGAACGTTTGCAGAACGTCTTTAAAAATCTGCGCAGAAAAGGAAAAATCGCAGAGAGTGATGTTCAGGAAGCAACCAAAGAGATTCGTCTGGCTCTCTTAGAAGCCGACGTTGCCTTGCCAGTTGTTAAAGACTTTATCAAGAAAGTCCGTGAGCGCGCTGTCGGTCATGAGGTTATCGACACCCTCAATCCAGCGCAACAGATTATCAAGATTGTTGACGAAGAGCTGACAACTATCTTGGGTTCTGATACTGCTGAGATTATCAAATCACCAAAGATTCCGACTATTATCATGATGGTGGGTCTGCAAGGGGCTGGTAAGACTACCTTTGCTGGTAAGCTTGCTAATAAGCTCAAGAAAGAAGAAAATGCTCGTCCGCTCATGATTGCGGCGGATATTTACCGTCCGGCGGCTATTGATCAGCTGAAAACACTTGGACAGCAAATTGATGTTCCTGTCTTTGCTTTAGGTACAGAAGTCCCAGCTGTTGAGATTGTCCGTCAAGGTCTGGAGCAGGCAAAAGCCAACCACAATGACTATGTCTTGATTGATACAGCTGGACGTCTTCAGATTGACGAAAAGCTTATGCAGGAGCTGTCTGATGTCAAAGCGCTGGCTAATCCGAATGAAATCCTCTTGGTTGTTGATGCCATGATTGGTCAGGAAGCGGCTAATGTCGCTCGCGAATTTAACAGCCAACTGGAAGTGACCGGGGTTATCCTGACTAAGATTGATGGCGATACCCGTGGTGGTGCAGCCTTATCTGTCCGTCAGATTACTGGTAAGCCAATTAAATTTACTGGTACTGGTGAAAAAATCACTGATATCGAAACCTTCCACCCAGACCGTATGTCCAGCCGAATTTTGGGCATGGGGGACATGCTGACTCTGATCGAAAAAGCCTCTCAGGAATACGATGAGAAAAAATCGCTTGAAATGGCTGAAAAGATGCGGGAAAACACCTTTGATTTCAATGACTTCATTGATCAGCTGGATCAGGTACAAGGCATGGGACCTATGGAAGACTTGCTCAAGCTGATTCCAGGTATGGCCAATAATCCTGCCTTCAAGAATATCAAAGTGGATGAGAAAGAAATTGCCCGCAAACGTGCCATTGTATCCTCTATGACACCAGCTGAGCGGGAAAATCCTGACTTGCTGAGTCCTAGCCGTCGCCGTCGGATTGCTAATGGTTCAGGTAACAGTTTCGTTGATGTCAATAAATTTATCAAAGACTTCAATCAAGCTAAGCAGATGATGCAGGGCGTTCTGTCAGGTGACATGAGCAAGATGATGAAGCAAATGGGCCTCAATCCAAACAATATGCCTAAGAACATGCCTGGTGGCGGAGGAATGCCCGACATGTCAGCTCTGGAAGGCATGATGGGCCAAGGCGGTATGCCAGATATGTCAGGCTTAGGAGGAGCCGGCATGCCGGATATGAGCCAAATGTTTGGTGGCGGTCTTAAGGGTAAGGCTGGAGAGTTTCTGATGCGACGCAGCATGAACAAAATGGCCAAGCAAATGAAGAAAAACAAGAAGAAGCGGAAGTAATAACAAAAACACAAGTCGCATAACTAAGTTTTATGTGGCTTGTTTTTGGAAACATCAGATCATATACGGAGACTAGAATGAAGCCTTTTTTTACTCGATGCATTCATCGACTTGCTAAAACTTTTCAAAAATTATTGAATAAGCTGCCTTCCCACCCTATTTCTCACCTACCTGCCAGCAAGGTCAAAATACATCCTATTATCATGATTCCAGGTAGTTCGGCGACAGAGAATCGTTTTAATCGAATGGTTAAAAAGCTCAATCGAAATCAACATTCACATCATAGTCTTGTTCGGATTAAAGTCTGGAATGACGGACACATGACTTATCGGGGGCATTTGAAGCGCAAGGATAGAAATCCCATTTTTGTAGTTGGCTTTCAAAATAATCGCGATAGTTATGAAGACATCAAGCAGCAGGCGGCAATGTTTGATGCTGCCTTGACTGTCTTACGAGAGAAGTACTCTTTTAACAGCTTTAAGGCGTTGGGGCATTCTAACGGTGGTCTAATTTATACAGTATTCCTGCAGCAATTCCTAGCAAACCATTCTGGGTTAGAGATGGAAAAGCTCCTGACTATCGGCAGTCCTTATAATCTGAACAAGAAAAATCTTAATCATCGAGTCCCGATGTTAGATGACTTTGTAGCCAATCAGGAAAAACTGCCTAAGAAGCTGCAGCATTTGTCTATTTTGGGAATCTTTTTCCGAGACGGTGACGGAATTGTCCATAAAAGCAGTGTAGAGGCTGGAAGCTTGATTTACAAAGGAAAGATTGCTTCACACAGAGAGGTAGTCATCGTAGGCAAGGATGCCCATCATTCCTCACTACCGCATAATAAGCAAGTAGTTGATTTGATTAGGGAGTTTTTGTTCTAGTAATTATTTTACATAATTTAATTTTAGTAAAAATTAAAAAGACAATAAAAATGACAGACATTATTCATAGGTAATATGGTGACTTTGATCTGGTAAATGAAAAATGGAATGAAGACTATGAAAGCATTCTGATTAAGCCAAAGGATGATCAAGAATATAAAAGATGCCGTTTGGCAAAGAAAACACCCAAAAAAGAAGGATACTTTACAGTCTTTTGAAAAAAAGACCAAGACAACAAGAATATTCCTTATACTGATAAAGACTTGGGTGATGATCTGGTTATTGTCGATATCGATGACTATCATTGCGGTTTATTTATAATTCCCAAAGAGGTGGCTATCAGTAAAAAAATTCTCTCTACAAAGGATTGTAAAGGAAAGATGGCTATGCGGTTTTATCCGTCCTGGTGCACAAATTTAAATAAAACAGCTCGGGCAACACAAAAATGGCAACTAGATTATTTTGAAAAAATCGAATTAGAAGAATAAGTTTTAGGAAAAACAAGACAGAGTTTAGCTCATCAATTCTGTCTTATTTTTATTATCTGTTTTGTAGTAAAGTCAGATTGCAAAACCAAAAATTTATGTATAATTGACTTAATAAGGGTTAAACCCTTGATAAAACTGGATTAGAAGCATAAAGTACACTAATTTGAAAATGTACTTTATTTTTGTTTTGTACATTATTTTTGGGGGTGAATATTGTACATTTTGGCGGGTATGGAGTAGATGTGGTGAGTTGGAATAAAGTACATTTTATTCTAAATGTATGAATAAATAGTTTACTTTCCATTGAATTACACTTTTCATTGATTGAAATAGGAATCTTTCGTAATAAGTATAAATTACAACAGACGAACTGTTCGAGTATGGTATAATTGATTATGTTAGTTATTAAATGTTAAACGTTTTGAAAGGAATTGTTGATGATAAAAGAAAAGATTGATAACAATGAAAAAAAGACTCCTAACAGCCGTGAAATTACTTTACTTAAGAATGACTTTCCGCATTTTTTTGACCCAGATGGAAATTTCTTGATGGATCGATTTAAAGAAATGCTCAAGTCTGATGAAGTCACGATTGCAAAAGAAGGTTATGGACTTAATTTTCTGGGTAAAAGCTATGCCAGATTTCAAACCTCAACAGAAAGTGAGACAATCATCAGTCCTCTGACGGAGCATAATGAAAAAGAGGAAAATAAAGACTCAGAGAACCTTTATATCATCGGAGATAATCTAGACGCCCTCAAACATCTGCTCAAATCCTACAGCCGAAAAATCAAATGTATCTACATCGATCCTCCCTACAATACTGGCAGTGATGGCTTCGTTTACCCTGATAATTTCAAATTCGATGCCCAAACCTTGAGTGAAAAGATGGGGATTGACCAGGATGAAGCAGAAAGAATCATGGACATGCGAGGTAAAAGCACTCACTCAGCCTGGCTGACTTTTATGTATCCACGTCTGGTCTTGGCTCGTGACCTTCTCAGCGATAATGGTGTGATTTTTATCTCTATCGATGACAATGAACAAGCCAACCTCAAGCTTATCTGTGATGAGATTTTTGGGGAAGAGAATTTTATTAAAGATTTAATTGTTAATACTGCAGAGGGTGGTGGAAATGCTAAATATGTTGTAAATGGCCACGAGACTGTTTTAGTATATGTAAAAGATATTCTTCATTTTGATAATTTAAAGCGCCCAAAAGATATTCGTGGAAAAAAAGTTATTATTGATGGTGAGTTATACTGGATACAAGAAGACGCAGTTCGAGAACAATTTGGGAAATATGGTAACTTACATTATGAAGATGTTATTGAATTAAAAGGTATTGATTTCAAACATAAAATTGATAAGGGGATAGAAAATAATGAATATGTTTTAGTCCCTAAATCATATGGTAAAACGATAATAGGGAAGCTTAGGAAAGTATCTGATGATTTTTCTAAGTTTCACAGTATTCTCAATTTAGAAAATATAAATAAGCACCTAACTGCTGACGGAATCAGAGAACTTGAAGAATTATTCAGTGTATCGAAAGGAACTTCTCCTTTCGATACACCAAAGCCTTTAGAGTTACTTCAAAGACTAGTGTTAGCTACAACTTTCAAAGGTAACAATAATGATATTGTTCTCGACTTCTTCTCCGGTTCTGCAACAACGGCCCATGCGGTTATGAAGCTCAATGCGGAGGATGGCGGCAATCGCAAGTACATTCTGGTCCAGCTGCCGGAAGAGATTGAAGCATCCAAGCCAGCAGCCAAGGCTGGTTACAAGACCATTGACGAGATTGGCCGGGAGCGGATTAAGCGGGCAGCTGCTAAGATTAAGGAAGAAACCGGGGCGGATATCGATTATGGCTTTAAAGTTGTCAAATTGTCCAAAGTAAACGAACAGACCTTGGATAAGCTGGAAAGCTTTAATCCCGATGCTCTGGTGCCTGAGGATCCAGTAGCTTATTTTGCCGGTCCAGAGTCTTCGGGCTTGGATACCATTCTGACTACCTGGCTCAATCAAGATGGTTATGGTCTCCATGCTAAGTGGCAGGACCTTGAGCTAGTAAGCTACAAGGCACAGCTTCATGAGAATACCCTCTATATTGTCAATGATGGGATTGAAAGTCAGGATATCAAGCGTCTGATTGAGATGATTGAGAATCAGAAGCTGGATATCAATCGCATTGTTTATTATGCTTATTCTCTTAATCATGCGGTCCTGACAGAACTCAAAAATAATATTAAAAACCTCAGAAATGGTAAAGAAGTAACAATCAACGAAAGGTACTAATATGAAGCTTCAATTGCAAATTTTGCCTCATCAAACCAATGCTGTGAATATCGTAAACGAAGTCTTTCATGATGCTCATTTTGATTACGGTGATATTGAGAGCAATCCTACCTTTGATCCTTACGATGTCAAGATCAAAGACAATATCCAAAAAATCCAAAATGGAAATTTTTTACCAGAGTCAACAATCGCCAAAGCGGAACGAAAATCTGATGACGATGGCATTCTTGGGATTGATATTAAGATGGAAACGGGGACAGGGAAGACCTATGCTTATACCCGTATCATGTATGAGCTCCATAAAAACTACGGTTTTAATAAGTTCATTATCCTTGTACCAACTACTCCGATTAAAGAAGGTACAAAGAATTTCATTGAGTCGGACTATGCCCGTGTACACTTTGGCGACCTCTATCCTAATGCTGACCTAAAACTAGAGGTACTCAATCCCCAAAAATCTACTAAAAGCAAGAAAAAAATGTTTCCCTCTGCCATTTCCAACTTTTCCCGGAGCACCCGCTTAGAGGAAAAGCGAATCAATGCTCTTCTGATGACCAGCGGGATGCTTCTCTCAGCGGCCACAATGGAGAAAAGTTATGACCAGACCCTTTTTGGCTCCTTAACAGTTCCCATGGATGCCTTGCGAGAGACTCGTCCAGTTGTTATCATTGATGAGCCACATAGATTTAAAAAGGGAAACAAAGCTTATCAGAAGCTGGTTGAAAAGATTCAGCCTCAGGCTATCGTCAGATTTGGTGCTACCTTCCCTAAGAATGATAAAACAAAGGAAATTGACTACAATAATCTTGTTTACAATTTAAATGCTGTTAAAGCCTTTAATGATGGTCTGGTGAAAGGTGTTGCCATTCAGACCCCGGAGAATACGGATAAAGAAAACACTAAAGTCAAATTGTTAGAAATTACCAGCAGGAAGTCCAAAGTTGCTGTTTTTAGAAACGAAAGCTCAAAGAAGGAATTGACAATCGGTCTCGGGGAAAATCTGGCAGATCTTGCACCGGAATTCCGAGGACTGACCTTGGAAAAGGTTGGAAAAATCGAAGAAGCAGGCATAAAAAAAGGTGTCGAGCTGTCGAACGGAACAACTTTAGCTGTGGGAGAGAGTGTTTTTACAAATATCTATTCTGACAATTATCAGGATATTATGCTCAAGCAGGCGCTGAAGAATCACTTTGAACAAGAAGAAAAAAACTTCTATCGCCAAAGAAAGATTAAAACCCTGTCCCTCTTTTTCATTGACAGTGTCTACTCTTACCGGGGTGAAGAGAATGATGGCTACTTAAAAATCAAATTTGAGAGCTTTTTGAAAGCTGAGCTTGAGGCAAGAATCAAGAAATTATCCAAAGAAACGAGCGGCATTAAACTAGAATACCGTAGTTTTTTGGAGGCTTCCTTGGCTGATCTGGCTGCTACGAACGGTGGTTACTTTGCTGTCGATAACTCTACTGACGATGATAAAATCAAGGAAGAGATTGATGCGATCCTAAGGGACAAAGAAAAGCTGCTGTCCTATAAAAATGATGATGGCTCATGGAATACCAGAAGATTTATCTTTTCAAAGTGGACCCTGCGTGAAGGCTGGGACAATCCCAATGTCTTTCAAATTGCCAAGCTCCGATCCAGCGGCAGTGAGATTAGTAAGCTTCAGGAAGTAGGACGTGGCCTTCGTCTGCCTGTTGATGAATACGGTAATCGAATTTCTACAGAAGAGTTTTACTTGACCTATCTCATTGATTTCAGTGAGGAGGATTTTGCCAATACACTGGTCAGTGAGATTAATAGTGATGTCGTCCAAAGCAAAGTCATCAGTGATAGAGACCTTGAAAGAGTTGCTAAAGAGCGCAATATGGATGTAGATGACTTATATATTGACTTACTGACTAATAAATTTATCGATAGAAAAAATAATATTATCGATGAAAATAGGAAAGAGTTTTTCGCTGCCTATCCAGAGTTTAATGAAGGGCTTAATCCAGATAAAGTCATGCAGAAAGATAAGATGAATAAAAACTATGTTAATATTCGTCCGGATAGGTTTGAAACTCTCAAGTCACTGTGGGAAAGCATCAATAAAAAATATTACGTTAAATTGGATGCTTTGACTGAGGAGGAACTCCAGGCTGCTGTTCTTGCTATTCTGAATGATGGCATTTATGGTCAAGAGCATATTACTATCACCGAAAAAAGATTGTCTGCTGAAAAACAGGGGGTAACTATTTCAGACTCCCAGGCTGGTTATTTCGTCACTGACGGCATGATTTCCTATGGCGATTTCTTGAAGAGACTCCATAAAGCAACTAATCTGCCCATCACAATCATTCATAAGGCTATTACTGAGTACGCTGGAAGCAATAAGATTCCAGATGATTTTTTCAATAAAAAAACTCTTTCGAATTTTATTAGTAAGTACCAGGAATGGCTTGAGCTGACTTTCGTTAATCGATTCAGTTACAAAAAAATGGATGTTGGACTAGGCGATACCGTTCTTACAAATCTAGATGGCACCCCTCGAGAAAATATTATCCAAGGAAATATCGGTGTCTACAGAGATGATTCAAAAATCGTTCCTGAAAAATTTCTTTATGATAGTTTCGTCTATGATTCTAACTTAGAAAAGTTAAACATTGAGCGCAGTAACATTGAAGAAGTTGTCGTCTTTGGGAAGATTCCTCGTCGCAGTATCAGAGTGCCTTTATACTTTGGCGGAACGACCAGTCCAGACTTTATGTATGTTCTTCAAAAGGATGATGGTGAGCTAGAAATTAACCTCATTATTGAGACAAAAGATGTCAATAAAGATACCTCTATTCGTGGAGAAGAAAAGCTCCGAATTGAAAGTGCAAGAAGATTTTTTGAAGCTCTAAAAGAAGAAGGGTTGAATGTAAAATTCCAACAGCAGATTAAAAAAAATGAGATAATTGGAATGATCAAGAAGGTTATTGATTCTCAATAGAGTAACATTACGAAGATAGAAAAGGTACTATCTCAGGCCTTTTAAGAAAGTTTAGAAAGACCAAACCATGAAAATGTGGCTTGGTCTTTGTTGTATTTTTTATATGAAAAACTAAAAATTTATGTACAATTGACTTGATAAGGCTAAAACCCTTGATACAACTGAATTAGTTATTTGTAGTAAAAAAAAGCTATTCAGTGAACAGGGGCTATAGCGAAAATGCCAAAAAATAGCAAAATACTTTTATTTATCAAAGTAAAAAACAAAAATGTACATTTGAAAAAATTTTTAGTTTTCACGTAAATAATGTACATTTTTGACGATTTTTTGGCCGAAAAAAATTTTTAGTTATCACTCTTCTCTTCCCTTTATCATCTTTCCGAAAAACTATAATTTTCTTGAAAAATATATCTAGATATGCTATACTACTCTTATAGAAAAAACGGAGAAATATGATGAGACGTGAACTGTTATTAGAAAGAATTGATAAACTCAAAGCCACTATGCCCTGGTACATTTTGGAATATTACCAGTCTAAGCTGGCGGTGCCTTATAGTTTTACAACCTTATACGAATACCTCAAAGAATATGATCGCTTTTTTAACTGGGTGCTTGAATCCGGTATAACGGATGCTTCGCATATTGCTGAGATCCCTCTATCGGTCTTGGAAAATATGACCAAGAAAGACATGGAAGCCTTCATTCTTTATCTGCGTGAACGTCCGCTTCTCAATGCTAATACAACTCAAAACGGTGTTTCCCAGACAACCATCAACCGGACTCTTTCAGCTTTGTCCAGTCTCTACAAATATTTGACGGAGGAAGTGGAAAACGAGCAGGGTGAGCCCTACTTCTATCGAAATGTGATGAAAAAGGTTGCTACTAAGAAGAAAAAGGAAACTCTGGCTGCTCGTGCAGAGAATATTAAGCAAAAGCTCTTTTTAGGGGATGAGACGGAAGAATTTCTCCAGTATATTGATACGGAGTACCCTAAGAAGCTCTCTAACCGCGCTCTGTCCTCCTTCAACAAAAACAAAGAACGAGATTTAGCCATCATTGCCTTGCTGCTAGCCTCTGGTGTTCGTCTGTCTGAAGCTATTAATCTGGACCTAAAAGACATCAATCTCAAAATGATGGTTATTGAAGTAACTAGAAAAGGCGGGAAAAGGGATTCTGTCAATGTTGCTGCTTTTGCTAAGCCCTATTTAGAAGACTATCTGAGCATTCGAAGCAAACGATACAAGGCCGAAAAGACTGATACAGCCTTCTTTTTGACTGAATACCGTGGTATTCCTAATCGAATCGATGCTTCCAGTGTCGAAAAAATGGTGGCCAAGTATTCTGAGGACCTCAAGGTGCGAGTTACTCCTCACAAACTCCGCCACACGCTTGCTACACGTCTATACGATGCAACCAAATCTCAAGTTCTCGTCAGTCACCAGCTAGGTCATGCTAGCACTCAGGTAACTGACCTCTACACCCACATTGTCAATGATGAGCAAAAGAACGCTTTGGATAAATTATAATATTACATAATTTAAAATATGTAATTAACAGAATGACAATAATAACAAAAGAGCGAAAATCTAGTTTAGATGCTTCGCTCTTTCCTTTATAAAAACTCAATCCAATAGTTCCGATGCGGCTCAATAATCAGCGGTTTGCCCCAGAAGTGCTTGAGATGTTCAAGGTTTGCTGTTGTGACAGGTCGATTTTTAGAGTTGTACTTTTCAGCGCTTTCTCTAGTTAGGAAGCATTTGACCGCTTCGTAGGAGCCGTCTGCTGTTTCTCTATTCAGCCCTTCAAAGCTCACCTCATCGCCTGGCTGGGGGTTATCCGTGAAGAGTCTTCCGATAAAGTAAACTGTCTTACTCTTCATTAAATCGTAAGCCTTGATATTCTCTATTCGATGATTAGCTGCTGCAAACATGATGCAAAAGCTATCAACAAGGTCCTTTAAGGGCATCAGGTCTTCCTTGGGAACAAAGACATCTACCATGTAGAGTCCGCCAATGACAAGATTTTGGAAAGAAGGTTGCTGAATAACATTATCTAACGCCATGCCAAGTGGCAATTTCACGGCTTGATAGCCTGATTTTTCAAATTCTTCTTTCTTTTTCTCATAATCTTCTTCAGATATGCTAACATAAAAGTTGTCTGGATTAGGAGATGGTTTTTTCTTCAGAAAAGCTACAACTGTGCGGTCCAACTGCTCAAACAGACCAAGGCTTTCTACTGGGACTTTCTGCATCAAGACACCTCTTTCTCTGATTCCCTATCATTTTATCATATCTGACAGATAAAGCCTAGAGAAAACTAGCTAGTTAAGGAAACGTAAGAATGTTGTTGATTTGAAATATACTGTTTACATGAAAAACCAAACTCTTCGAGAGCTTGGTTTTCTTTATGTCATATTTCAACCGACGATAGCTTCAGCAATCTCTTCTCTGCTGATTCCAGCAAAGTAGCGGCTGATATCAATCGTTTCAAGAGCTTTAAGGACATCTTCGCGTTCGTATTTAACGCCGCGAAGCACATCTTCTACTGCTGCTACATCCTCAATACCAAAGAAGTCTCCATAGATTTTAATATCCTGAATCTTGGATTCAACAACATTGGCAAAGATTTCTACCTTACCACTGGTAAACTTGGTGCCACGGCGCACGTTGTATTCAGGCGATTTACCGTAGTTCCAGTCCCAAGTTCCAAACTTGCTATCTCTGATTTGCTTGATTTCTTCCAGTTCATTCTCGGAGAAAACATATTCTGTCATTTCTGGATATTCTTTCTTCATGTAGTCCAGAAGCAGGTCGCGGAATTCTTCGACAGTAATCTTTTCTGGCAATTCGTCGACAATATTTGTCACGCGTGCACGGACAGATTTAACGCCTTTTGATTCGAACTTGTCTTTAGAAACCTTAAGCGCATTAGCCAAGACAGACAAATCAACATCAAAGAGCAGGCAGCCGTGGTGCATGATACGGCCATTAATATAAGCCTGGGCATTGCCACAGAACTTCTTGCCATCAATCTCCAGATCATTGCGGCCGGTGAATTCAGCCTTTACTCCAAGTTCGGCCAAGGTATTGATAACCGGCGTAGAAAAGCTCTTGAAGTCAAAGGCACGATCTTCGCTTTCCTTGGAGATAATGGTGTAGTTGAGGTTATTTAGATCATGATAAACAGCTCCTCCACCGCTGATACGGCGCACAACCTCAATACCATGCTCGCGAACATAGTCACGATTGATTTCTTCGATTGTGTTTTGGTGGCGCCCCACGATGATAGAAGGTTTGTTGATCCAGAGCAGGAAAATTTCATCCTCATCTAAAAGGCGTTTGAAAGCATACTCCTCCAGAGCGATATTAAAAGCTGTATCATTTGAGTAGTTAACAATGTATTTCATAAGCTTCCTCTTTATACGATAGAGACTGGAACAATGATTTATGCCCAGTCTAATCTATCTTTTAAATTATTTTTTCTTAGGTGAGTGAACTGCCAATCCCAGTACGTCCGCAAATGCTTCGTACATGACTTCTGAGAAGGTTGGGTGGCCGTGAATGGTCTTAAGCATTTCTTCTACGGTGATTTCCATTTCGATGATGGTTGATGCTTCATTGATCAATTCTGCAGCTGCAGGACCGATGATATGAACACCGAGCACTTCACCATACTTCTTGTCAGCGATGACTTTAACGAATCCTTGAGCTGCATCTGAAGCAATGGCACGGCCATTAGCAGCGAAGTTGAACTTACCAATTGCTACATCATATTTCTCACGAGCTTGCTCTTCTGTCAAACCAACTGCCGCTACTTCTGGCAGGGTGTAGATAGCTGCAGGTGTCAGGCTGAGTTTAGCAACGTGATGATTTCCTTTCAGAGCATTTTCAGCAGCGACTTCACCCATACGGAAGGCTGCATGAGCCAGCATCTTAGTACCATTGATATCACCTGGTGCGTAAATACCTGGAACAGAAGTTTCCATATACTCATTGACCTTGATACGACCGCGATCCAGTTCGAACTCAACCTCGCCAATGCCTTCTAGGTCTGGCACGCGTCCGATAGAAAGAAGGGCCTTATCTGCTAGAATATCTTCTTTTCCTTCAACCTTGATACGAAGTTTGCCATTTTCTTCGATGATTTCTTCCAACTTGGTTTCAGTTAGAATTGTCATGCCTTTGCGCTCCAAGATGAGGCGAAGGTTTTTAGAAACTTCCGAATCCATAGCAGGTACGATACGGTCCATCATTTCGATAACAGTGACTTTTGAGCCAAATGTCATGAAGGCTTGGCCGAGCTCAATACCGACAACACCACCGCCGATAATAACCAGATTTTCTGGCACTTCGTTCATTTCCAGAATATCATCACTGGTCATAACGAGAGATGATTCCATACCAGGAACGTTAATCTTGCTGACTTTTGAACCACCTGCCAAGATAATCTTTTTCGTTTCTAGCAGATCGTTGCCGTTTACAAGAACATTCTTGTCTTTAGTAATGGTACCAATTCCCTTATGGACATCTACGCCATAGCTGCGGAGAAGGCCAGCAACACCGCCAACAAGCGTATTGACAACCTTGTTTTTAGTTTCTAGAACCTTGTCCATGTCCACTGAGAAGCTTGGATTTTCAATGATGATACCGCGATTAGCAGCGTGACCAAGGCTTTCAATGATTTCCGCATTGTGCAGGTAAGTCTTAGTAGGAATACAGCCGCGGTTCAAGCAGGTTCCGCCGAGTTCAGACTTCTCAACCAAGGCAATCTTGCCACCCAGCTGAGCTGCTTTGATAGCCGCTACATAACCAGCAGGTCCTCCACCGATAACAACGATATCATATGCATCATCACTCTTATCATCATCTGTGCTTACTGCCGCTGTTGCAGGAGCTGGTGCTGAACCGCCAGCAGTTGGGATGTTTTCTCCTTCTTCTCCCAAGTAACCGATGACTTCCGTTACTGGAACAGTTTCTCCGTCACCTTTGAGAATGGCAATCAGATAGCCATCTTCTTCAGCTTCCAATTCCATGCTGACCTTGTCAGTCATGATTTCCAGAAGGATTTCTCCTTCTTTGACAAATTCGCCGACTTTCTTATTCCATTGGACAATTTGCCCTTCGGTCATATCCACGCCGGCTTTTGGCATAATTACTTCTAAAGCCATTTTTCTTTCCTTTTCTAATTTAATTTTTCATTTGCTGAGTGCTTCTTCGCTTTTTAGAATAGCAAAGAAAATAAAATCTTATACCAACATTGAAATTGGATCTTCAATCAAAGCCTTCAAATCCTTCATAAACTTAGCTCCAGCCATTCCATCAACTACACGGTGGTCAATGGTCAAGCCCAGACTCATAATTGGACGGATAACAATTTCGCCATTAACAACGACAGGTTTCTCTACTGTTGAGCTCACACCCAAGATAGCAGAGTTTGGCTGATTGATGATAGGACCGAAGGACTGAACACCAAACATACCTAAGTTACTGATTGTGAAGGTTGAATTTTGCAGCTCGCTTGGAGCTAACTTGCCTTCCAAAGTACGTCCGATTACATCTTTAAAGGCAACCACAAGTTCTGATAGGCTCATTTTTTCTGCATTGTAGACAACTGGTGTCATCAGGCCATTATCCATACCGACTGCCATTGAAAGGTTGACATAGTTGTGTGTGATAATGGTCTTGCCATCCTCTGTCAAGGTCGAATTGAGGTATGGATGCTTCATCAGTGTCTTCACAACAGCTAGCGAAAGCAAGTCTGTGACAGTTACTTTCTTGCCAGTTGCTTCCATGATTGGATCAAGAACCTTCTTACGAAGAGCCAGCATCTCAGACATATCGACATCGTAGTTGAGCGTGAAGGTTGGCGCAGTTAGGTAGGATTCAACCATACGTTGGGCGATAACCTTACGCATTGGTGTCATTGGAATACGCTCAATTTCCCCGTAAGGAGTGACATTATCAGGCACTTCTTCTACTTTTTCAATTTGAGCAGGAGATTTTATTGTATCGCTCTCAACATTCTCAGGCAAGAAGGCAAGAACATCTTTCTTCATAATCTTGCCACGATGGCCAGTTCCTTGAATCTCTTGCCAAGCAATATTGTGTTCTTGGGCAATTCGTTTTGCCAGTGGTGAAATGCGCACCACATTTGTATCTTTATAAGTTTCCACGTCTTCTTTGTGGACACGACCGTTTGCACCTGAACCAGAAACATCATAGAGGTTGATTCCCAAATCATCCGCTAACTTTCTAGCTGCAGGAGTCGCTCTTAGCTTATCATCAGCCATGACCTCTCCAATTCTAATTATGATACTAAGGGCGTTAAAAAGCGACTGAAAAATAGGAAATCTTCGCAGGCTTCGATGAAGTCAAGAAGATTTATCTTTTTTCCGAGCTTTTAGCCCGTGTTCAAATATAAGATATTAAGGACGCAGAGGGCAATGAAAAAATAGGAGATTGACGCTGTGTTCGATGAACACAAGGTAATCTATCTTTTTTTTCACAGACCTCCGTCCGAATTCAGTTCCAATCATACTAAGGGCGTAAAAAGAAATTGAAAAATAGGAAATCTACGCAGGCTTCGATGAAGGCGAGAAGATTTATCTTTTTTCCAAGCTTTTAGCCCGAGTTCAACTCTACAAGTAACTTGGATACGAAACGTATCTCAAGTTACTACGGTTGCCGCTATCTACGACCAACCTAGTAGACTTACTAAGTCGTTCGTCGAATATCATCGATTCGACTCTCTCCTGTTGCAACTTTACAAGTAACTTGAATACAAACATATCTCAAGTTGCTACGGTTGCCACTATCGGCGATCAACCTTGTAGATTTACTAATTTGCTCATCGGATATAATCAATCCGAATAACGATTTTCTGCAATTAGTAAAATTCTAAGTCTCTTTAACCCTCTACACAAGATTAGATCACATAAAATAATTTATGTAATCTAATTCGTGAGAAAGCCTTTTCTTTATTATACCTTATTCTTTATGATATGTCTTCCGAATAGCGTCTTTGATGCTTTCAACGGTCGGAATCATCGCGTTTTCCAAGTTTTGTGCATAAGGCATTGGCACATCTTCACCTGCACAACGGCGGATTGGAGCATCTAGATAGTCAAATGCTTCAGACTCAGAAATAATCGCTGAAATTTCACCAATGAAACCGCTAGTTTTGTGGGCATCATTAACCAGAACAACCTTTCCAGTCTTCTTAACAGAATTGATGATAATATCCTTATCAAGCGGCACCAATGTACGAGGGTCAACCACTTCTACAGAGATACCTTCTTCTGCTAATTCTTCGGCCGCCTGCATGACACGGCGAAGCATTTTCCCGTATGTAACAACTGTTACATCGGTACCTTCTTTTTTGATTTCACCTACACCGAGTGGGATCACATACTCAGGATCAAGTGGCACTTCGCCTTTTTGGTTAAATTCAGACTTGTATTCCAGAATAATGACTGGGTTGTTGTCTCGGATAGAAGCTTTGAGAAGGCCTTTCATATCAGCCGGGGTCCCTGGAGCGACTACCTTAAGCCCTGGAATGTGGGTAAACCAAGATTCCAAAGACTGCGAGTGCTGAGCGGCAGAACCAACTCCATTACCTGCTGCACAGCGGACAGTCATTGGCACCTGACCTTTTCCACCAAACATATAGCGCGTTTTAGCGGCTTGGTTAACAATAGCATCCATGGCGATTACAGAGAAGTCCATAAAGGTCATGTCTACGATTGGACGCAGCCCTGTCATAGCTGCTCCAGCTGCTGCTCCAGAAATAGCTGCTTCCGAAATCGGACAGTCGCGTACACGCTCTGGTCCAAACTCTTCCAGCATACCAACAGATGTTCCGAAATCTCCACCAAAGACTCCGACATCCTCTCCCATCAAGAGTACATTTTCATCGCGACGCATTTCCTCAGACATAGCGAGGATAATGGTGTCACGAAAAGACATAGTTTTAGTTTCCATTTTCTTTTTCTCCTCTATTTAGTCCGCGTAAATATCTTCAAAGGCAGATTCAAGCGGCGGGAACGGGCTTTCTTCTGCAAACTTCACAGACGCTTCTACTGCTTCTTTTACTCCAGCTTGGATAGCTTCTAGCTCTTCCTCGCTTGCAATCTTGTTTTCCAGCAAGTATTTACGAAGATTTTCGATTGGATCCTTCTTCTTCCATTCTTCTACTTCTTCACGAGTACGGTATTTACCTGGGTCAGAAGATGAATGTCCCAACCAGCGATAGGTCACACTCTCTATTAAGACAGGTCCTTTACCACTGCGAACATGCTCCACAGCCTTTTGGAAGCCTTCATAGACATCCAGAACATTATTGCCATCTTCGATGAACATACCTGGAATGCCATAAGCTGCGCTGCGCTCGTGGATGTGCTCTACATTGGTCATTTTCTTGATATCAGCAGAAATACCATAGCCGTTATTAATACAATAGAAAATAACTGGAAGATTCCAGATAGAAGCCATATTGACTGCTTCGTGGAAGACACCTTCGTTGGTAGCACCGTCACCAAAGAAGCAGACAACAATCTTGCCTGTCTTCTGCATTTGCTGGGTCAGAGCTGCTCCAACAGCAATTCCCATGCCTCCACCTACGATACCGTTAGCTCCAAGATTTCCGGCATCTAAGTCAGCAATGTGCATAGAGCCGCCTTTTCCTTTACAGGTCCCAGTGTATTTCCCTAGGATTTCCGCCATCATTTCGTTGAGGTTGATTCCTTTGGCGATAGCTTGACCGTGCCCCCGGTGATTAGAAGTCAGTAAATCATCCTCATTTAAGGCCAGCATAGCACCGACATTGGCTGCTTCCTCACCCACTGAGAAGTGAGTCATTCCAGGAACCTTTCCTTTTTTTACAAGTTGAGCAATTTTTAAGTCCATACGACGGATTTCTTCCATCTTACGGAACATCTCTAACAAAAGATTTTTATCTAAAGTTGCCATTTTTTTGCCTTTCTAAGCATAATTCTTCTATTTAATTCTATCTAAAGCTGTAAGCACTGTCAAAACTTTTGCTCACTTATATTTCACAAAGAAAAACCAGTCAATCCATTGGATAAACTGGTTTCCGACACTAAAATAGAAATTTCACAAACTTTTTGTGCTAGAGTAGTTTTTACTATTTTGAAACTGTTATACGAAAATAATAGCAGAGCATGCCTCCGATTAATCTGCCTGTTTAGCAAAGTCTGCAATCATCTGCTCCATCTGCTCGCGACTTGGAGTTGTCAGCATATAGAGGTAGTCACCTTGCAACTCCGCAAATGCGGCTGGCATGTCTTTTTTGACCTTGAAGTTATCTCTGTATTTCTCCAGCAAGTCAGCCTCAGGGTAAGCATAGTTCGTTGATGCACGGCGCGAGGTTGCCAGACAATACAGTGGCTCCATGTGGGCAGCTGGGAAAGGCTCTCCTGCTACAATCGCTGCATAGCCTCTGTAAAGATCGATTGAGTGAGCGAAATTATAGACATCAATGGTAAAGCCGCCGGCTGGACGGTTATTGTACTCAATGGCTACATAATCATCCCCCTCGCGGAAGAACTCAATATGGAAAAAGCGTTCTTTCATGCCAAAGATTTTAACAATCGCTTCTCCATAAGCACGCAGCTTTGGATCCATATCCTTGAGGACGTAGTAGGAATTGTCCATCTTATAGATCATCAAATCCAGCGGCGTATGCGCATAGTCAAAGGTGGTTGCAAAGACGATCTGACCGTCCTTATCTACCAAACCGTCAAAGGTACAAATCTCGCCAGACTGGACAAACTTTTCAAAGAAATAAGCTGTCTGATGATCCCATTCTTGCTTGAATCGTTCGACATCATCTGCTGTTTCCAATTTAAAGGTTGCAGCTGCTCCCACTCCATTATCAGGCTTGGCAATCAAAGGCAGGCCAAGTTTCTTGACAGCCAAATCTGCCCCAGCTTCTGTATTGACAATCTGACCAGGTACGACTGGAACACCTGCTTTTTTAAAGAGTTTTTTCATCTCAGATTTGAACTTGGTCTTTTTCAAGTCTTTTGGCTTTGCTCCAAAAACATTAAATTGCTCGCGCAACTCAGCGTCCAGTTCCAGCCAGTATTCATTATGAGACTCAATCCGAACGATAGGCCCGTGTTTGTAAAAAAGAAAGGCCACCGCTCTTTTTACTTCGTCAAGATTTTCAAGATTCTCTACTCTGAAATATTCAGTCAATGAATCCTTCAAAGGCTGGTCTAGCTGGTCATAAGGCTCCTGACCGATTCCCAGAACAGTAATTCCTTTGTTAGCCAGTTCTACAGTAAACTGCTGAAAATTCTGCGGATAATAGGGAGAAATAACGATATAATTCATAGGAAACCTCCTTTAAAGATTGAGTTCATTGAGGAAATAAGGCATTTGCTTACGCCACCAAATCCAGTCATGGGAAACATCATGGCCCCATTCAGCAAACCAAGCCGGAATATTCTTATGCTCAAAAGCTTCTTTCAGCGTGTAGAAGGAAGGCAAGCCATCCTGTTCCCAGTCGCCCAAGCCAGTACAAACGATAATATCTGCCTGTCGATAGCGGTCAATAAACCAGCCATCATTTTGATTCCAGATATAGTCAGCTGGCGAGTTTTGATAAATGACTTCGTCATTCAAATTGTCACCGACAAAGAAACGTGCATCATAGACACCACTGAGAGCAATCACCTTATTGAAAACATCTGGATGCTGCAGGAAGAAATTAACAGCATGATAAGCTCCCATGGAGCAGCCTGTCGTCATCATAGGGTCAAACCAGCCTGTCTTATGCTTAACGAAAGGAATAGCTTCCTCGATGACATAACGCTCATATGCACGATGCATTTCTGCTCGATCGTGAGGATGCTTCCAGTCCGCCAACCAACTCTCACTATCAACACTGCTGAGAGTGAAAAACTGGACCTTACCGGCCTCAATAAAGCCAGCGCAGGCTTCAATCATGCCGAAGTCAGCATACTCATTGTGGCTGCCGCCTGATGATGCGAAGACTATAATTGGGAGTCCAGCATGGCCATAGCGATTGACATACATTTCACGGCCTAGATTACCGCTCCAATGACTTAAAAATTCTACATGCATAGTTTCTACCTCTTTCTTAGTGTTTGACTAGATTACCATTTTTCGCCGATAAAACGGAAACAGTCCGGCAAGTGCTCCGCCCAAGCGATTTCATTGTGAATAGCTCCAGACTGGATCTTAATCTGAATATTGGACAAATCTACCCCAGATACAAGTAACTGCCGGAAATAGCTGAGCGATGAATCAATATAGGCCTGCTTGATATTGCCCGCCATCAATGTCTTATCTGTATCATCAGCCTCTTCCGTCCCAACATAAATGAAAACTCGCTGGTCAGCCTGGAGTGTCTTTCTCTCAATATAACGGTCAAAGGCTTCCTGATGCAGCCAATTAGCTGATGAAAAGATGCCCAGACAGCCAATCTGATCTTGGTATTCAACACCGATAAACTGGCTGATATTGCCTCCAAGAGAAGAGCCGATCATGGCCGTATGCAGTCGATCCGACTTGGTCCGATAATGTTGGTCAATAAAAGGCTTGACGACTTCCATGACAAACTCCGCATACTCCGTTCCCTTGCCGCCAAACTGAATGCCGGGAATATTGGACTCTTGGAACTTCCAAGCTGCGTATTCATTCATCCGCCGTTGGCCATCGTTATCAATGGCCACGACAATCATTTTTTCAATATCTGGATTACGCTTGATTGTCGGAATGACTTTCCACGAATGGCCGCTGAAAGATTCCTTGCTATAAAGAACATTTTGTCCGTCATGAAAATAAACGACCGGATAGGTCTTGTTTGTATCCTGGCTATAGTTCTTTGGAAGCAACACGCGGACACGACGTTTCTGCTTGGTATAAGGAACGACTAACTCATGCGTTTTCATTTCAAGATAAAAATAGGATTTATTCATTTTCAGAAAACTTTCTATTTTCAAAATTTTTATTTATTATATCATAAATGAAGCAAAAAAGTTAGGAATTTCCTAACTTTTTGATGATTTTTATTAGATAATGATAGAAAATAGATTATTTATCCAAATAAGTCTGTAAATCCTGCAAGGCGCGCTCAGCAATTTTCTCATAGCGCTCCTTCTTGTCACGAATTCGAGGGCCGTCCAGCTCTTTGATAATGCCAAAATTGACATTCATGGGTTGGAAGTGCTTGCTGTCAGCATGGGTAACATAATGTGGCAGGCTGCCGATAGCTGTTGTTTCTGGAAAAACAAGTGCTTCTTCTCCCTTGAAGAGTCGAGCGGCGTTAATACCAGCAACTAGACCTGAAGCTGCTGACTCTACGTAACCTTCAACTCCAGTCATTTGACCTGCAAAGAAAAGATTTGGCTGTTTCTTAGAGCGGAAAGTCTGTTCTAACAGATTTGGAGAGTCCATATAGGAGTTTCGATGCATAACACCATAGCGGACAAATTCTGCATTCTCAAGACCAGGAATCATTTGAAAGACCCGCTTTTGCTCGCCCCACTTGAGATGAGTTTGGAAGCCAACGATGTTGTAAAGACTGCCCGCTGCATTATCCTGACGAAGCTGAACCACAGCGTATGGCGTCTTATATTCACCATCTCGAGGGCCTTGATAGTCATCTGGATATTCCAAACCAACTGGCTTCATCGGTCCATAAAGCATAGTTTTAATCCCTCGCTTAGCCATGACTTCAATAGGCATGCAGCCTTCAAAGTATTTTTCCTTCTCAAAGGAATTGAGCGGTGCTTCCTCAGCATTGACCAAAGCATCATGGAAATCCATAAATTCTTGCTTAGTCATAGGTGCATTGAGATAAGCTGCTTCCCCCTTATCATAGCGAGATTTGAGGTAGACCTTGCTCATATCAATGGTATTGACATCAATAATTGGCGCTGCTGCGTCGTAGAAATAAAAACTGTCGCCTCCATTGAGCGCGTGGATTTTTTCGGCCAAAGAATCGCTGGTCAAGGGTCCTGTCGCAATAACTGTGATGACATCCTTCGGAATTTCGGTGATTTCTTCACGAATGACCTCAATCAATGGATGATTGGTCACTAGCTCCGTTACCATCTGAGAAAAACCTTCTCTATCAACCGCTAGAGCACCACCAGCTGGAACCCGAGTCGCTTCTGCTGACTTTAAGATGACCGAGTCCAACCGCCGCATTTCTTCCTTGAGCAAACCGACTGCATTAGTCAGCGCATCTCCTCTCAGAGAGTTAGAGCAGACCAGTTCTGCAAAGTCTGCAGTTTTGTGCTGAGGCGTTGACTTAACACCTCGCATTTCATAGAGTTTGACTGGGATGCCACGCTTGGCAATCTGGTAAGCTGCTTCACTGCCAGCCAGACCAGCACCGATAACATTGATATAGGATGATGACATGATACTCTCCCTTGGATATTTCTAGATTTTCACTCTGACCATTATAACAAAAAGATAGTAAAAAAGACAGACAGGAGAATTCCTGAATGTCTATCGAAAATCATTGTTTATTGAAGCTGAATGACTTATAAGCATACAGATGCTTATCGTCTTCGTAACTTATACCAAAGCCTACTTCTGTATTCCTAGGTAGTTTATCAATTTCAAGTATTTGAGCAAGTAAGTATTCAAAATCAGAATCAGTCCAATTGTCGATATCTTCATCAGTTAGTTGTAGGTTTTGTTTTCGTACCTGTTCTGTATCAATGTGTATCTGAATGCTAAAAGTCGAACGATTATCAGTGACTCTTTTTAAGAGTATATCGCGATTATTAACAATCACATCTTCGTCTAGATTTTTTTCTCTACTTAGGTCTAAGTCCCTGATTAACGGAGCTAATTCTTTGACATCTGTCTTCAAAATTGCTTCTCTTTTTTCTTGTTCTTCAAGATGAGTTTCTGGGTTGCCACTATATTCTTCTTGTGGCACCAAAGAATAACTTGAGTTAAAGGAGTCCAATTCAATTGAGTTTTTAATATAAAGCTGTCTAATCATATCTTCGCTCAAAAATGTAGAAGTCAAGCTATCACTTTGAAGCAACCTATTGTACGCTTCTTCAAGTCTATCATAATTGTCATCGCCAGAAACATACTCCATTTCTAAACGATAGACTTTTTTCTTGGCCAAACCAAAGAAAATTTTCTTATCAACTTCTTTAATTCTCGGATTATATCTGAGGACTGGAGTTTTTTGAACATACTCTTTTTCAAAATCCACATAGACATCAACAAATTTTTTGTTTCCTTCAACAAAAATCGGAAATCCCTGATAACCAAAAGTATCAGCTGTCGAGTACTCTTCTGCCTCTAGTCCTGCAGCTTCTACTACGGAACGAATGTTTGATATAGCTGTATCAGCTAAATCATGATCGACGCTGTTGTTACATGCTGATAAAATAAATAATGTGAGAATAGAAAACAGTACACTAATTACTTTCTTAATCACTTTGCTTTTAACTTTTCCTCCAAGTAAGCAATTTTAGCAAAATCCTTATGATTGTTATTTTCATTTCGGTAAGAATCTTGGGAAGAAGCACGGTAGATAGCTAAGAATTGCTCTGCATTCGGCAGTAGAAACTCAACGTCTTCAACTTCTTTTCGAGTCAGCTTCTCTAGCGGTACACCAGCGAATGCCTCCAAGGTTTCCATGACTCCAAATTCAATAGAAAAGCTTTCTTTTTGAAATTCATGCTCGTGCAGATCGACTAAGCGATAGCCCAAGCGCTCCATCATAGGCTCAATCTTGTCCATATCGTAAATACGTTCTTCGTCTGGTACTTCCCAGCCACGCTCATCACCATGAACATGAATATCAATATCACGCGCCTGCCAGTCTTGTCCAGTAACTTGCTCCAGACCTAGAGAACCCATCAGAAGTGGAACAATTCCTATCTTATTCAGTTGAGACGCGATTTTTAGAAATTCTGCAAATTTATCTGTCATAAAACTTCACCTCTTCTTCAGAAAGATATTTTACGTAATATAAATTATGTAAAAATGTTATTTCACTTTTTCTTCTTCGTAATCGCCATTGCTGCAGACTACTTGCTTGCCGCCACCACGAACTTTCTTTTCAATCAGATAATGGTCACATTTTGGACAGTTCCGACCAACTGGCTTGTCCCAAGATGTGAAATCACAGTCAGGATAACGATCGCAGCCGTAGAAAATGCGATTTCGTTTAGTCTTACGTTCGATAACTTGACCTTTTTGGCACTGTGGGCAGGTCACGCCGATTTCCTTGACAATAGCCTGAGTGTGACGACAGTCTGGGAAATTGCTGCAGGCATAGAACTTGCCAAATCTACCCAATTTGATGACCATGGGACTGCCACAGACCTCACAGTCAAAACCAGCTGGCTCATCCTTGATTTGGATTTTCTCCATTTCAGTCTCGGCTTTAGCCACTTCCTTTTCAAAAGGTTTATAAAACTCGTCAATAACTTTCTGCCATTGCTCTTTGCCAACTTCTACATCATCTAGTTTAGCTTCCATTTCTGCTGTAAATTTCACATTTACAATGCCTGGGAAGAATTCGACAATCAGTGAATTGACAATCTCCCCTAGTTCCGTCGGCTCAAAGCGCTTAGAAACCAGCTTAACGTAATATCGTTTCTGAATGGTCTCAATGGTCGGTGCATAGGTAGACGGCCGACCAACGCCATTTTCTTCTAAAGTCTTGATAAGAGTCGCTTCAGAATAACGAGCAGGTGGCTGGGTAAAGTGCTGTTCTGGATTGGTATTTACACGTTTGACGGTATCGCCCTTTTCCATGTCTGGCAGCATTTTATTCTTGTCAGAGTCGTTGTAAATAGCCAGATAGCCATCAAACTTGACCTGACTGCCGTTGGCAGAAAATTGGACACCATTTTGCCCCAGCTTAACATTCATAGTATCAAAGACTGCTGCTGTCATTTGACTGGCTACAAAACGGTTCCAAATCAGCGTATAGAGCTTAAGCTGATCCTTATCCAGATACTTTGCGATGCTTTCTGGAGTATTGAAAACGCTGGAAGGACGAATGGCTTCGTGGGCATCTTGAGCGCCAGAAGCGTTCTTGGGCTTGCTGCCATGTTTGGAATATTTGGCGCCAAATTTATCCGTTATAAAGCTTGCTGCTTCATTTTGCGCTACTGGACTGATACGAGTCGAGTCGGTACGCATATACGTAATAAGACCTTGTACGCCAGAACCAATATTAATCCCTTCATAGAGCTGCTGAGCCACCATCATGGTCTTACGAGTCCGGAAATTAATCTTATTAGCAGCATCCTGCTGCATAGAGGAAGTCGTGTAGGGCAGCGGAGCATTGCGTCGACGCTCTTTCTTTTCGACACTGTCGACTGTAAAGTCATCACCCTTGAGGTGAGACAGGACTTCTTTGACCTCATCGTTGTTGGTCAGCTTCATCTTTTTACCATTCATGCCGTAAAAGCTGGCCTGGAACTGACGGGTTCCTTTCTTGAAGGTTCCGTCAATTGTCCAGTATTCTTCTGGTTTGAAGGCATTGATTTCATTTTCCCGGTCGATAATCAGCTTGAGCGCGACAGACTGCACCCGACCAGCTGACAGGCCTTTTTTGACTTTTTTCCAGAGAATAGGGGAAATGGAATAACCAACCAAGCGATCCAAAACTCGTCGAGCCTGCTGGGCATCGACCAGATCCATATCAATCTGACGCGGCTCTTTAAAAGCGTTCTTGACTGCATCTTTGGTGATTTCATTAAAGACGACACGGTTTTTCTCTTTCTCATCCAGATTCAGAATGTGAGCCAGATGCCAAGAAATAGCTTCTCCTTCGCGGTCCGGGTCACTTGCCAGAAAGACTTGTTTAGCTTTCTTCGCTTCTTTTTTCAAGTCATTAATCAACGGACCTTTACCACGAATATTGATGTACTGCGGCTCATAGTTGTTCTCAAAATCAATGGACATAGTAGACTTTTTCAGGTCACGAATATGCCCGACACTGGCCAGAACCTTGTAGTTTCGTCCCAGATATTTTTCTATTGTTTTTGCCTTAGCAGGCGACTCTACGATGACAAGATTTTTCTTGGTCGTAGACTTCTTCTTTGTTTTTGTAACCAATTTAGACACCTTCTATAAGAAATAAATCTCATAGAGTTTAAACTATTTTTTGATAGATGTCAACTGCTAACTTTTCTTATAGGAAAACTTGTTTTAAAAATCAAATTCAGAAAGAACGTCAGAGCCTGATGTGATGCACTTTGCGCCCTCTTGAATCAAATGATGGCAGCCGTCAGATTTTCCATCTAAAATTGACCCCGGAATGGCAAAGACATCCCGCCCTTCTTCCATCGCTCGCTCACAGGTAATCAGACTGCCTGAGCGCATCTTAGCTTCTGCCACGATAACGCCTCGACAGAGACCAGCTATAATCCGATTCCGCTCTGGAAAATGAAATTTCAAAGGCTGTTCACCTGGACCATACTCTGTCAGCAATAAATGATTTTTGCCAATGTAAGCTTGTAATTTTTTGTTGGCCTTGGGATAAAAGACATCTAATCCCGTTCCGATGACAGCAATGGTCTGACCTCCGTTTTGCAGGGCAGCCATATGAGCCGCCGTATCTATTCCACGAGCCAGGCCGCTGACGATAACCAATTCATTATTTAGCTCCTTGACAATCTTTTGTACGGAGGCATTTCCTTGCTTGCTGCTGTCTCGACTGCCAACCACCGCAGCCTTGGGCAATTCTAGTAGATTTAGATTTCCCTGATAAAATAACAAAGTCGGGGCATCATAAATCTCGCATAAATCCCAAGGATAAATATCATCCAAGATAGAAAAGGACGGAAAAAGTTCAAATTCTTCCTTCAAAGCTGGTAAATCAAGCCTTTTGTATTTCTCTATAAAGAGAGCAGGATTACGGCACTCAGATACGACAGCCTTATCTCGCAGAGAAAGCTTGCCATCTCTACTCTCGGCGTATCTCAAAACATTTAAAACCTGATGATTGGTCAAGCCAGCTTTTTTCATTTTATAAATCTCAAAATTATTCATTTTTTCACCTCACTTTCTTATTCGTAAAAAATTCAAAAAAAGAACTGCAATACAGTTCCTTCTTTACGATTTTATTGAATTTGATATTGTCAATAGCTAGTTTTCTTGCCTGTTGCCTTTAACCCATCTTTTATTCTTTATGAACAGGGATTTCCTTAATAATTCGTGCTGGATTACCAGCCAAGACTACATTGTCACCAAAAGACTTGGTCACAACCGCTCCGGCACCCACCACGACATTATCCCCTAGTGTCACGCCTGGCAGAATCGTCACACCTCCGCCAGCCCAGAAATTATCACCAATAGTGATTGGTGCTCCGTACTCAATACCGGAATTTCTTTCCACTGGATCAAGCGGATGAAGAGGTGTCAGAAACTGGCAATTTGGACCAAGCAAAGCATTATCTCCGATGCGAATCGGGCAAACGTCCAACATAGTCAGATTCCAGTTAGAATAAAAATTCTCCCCTAGATGAATATTGATTCCATAATCACAGACCAAATCAGGCTTCATAGCAAGATTCTCCCCTGTGCTGCCAAACCATTATTTGATAATAGCCGTGCGCTTGACACTGTCTTGTTCTTGGTTAAAACGATATTGAAATTCCTTTGATCTTGCTGCCAATTCTCTCAATTCACTATCTTGCGGTCTGTAAATCTCTCCAGCAATCATTTTTTCGTATTCGCTTCGCATGGCATCCTCCTTTTTATGTTTATTCACACATTGATTTTACGGGTTCAAATGTCTTGCGATGAATAGGAGTTACGCCCTTTCTTTCCAATCCTTGCAAATGACTTTTGGTCCCATAACCAGCATTTTTCGCAAAATCATAGCCAGGAAATTCCTTGTCGTAGTCTGCCATCAGCTTATCTCGAGTAACCTTAGCTACAATACTGGCTGCCGCGATAGACAGAGAGTTAGCATCACCTTTGATGATGGACTCTTGCGGAATTTCGACATCTAGTTTCATGGCATCAATCAGTAAATAATCTGGCTTGTGACTCAATTTAGACAAAGCCTCTTTCATAGCAAGCTTGGTCGCTTCGTAGATATTGACTTGGTCAATAATCTCGTTGTCAATCAAGCCAACACCTACTGCCAAGGCTTTATCCATGACTGCTTGATAGATTTCTTGGTGCTTTTTCTTGGGAATCTTCTTACTGTCGTTGAGTCCTTTAATTTTACATCCTAGAGGTAAGATAACTGCTGCAGCGACAACTGGTCCAGCTAGAGGACCGCGGCCGACCTCATCAATCCCAGCGATTGCCTGGTTGCCTGCTTGATAAAGCTCTTTTTCATACCGTAACATCTGCTCTAGACGCAAATCTTCATCTAACTCTGCTTGAATAGCTCTTTTACGCTTTTCAATCGCCTTTTGAACTCCACTGCGCTGGTCATTTGCTGCTTCTGCCAGAAAAGGATCAGCCAAATCAGTCACTAACTCTAAACGTTGCTGGATTTCTTTAATCGTTGCCATCTAGTTCTCCAACCGTATCCAAGCAATAACGGCCTAGCTTGCCATCCCGGACATCTTTGACAAAAAGAATGTAAAAACGGTCATAGTCATCGCGGAAGCCGAGTTTTTGAGTCATATCCATAATCATATCAGGAGCTTCCTGACTTAGATCCAGCTGCTTGAAGCGTGCTATCAGCTCCTCAGGATAATGCTCCTTGAAATAATTAAGGCCAAAAATCGTCACCTCATCCATAGGCAGCAGATTATCCTTAATAGCTCCAGTCAGGGCAAGCTTGAGAGCAACCGTCTCATCTTCAAACTTAGGCCAGAGTATTCCTGGTGTATCCAAGATTTCCAAGTCTTTATTCGACTTGAGCCATTGCTGGCCCTTGGTTACACCTGGCTTATTCCCTACAACGGCAATTTTCTTACCTGCCAAGCGATTCATGAGGGTTGATTTGCCAGCATTGGGAATACCGATAATCATAGTACGCAGGGTTTCGATGCGAATTCCTCTCTCTTTCTGACGCGCCAATTTGTCAGCCATAAGCTTTTTAGCTGCATCTGTTACTTTTTTAACAGCAGATTGCTCCTTGGAATTAATAGACAAAGTCGAAATCCCTTGGCTTTCAAAATAGCTCTGCCATTCTTTAATACGAACAGGGTCAGCCAAATCAGCTTTGTTTAAAATCAGAAGCTTAGGTTTATCACCCACAATCTTAGTCAGCATAGGATTTTGACTGGATAAAGGAAGTCGCGCATCAACCAGTATCGTTACAAAATCAACAAACTTAATATTTTCCTGTACCTGTCTCCGTGCCTTTGACATATGACCCGGGAACCATTGAATCGTTGCCATAATTTATCCTTTCAACGAATATCATTGATAAAATTTTATATCTTTAACTATTTTAACATATTTCTAGGATTTAAGCGGATGAATCCAAAACGGACCACTCAACATCTCTAAGAACAAAGTAAAAAGCCCTAGCGGGCTTTCTAACTTTATCTTACTTGTTCAAAATGCAGATGTACAGCGATATGATCTCCATAGCCATTGCGCTCTAAATCGCGCTGCAAGCGATAGGAAATATAATGCTCGGCGATGGTAATATAACCTGCACCCAAGAGACGGCTTTCAACCATGGACTGGATCATGCTAATCGTCGCACGTTCAACCTTCGCTTCTTCCAAATCCAGAACCACTTTCTTTGTAACCTGCGCTAAATTCTGACGCAAATCATCTGTCAACACATAGACAGTCTGAGCCGCCTTTAAAACTGCTTGATAAATTTTATCTGGGTCAAATTCTACAACCTCACCACTCCGTTTAATAACTTGCATAAAAAACTCCTTTTATATTATAAATTTCTAATCTAATGTATGTCTATAACATGACTGCTACCAGTCCAGTTATCTATAGTCTGCTCAAAAAGAAATTCCAAAGCTAGACCATACTTTTACATTATATAATTTTTTCCAATATTTTTCAAAGGAAGCCCTCTTTTTCCTTTAGTCTTAAAAGACTATATAAAAGGACTGCTCTGGGCAATCCATTTTATGGTCTTCATAAACTATTAGATACTGAATTCACTTTTAAATTTAAGTCAAGACGACTAACTTAGCAATCAAAACATTATGTATCGGATTTCTCTAATGTTATGTCTTGTCTTTTGTAACGATAGTGCATTTTCCAGTGATTTTCAGACGCTTCTTCTAATATCAATGTTTTGTTAATAGGCTTAAATGACAATTTCTCTTCTTCAACTCTCTTTAAGAGCTCAACTAATAACTCTCCTCCAGCGTTCAGAGAAATTAAACTATCATCCTCACTATCATATTGAAGTAGAATTTTCTTTGTTGGTTTGTGAATAATGTTATAAAGATTGAAAGCTTTATCGATTTCAAAATTTTTCTCTTTGTCAGCTACCATTGACAAACTGTGCAACTCCAACTGACCGATTTTAAAAGCTCCAAAAAGACTGAAAACAATCCCTAACGCAACAAGTGTTTCCCAGATGAAAGAGAAAAGTTTCAAATCCCAATCCGTTATAAGTATAAGAAGTAAATAAATAACTCCTAAAACAAATCCAAGCAAAATCAATGCTGAACCATAGCATCCTGCCTTATCACCGGTCCGAATAACCGGCTTATCATAAACTTTTTTACCTTCAAGTTTTTCCAGTCTATGCTTAGTTTTATACTCCTCAATTCGTTCACTATGTTTTTCTGTCACAATTTTCAATTCTTTCTTAATTATTTTTATCTATGGCATTCCTAAAACCAGCTTTATCAATCAATAATCTGGTCTCAATACACCTTTAACCGTCTCTTTGGTTGCTTGATAGTCACCATCAACCACGACCTTAATAATGCGTTTGGCATCTTCTTCGGGAGCCGGCACAAGCGGTAAGCGGGTTGGCCCAGCTGCAAAGCCTAAGTAATTAAGGACTGCCTTGACTGGAGCTGGACTTGGGTAAGAGAAAAGGGCATTGACTTTAGGGATGAATTTCCGTTGGATAGCTGCTGCTTTTTTGATGTCATTGTGTTCAATAGCATCCAGCATTTCAAACATTTCATCACCATTTGTGTGAGAAGCAACTGAAATAACTCCATCAGCCCCCAGATTCATAGCATGAAAGGCATCGCCATCCTCACCAGTGTAAATCAGAAACTCCTCTGGACGATGCTCAATCAGATAGGCCATATTCGCCAGACTGGTACATTCTTTAACGCCGATAATGTTTGGATGTTCAGCCAACCTCAGCATAGTCTCAGGTGTCATCTCAACTACTACCCGGCCAGGTATATTGTAGATAATGATGGGCAGGTTTGATGCATCCGCAATGGCTTTAAAGTGCTGATACATCCCTTCCTGAGAAGGTTTGTTGTAATAGGGAACAATGGCCAAACCAGCCGCAAAACCACCAAATTCATCTACTTCTTTGACGAATTCGATAGAATCGCGCGTTTCGTTGGTACCGACACCGGCTATCAAAGGAACACGCCCCTTGACAACCTTTTGAACTGCCGCAAAAAGCTCCAATTCTTCATCGTGGGTCAGAGTTGGACTTTCAGCAGTCGTTCCAGCAAGTAAAATCCCATCCGTATGGTGAGCCAAAAGGTGCTCAATCAAATCTGGAATAGCTTCAAAATTGATGGAACCATCTTCATGAAAAGGAGTAATAAAAGCTGTGATGATTTTACAGTTTTTCAGATCCGAATACGCCATAAACTTACCTCTCTTTATACGAAAAGAGGGTTGAAAGAATGATTATTCAACCCTATGCTGTCAAGTTTCCTTGGTCACTTTATTTTAATTCAAAAACAACTTCTGCTGTCGGACGAACTAAACCACGCTCATGCAGTGTCTCTGCGATTTGAACAGAATTCCAAGCTGCTCCTTTAAGAAGATTGTCTGAAACTACCCACATATGGATTCCTTTTTCCGCATCTAGATCTTTACGAATCCGGCCAACAAAGGTTTCTTTCTTACCAACTGCATTGATTGCTTGCGGATAAACCTGATGAGCTACATCATCTTCTAAAACAGCTCCTGGGAAGGCTGCAATTGCTGCTTTTACCTGTTCAATAGGTGCAACTTTCTTAGTCTCGATATAGACAGACTCTGAGTGAGCAGACAAGATTGGAAGACGGACACATGTCGCAGAAACTGCAATAGAATCATCTTCCATGATTTTCTTAGTTTCCTTGGTCATCTTCATCTCTTCATAAGTGTAGTCGTTATCTGTAAAGACATCAATCTGAGGTAAGGCATTAAAAGCAATAGGATAGTGTTTTTTGTCACCGCCACATGGCAGGATATTGGCTTCCGTGTCCTTAGGATTTACACCATCATTGAGAACAGAGCGCAATTGAGCTTGGGTTTCAAGAATGGCTCCCATACCTGCACCAGAAACTGCTTGATAGGTAGACACAATGATGCGCTCCATCCCCCATTGCTGACGAACAGGTTCTAAAGCCACCATCATCTGAATTGTCGAGCAGTTAGGGCAAGCGATAATCCCCTTGTGCTGATCTAAGGCATGGGCGTTGACTTCTGGAACAACCAGAGGAACATCAGGATTTTGACGGAAATAAGAGGTGTTATCGACCACTACTGCTCCAGCTTTGACTGCGTAAGGAGCGAATTTTGCTGAGGTAGAACCACCAGCTGAAAAGAGAGCAATATCTACACCTTCAAAAGCTGTCTCTGTCGTCTCTTCAATAGTAATATCTTGTCCCTTGAATTGGAGAACTTTACCAGCTGAGCGAGCTGACGCCAGATAGCGTATTTTATCAATTGGAAGGCTAGACTCTTCCAGCATTTTAATCATTTGAGATCCAACGGCACCAGTGGCACCTACTACAGCAACTGTATATCCCATGCGATAACCTCTCTGAATTTTCAAAAAATTTTGTATTGTTAGTATTATACTATTTTTAGGGAAAAATGCAAATATTTCTGAAGAATATAGGTGCGATTTTTTGATAAACCACACCAACTCTCATGCCTATCTAAGAGAGCTTTCAAGGTTTACAGATTTTGTTCTCACGAACAAAACTGCATCCATTGCTCTACGACTCAACCGCCTTCTGAGAAGTTGTTTCATCAAGAGCAATAGCGCTCACGACACTGCGCGTCTCAGCATCAATGTCTCTAAGCTCGGCTGAGACAATCCTTCTTGCCTCTCTAAGAGACATAGAAAAATCCCCAATCCGTAGACTGGGGATAAGGGCACTTTCGTGTGATCAGCAGGTTCACACAACTGATCAAGGTCCGCTCCTGCGTTTATGACCTCCCATGCTTCAATTTGCAGAAAATCTGCATATCGACTCATCGCACGAAATATAGTTTACCTTATCTTTTTCCGTTTTGTCAAGGTATTTAATCTAAAATATAAACAAAAACTTGTCTATCTTTCCATTCCTGACCTTCTTTTTGGAATTGTTTCCGTACTCCTTCAAGATAGAAATCAGCTTGCTTTAGCAAATTCTGTGAAGGGAAATTCTGTAGATCAACATGTGCTTCTAACCGATGAAATCCTAGTTCACGACTGACTTTCTTAAGTTCACCTAGCATAGCTCTGGCGTAGCCCTGACGCCAAAATTGATTATGTATCGTATAACCTATTTCCGCCCATTGAAAATCGTCTCTAGCCAGCACAAATAAATTAACCATTCCTACATGTTTTCCGTTTTTTGCATCATAAATTCCCCAAATATACTGTTGGTCTTTTTCTCGGAAATCTCGGTGCTTAGCCACCAAATCCGCAAACCAACTTTCTGTACAAATCGTCATATCTAAAAGCCCATCATCAAATGGGGATTGGGAAGGCAGTCTATCGGAAAATCCTTCCAGCCAAGCCGAATAATCTTTCTCTTCCAGATATTTTAAATAAATATGTTTCATAAATACTTACTTCCTTCTCGAATACTTAATGCAGCCATTTCTGCCTGATGCCGCTCGATAAAATCTCTGACCCAGTCTGGATTGTTTTTTGAATAATCTCTCAACGCCCAGCCGATAGCCTTGTTAATGAAGAATTCTGATTGACCAAGATTATTCACTAAAATTTTCTCCAAGAGCTCTGTGTCTGTTTCCTCTTTTAGCAATAGCTGATGATCAATGGCCAAGCGCCGCAGCCAGATATCCTTATCACAACTCCAGGATAAAATAATCTCTTTGGTTTCTGGAAATCGGACAATGATGGATCCGACCAAGCGGTCCAAAAAGTCAATGGTATCCCACCAAGATTTTGTTTGAGCCAGCTTTTTCAAACGTGGCAAGTCAGATGGAGTCAATAGTTTCTTGCGACTTTCTAGATAATCTAGCGCAGTGTACTGCAGTTCTCGATATGGATTTTTCCAAGCTTCATTTATAAAATTCCAATCAACTACGGAGTCTGTCTGTTGTTTGAAAAAAGCCTTTGCGAGTTTCCGTCTGGCCGGAGTCTTGACTCCTAGAAACTCAAATTTATTTTTCATATAGGTTTTCATAGCCACTGCATCATCAGGGTTAGCTACTGCTTTTAACTCTTTTACCAATTCCTCTACATTCATAGCTTACTCCAGCAATTCACGGTCATAAATAGTGTAGTCACAGCGGTAAATTACGAGACGCTTGCCGTCAATCAGCAACTCAGAAGTTTTAGGAGCATCTGACTTATCAAGAGAGACACGGTCGCCAGCATAAGCAGCTAGCGGAGTCCCATTTTGAGAGCGAATCAAAATGACCTTTTTCTTGCCGGTAAAGTCGTTTTTAAAGGCTGAAATCATGCGATTTAAAACGGGAACTGAATGGCTATTCTCCTCAACATCTGCAGTTTTTTGATATTGAGCAAACACATCTTTCAAGCCTTTTTCTTCTGCAATCAAGGAAGAGCCCACATGATCAATCTCATACTTACCCAAGGTGATTTTGAGCACAGAAGAATCTTCCTTTGAATTTCCTTCCGCATCAACTGAGTCGAACTCCTCGTTACGCGAAATGGATAGGGACTTACCCGACATTTGGTCAATAAGCCGAGAATTTTCATCATAGGTTCGAACTGTCATCTCTAAACCAAGCCATTCCTCCTTGGCATTTTTAAACCAATTTTCAACGGCCTGACAGCCGCTCAAAGTCAAAAGGGCAATGCTTAGAAGAGTTATTAATAAATGTTTCTTTTTCATCATTTCCACTCCATTTCTTTTAAAAGTTTGATGGATCCAGCATGCTTTTCTAAGGATTTTTGCAGTCAAACAATGTCATGCCAACGTTCGAATTTATAGCCAATTTTAGGGAAATGCGCAACCTGCTGGTAGCCTATTTTTCTATGCAATGCTAGGCTAGCTTCGTTTGGCAGAGAAATACAGGCTAGAAAATGCATATATCCCATCTGATCTAAAAGGTCTTCAATCTTATCATAAAGCTTACTGCCGACTCCTTTTCCTCTAGCATCTTGACTGACATAGACTGATAATTCTACCGCCCAATCATAGGCTGCACGCGCATAATAAGTCGAAGCGTAAGCATAACCTAAGACTACACCATCTTCTTCCGCTACCAGATAAGGATATTTTTCCAATGTTTTCTCAATCCTATTTCCAAAATCCTCAATGCTCGGTACTTCATATTCAAAAGTGATGGCCGTATTTTCTACATAAAACGCGTAAATAGCAAGCAAGCTCGCAGCGTCTGATGGGTTTGCTAATCTAATGTTCATGTTGGCTCCGTATTCCATTCTCATTATTTTCACTATTATACCAAAAAAAGACTCGTAAAGAGCCTTTTAAACCAAGATTAAAATAGACCAATGGCTGTGCCGTCTGCTGCAACATCCATATTAAGTGCTGCAGGACGTTTTGGCAATCCTGGCATGGTCATGACATCTCCTGTCAAAGCCACGATAAAGCCTGCCCCAAGTTTTGGTACCAATTCACGAATGGTAATTTCAAAGTTTTCTGGCGCGCCCAGAGCAGCAGGATTGTCTGAGAAGCTATACTGTGTTTTGGCCATGCAGATCGGCAGCTTGTCCCAGCCGTTTTTGACAATTTCTCGAATTTGAGTCTGCGCTTTTTTCTCAAAGTTCACTTTTGAACCACGATAGATTTCTCTGACAATTTTCTCGATTTTTTCTTCAATAGAGAGGTCGTTGTCATAGAGGCGAGTGTAACGAGCAGGTTCTTCATCAATCGTTTTAACTACAGACTCAGCTAGAGCCACACCACCTTCAGCACCATCAGCCCAGACGCTAGCTAACTCAACTGGAACCTTAATTTCTGCACAAAGCTCCTTAAGAGTAGCAATTTCAGCCTCCGTATCTGAAACAAATTCATTGATGGCTACTACCACTGGAATACCGAACTTACGGATATTTTCAACGTGACGTTTGAGATTAGCAAAACCAGCTCGGATCGCCTCAACATTCTCTTCTGTAAGTGCATCCTTAGCTACTCCACCATTCATCTTGAGAGCGCGCAAAGTTGCAACAATCACAACTGAATCTGGAGAAGTTGGTAAGTTTGGAGTTTTAATATCTAAGAATTTTTCAGCACCAAGGTCCGCACCAAATCCTGCTTCTGTCACTGTATAATCGGCCAAGCGCAGCGCTGTGCTAGTCGCTAAAACAGAATTACAGCCATGGGCGATATTGGCAAAAGGTCCGCCATGAACAAAGGCTGGTGTCCCGTAAATAGTCTGTACCAAATTTGGCTTAATCGCATCTTTCAAGACTAAAGCCAAGGCCCCTTCGACCTCAAGGTCACGAACATAGACTGGTGAGCGGTCATAGCGATAACCGATGACAATGTTAGCCAAGCGCTTTTTCAAATCTTCAATATCCGTAGCTAGGCAAAGAATCGCCATAATTTCAGATGCAACAGTAATGTCAAAACCATCTTCGCGCGGAATACCATTAACAGGACTTCCTAAGCCAACGGTCACATGGCGAAGAGCTCGGTCATTTAGATCAACCACCCGTTTCCAAATAATGCGGCGCTGATCGATTCCCAGTGCATTTCCCTGATGAAGATGATTATCGATAAGAGCTGACAGGGCATTATTGGCAGTCGTAATGGCGTGCATGTCACCAGTGAAATGCAAGTTAATGTCTTCCATCGGTAGAACCTGCGCGTGACCGCCACCAGCTGCTCCTCCTTTGATTCCCATCACAGGCCCCAAAGACGGTTCCCGGATAGCAATCATAGTTTTCTTGCCAATCTTGTTAAGCGCGTCAGCCAGTCCAATAGTAATGGTCGATTTACCTTCTCCAGCAGGTGTCGGATTGATCGCCGTTACCAAAATCAGTTTGCCAACAGGATTTTTTTCAACCTCACGAATTTTATCAAAGCTAAGCTTGGCTTTGTACTTACCATATAGTTCCAAGTCGTCATAATCAATTCCAACTTTTTTAACCACATCAAAAATAGGCTGCAATTCAACACTTTGAGCAATTTCAATATCTGTTTTCATCAAGAACTCCTCTGTCAATTAATATAAAGATTATAACAAAAAAGAGCAAAATCTACATGATTCAGCTCTAAAAAGATTTTAATGTTCGTTTTTTTTAATGTCGGTTTGATAATCAATGGCATGATGCTCCTCTAAGTTAATTTAGAAATAATCCATCTATTTATCACTACAAAAAGCTTGTTTTGTTTTTATTCTAGAAGTCTATCAAAGAAATTTCTGGATGATATTTGTGCAAAACTTTCTGGATATCACTGTAATTCTCATCTAATTTTGAAATAGAGATCTCAAATATTTCTCCTTTCTTAGTTCTAGGACATATATAGTGATAAGTACTACTACCATCTTCATCATATTCGACGACTTCCTTATGAGAAATAGAGTCAATAGTTTCCCACTCTAAAAAATGAACTTTCCCATTGCTTAATCGAAAAACCATTTCTTCAGCTGTTCCCGCTAAAATCGGGTATTTACTATCTTTTTCTGCATTCATACTCCTAACAATTAGTGTGATAATAATCACAGACGCAATAATTGCAAAGAATACTAAAAAACCTTCAACGCTCGCTTTTTCTGCAGAAGCGCTCGAATAGCTATAACTTGACGAAGACTCCAAATTGTGTTCACTATCATGACCTTGTATACTTGCTATAAAAAACAAAGGGAAGATTATCGACACTATAATTCCAACAACTGATGATATATAATATTTTTCACCAGCAAAAAATGAAAATTCATAATCATCTTTATTCATTATTTTTCTCCATATCTAAACTTTAGTTTCAATTAAACACTGCAGTTCACTTTTTGATTAGTCACTTCTCCGCTGTGACACTCTGCAATTAGAATTATTTTACTAAATTTCTTTTTTCTTGTAAAATAAGGCTATGAACATATTGATTACTTCTGGCGGGACCAGCGAGAAAATCGACCGTGTCCGCTCTATTACCAATCATTCGACGGGCCGGCTTGGCAAAATCATAGCTGAAACTTTCCTAGACAAGGGCGACCAGGTGACTCTGGTAACGACTCCCAAGGCTGTCCGCCCTGCAGCTCATCCCAATCTTACCATTGTCCAGATTGAAAATGTTGCAGAACTGCTTGAAAGCTTGGAGCCACTCGTTCACACACATGATGTACTGATTCATGCAATGGCTGTCTCAGACTACACCCCCGTCTATATGACTGGTTTGGAAGCTGTAGCAGCTAGCTCTGATATGGCTGAGTTTCTGAACAAGACTAACTCAGAAAGCAAGATTTCTTCTCAGGATGATGTCCAAGTTCTTTTTCTCAAAAAGACACCAAAAATCATCAGCCTAGTAAAAAAATGGAATCCAGACATTCGCTTGATTGGCTTCAAACTCTTGGTCGATGTTTCTAAGGAAGAGTTACTCAAGACCGCACGAGCCAATCTCATAAAAAATCAGGCTGAAATCATTGTCGCCAATGATTTGACAGAGATTTCTAATCAGGAGCACAAAGCCTATCTTGTCGGAAATGATACTGTAACCCGAGCTCAATCCAAAGAAGAAATTGCTCAGCTCCTCTACCTGCATATCCATAGTCCATAAGGAGGTAAATGATGACACAGATTACCTTAGCCGTCAGCGGCAGCATATCAGCCTACAAGGCTGCTGACATCACCAGTCGTCTAAAGAAAGAGAACTTTAAAGTTGCTGTCCTCATGACAGCGGCAGCGACAGAATTTATCACACCGCTGACCCTGCAAGTCTTGTCGCAAAGACCAGTTGCAATTGATATTATGCAAGAACCTGACCCTAGCAAGGTCAATCACATTGACATCGCTAAAGAGTCTGACCTCTTTTTGCTAGCGCCAGCTACAGCCAATACCATCGCTAAATTAGCCAACGGCTTAGCTGATAATATGGTAACAGCTACTGCCCTGGCTCTGCCGCCTCATACCAAGAAAGTTTTGGCTCCAGCTATGAACACTAAGATGTTTGAAAATCCACTAACCCAGCACAATTTGGAGCGTCTGCAGCGTTTTGGATGGAAGATTATCCAGCCGCGCGAAGCTGTTCTAGCCTGTGGCGATCAGGGGACAGGTGCTCTAGCTGAGATTGATACAATTATTGATACAGTAAAGGAACTTATTCATGAAAAAACAATCTAAAATTGCTCAAATTGCTATTTTCTTTGCCATTATGTTGGTACTGCACCTGCTCAGCTCAGTCATTTTCAACTTGCTTCCAGTACCGATTAAACCTACGATTATTCACATTCCAGTGATTATCGCCAGTATCCTCTATGGCCCTAAAGTCGGAGCTGTTCTAGGTGGTCTTATGGGATGTATCAGCGTTGTCACCAATACCTTGGTGCTGCTGCCAACCAGTTATCTCTTTAGCCCTTTTGTGCCAAATGGAAGTCTTTCTTCGCTTCTTGTTGCCATGGTGCCTCGCATTCTCATCGGTATCACTCCTTATTTCGTATATAAAGCTATGAAAAATAAGGTCGGCTTGATTGTAGCAGGTTCCGTAGGTTCTGCCACCAATACCATCTTTGTCTTGGGCGGTATTTTCTGTCTCTTTGCAAATGTATATCAAGGAGATATCAAAGCACTTCTAGCTGTGATTCTATCAGCAAATTCCATTGCCGAGTTAATCATTTCTGCGATTTTGACAGCAACTATCATCCCTGCACTTGAAAAAGCCAAAAAATGATGATAAATTAATTTTCCTGACCAAGCAATGCTTTGGTCTTTTTTTAATCTCACAATTCAGCTCTACCATTCTGAAATCCTTGAAACAATGACTTGAAAAGTATTTCATCGTTTTCTAGGTAACCTCTTTCAAAATTAATGAAAATATGCTACAATGTAAGCGATTAAGAAAATTTAAGAGCAGGATTTTTTACTAAAATTTCCATCTCTTCATTTCAAAAATAAAGGAGACTCCACCTATGACTTATCAAGATAACTTCAAAAAATGGCTTGATTATGCTGAACTTCCTGACTATCTTCGCGAAGACTTGAATAGTATGGACGAAAAAACTAAGGAAGATGCCTTTTACACCAATCTAGAGTTTGGTACTGCTGGTATGCGTGGTTTAATTGGCGCTGGTACCAACCGTATTAATATTTATGTTGTCCGTCAGGCAACCGAAGGTTTGGCTCGCTTGATTGAAGAGAAAGGTGATGAGTTCAAAAAACGCGGTGTTGCGATTGCTTACGACTCCCGTCATTTCTCACCAGAATTTGCATTTGAATCTGCTGCTGTTTTAGCTAAACACGGCATCAAGTCCTATGTCTTTGAAAGTCTGCGCCCAACTCCGGAACTTTCATTTGCGGTACGTCATTTAGGAACTTTTGCTGGTATCATGATTACAGCCAGCCACAACCCTGCTCCATTTAACGGCTACAAGGTATATGGTGAAGACGGCGGACAAATGCCTCCGCATGATGCAGATGCATTGACTGACTACATCCGTGCTATTGAAAATCCTTTTGCTATTGAGGTCGCTGACGTTGAAGCTGAAAAAGCTTCTGGTTTGATTGAAGTGATTGGCGATGCTATTGATGCTGAATACCTCAAGGAAGTTAAAGATGTCAATATCAACCAAAAACTGATTGATGAATACGGTAAGGACATGAAGATTGTCTACACTCCTCTGCACGGTACTGGTGAAATGTTGGCTCGTCGCGCTTTGGCTCAAGCTGGATTTGATTCTGTAGAAGTTGTTGAAGCTCAGGCTGTAGCTGATCCAGATTTCTCTACTGTTAAGTCTCCAAACCCTGAAAGCCAAGCAGCCTTTGCCTTGGCTGAGGAATTGGGCCGTAAAGTTGGTGCAGATGTCTTGGTCGCAACTGACCCAGATGCTGACCGTGTCGGTGTAGAAGTACTGCAAAAAGACGGCAGCTATCTTAACCTTTCAGGTAACCAAATCGGAGCCATCATGGCCAAGTACATCTTGGAAGCTCATAAGAGTGCTGGAACTCTGCCAGCTAACGCAGCTCTCTGCAAGTCAATCGTTTCTACTGACCTGGTGACTAAGATTGCCGAAAGCTATGGCGCAACCATGTTCAATGTCTTGACTGGTTTCAAATTTATCGCTGAAAAGATTCAAGAATTCGAAGAAAAGCACAATCACACCTACATGATGGGATTTGAAGAAAGCTTCGGCTATCTGATTAAGCCATTTGTACGTGATAAAGACGCTATCCAAGCTGTTTTGGTTGTAGCTGAGCTAGCTGCCTACTACCGCTCACGTGGCTTGACTCTGGCTGACGGTATTGAAGAAATCTACAAAGAGTATGGTTACTTTGCTGAAAAGACTATCTCTGTAACCTTGTCCGGTGTTGATGGAGCTGAGCAAATCAAGTCTATCATGGCTAAGTTCCGTGACAATGGTCCAAAAGAATTCAACGCTACTGCTATTTCTGTTACTGAAGACTTTAAGGCGCAGACTTCTACCGCCGCAGACGGTACTGTTACTGCCCTGACGACTCCTCCAAGCGATGTGCTGAAATACACTTTGGATGATGGTTCATGGATTGCTGTCCGTCCATCCGGAACAGAACCAAAAATCAAGTTCTATATTGCCGTTGTCGGTGACAGCAATGAAGACGCTCAAGCAAAAATTGCTGCTATTGAAGCAGAGATTAATGCCTTTATCAAGTAAAACAACACTATCAACCAATCAACCAGAGGATGAATTTTACATTCTCTGGTTTTTCGTTTCCAAATCAAGCATTTTTCTGCTTTTTATGGCATACTAGTTTTATCAAAAGAAATGAGGATTATTTATGGAACAATTTGCTCAAAATATTAAAGACCTTGAAGTCACAACTGTTGACCGCGCTCGTCAAGCGATTGCTGATAAAGAAACTGCAACTTTCTTCGTCGGTCGCAAAACTTGCCCTTACTGCCGTAAATTCGCTGCTACTCTTGCTGGTGTGGTCGCTGCTACTAAGGCGCATATTTTCTTTATCAATAGCGAAGAAGCCAGCGAATTAGAGAAACTGCAAGCCTTCCGCTCTGAATACAGCATTCCGACGGTTCCTGGTTTTGTTCATGTTCAAGACGGCCAAGTATCTGTTCGTTGTGATTCTTCTATGACTGCAGATGAAATCAAAGCTTTTGCCGGGATTTAAGCACGAATCTCCATCTAAAGGCTAGTTTATTAGCCTATCTCCTTACAGAGTGAGAAGGAATATAAGTTATTTTAAAAGCGAAAAAGACAAACTATATTGTTTGTCTTTTATTTTTCTTTCAAAGTATATATCGGAAAGCCGTGTTCTACTATTCTATCATCTAGTTTAAAATAATTTTTAAACCAATGTTTATATTTTTTAAATAAAACTTCAATACAGATATACAGGATGATTATTAAAAAGATAAATAGAAAAGCGTGCCAATCTTGAAATTTCGAGGAACTCTCAATGAACATATTCCAGTACGCACATGAGAAGAGCAAAAGAACTACTAAAATTAAATTCACATATAAAATATAGCTCACAAAGAAGAGAAATTGATGTTTCTTTGATCTTTTACTGTAATAGACTTTATAGTTTTCGGTATGTCTTTCGAAGACAGGCAAGTGAAAGGAATAGCGTCCACTCCCGAACTTAGCTAACTCAGGTAAGGCATGATAGCCACACCAATGGAAGCATTTATAGATGAACTCGCGTGTCAAAAAATAAATATTTAAACCTATAAAAATTAGAATAATGATGAAGTCAGTTCTCGCAGTTGGGGAAAATATCCACTGAAAATAAAGAAGGCAATGTAAGAAATTCAAAGCGCCTAATATAAAATAAATGACACCAGCAAGTCTGCTACGACGTCCAATGAAAGTTTTATCTGGAGGACTAGGGATATGGGACATATTTTAATGATTTCCTATTCTTCGTAAATTTAATCAAGTTCAACAAACTATTTGACTTTAGTTTCCATCTTTTACGTTCCTAAAAGCCTCCCACATCTTCTGCTGGGGTTTGGCAAAGGGGTAATTGCCAAAGTCTCCCGGATGAAGCCACAAGACCTCTCCCTCCGCTGTGTGCTGGCTATCTTTAACTCGGCCATAAGCCAGCTGGATATGCCACTTACGATGACTGAAAACATGCTGCACTTTTGAAAAGGACTGCTGCTGCCAATCAACAATCAAATCATAATCCTGCTCAAAGCTTTCTTGAGGAGACAGATCCAGACTTGGCTGATTTTCTGCCACCTCAAAGAGTGACATCTGATTTTCAGTTTGAAATTCCTCGATTTCAATCAAGGGAAAATGCCAAAAACCTGATAACAAGCCAGCAGCCTCATTCTTTTCAAGTAAGAACTGTCCCTGTTCGTTTTCGATAATCAAGCCCTGAAGATAGACCGGAACTGGCTTCTTTTTAGGTGCTTTGATTGGATATTTATCCATAGTTCCGTGTAAATAGGCTGCGCTGAACTCTTTTACAGGACTGTCTTCTGGACGAGGATTAACAGGAGCTTCGATATCTGACCCCAGATCCATCAGTGCCTGATTGAAATCTCCAGGTCTGTCTGGATCAATCAGAATCTCCATCATGGCTTGAAAGACCTTACGATTGCTGGGTTGGCCAATATCTAAATCAACTTCAAACAAGCGACTAAGCACCCGCATAACATTGCCATCTACTGCCGGCTCAGCTAAGCCAAAGGCAATACTAGCAATGGCACCAGCCGTATAAGGTCCAATCCCTTTGAGACTAGCAATTCTTTCATAGCTATCAGGAAATTTTCCAGCGAAATCCGTCATTATCTGCTGGGCTGCTTTTTGCATATTTCTCACACGCGAATAATATCCCAACCCTTCCCAAGCCTTGAGCAGTCTATCCTCTGGCGCCTGCGCTAAATCAGCTACAGTCGGGAACCAGTTAAGAAAACGCTCGTAGTAAGGAATCACTGTATCCACCCGAGTCTGTTGCAGCATAATCTCAGAAACCCAGATATGATAAGGATTATTTGTTCTTCGCCAAGGTAGATCACGTTTATTTTCATCATACCAAGTTAATAATTTCTCGCGAAAAGAGGCAATTTTATCTGCCTCCCACATCTCAATTCCGTATTCTTTCAAATATAACATAAATCTAGTATAGCATAAGAAAAGAAAAATAGGAGAGCTTACGCCCTCCAATCATTTCCTATCGTTTAATAATGGCCGACAGCCTGACTGGCTGTAATCAAAGTCAGCTTATAAACATCATCCGCATTACATCCTCGGGAAAGGTCATTAACTGGATGGTTAAGCCCCTGCAGGATAGGTCCTACCGCTGAAAAGCCACCCAAACGCTCTGCCATCTTGTAGCTGATATTACCAGCCTCGATACTTGGGAAGACAAAGACAGTTGCTTGACCAGCCACAGGGCTGCCAGGTGCTTTCAACTCTGCTGTTGCAGGAACGAAAGCCGCATCAAACTGTAATTCACCATCGATAGCCAAGTCTGGACGCATTTCTTGAGCCAGTTTAGTCGCCTCCACTACCTTATCAACCTTTTCACCGAAACCAGAGCCCTTGGTCGAATAGCTGAGCATAGCAACTTTAGGATCAATGCCAAAAATCTGCGCTGTCAAAGCTGAGTTAACAGCAATCTCCGCCAAAACATTGGCATCTGGATCGATATTGATGGCACAGTCACTGAAAATATAGTGTTCGTCATCACGCACCATGAGGAAGGCTCCTGAAGTACGAGACACCCAAGGCAGGGTCTTGATGATTTGAAGAGCTGGCCGAACAGTCGCTGCCGTAGAGTGGATTGCTCCTGAAACCATCCCTTGAACCTTACCAAGATAAACCAACATGACCCCAAAGTAGTTGACATCTTCCTTGAGCAACTGGCGTGCTTCGTCTGCTGTGATTTTTCCTTTACGACGCTCAACGAACGCTTCTACCAGTTCCTCAAAGCAAGAACAGTTTGAAGGATCAATAACCTGATATCCTTCTTTTACTCCCTCAATTTCTAGATAAATACGGATTTTATCAGGATTCCCCAAAAGAACTGGTGTAATATCGGTTTCTTTCACCAATAGTTTGGTCGCCTGCAGAATACGCGGTTCTTCACCCTCTGGCAAGACAATCTTTACTTCCTTATCCTTCAAGGCTTCACGAATTGAGTCAAAAATTTTCATTGTTCTTAACACTCCTTTATCTCTTGTTCTTTTAATTTCTCGATAACTTGTTTAAAATCTTCTGGCAAAGGACTGGCACGCTCAACTTCCTGTCCGCTAAAAGGGTTATAAAATTTCAAAGAATGACAATGTAAAGCTTGGCGCTCTATTCCGTGTTCCAAACTCCCTCCATAAAGGTCGTCACCCAAAAGCGGAAAGCCAATGTGTGAAAAATGAACGCGGATTTGATGAGTCCGCCCAGTATGAAGATGGATATCCACCAGATAGACATCTCCAAATCGCTCTATGACCTTGTAGCTGGTATGGGCGTACTTACCATCCTCTGTCACGCGTCTCGTAATGATACTCTCAGGGTTGCGCCCAATCGGAGCAATAATCTCACCTTGCTCTTCTAAGAGAGCATTACCCCTAACCAGAGCGTAATAGCGCTTTTCTATCAGCTTCTTCTGCAGCTGCTTGTCCAATCTGGCATGAGCATAGCCATGCTTGGCAAAGAGCATGAGCCCACTTGTATCCTTATCCAGACGTGTCACGATATGCACCTGCTGGTTTTCATAGCCCTGACGAATATAGTAAGCCTTGACGAAATTAGCCATAGTGTTGGAATGATTAACACTGGGAATGCTAGCCACCCCTGCCGGCTTATCCAAAACCAAGAAATGCTCATCTTCATAGATGACAGACAAATCCTTATCAACAGCCTTCAGACTCTCAAATCCCTTTTCAGAAGGGATGTCAATCGTCACCCTATCGCCAATATCTAAGAGATAAATAGCATTCTGAGGCTGATGGTTGACGAGAATGTTCCCTCCGGAAAATTTTATCTTAGCCAAGAGGCCTTTGGAAATTTCGTGCCGTTTTAAAAAGGTCTTCACCTTGACATGCTCATCGGCAATAAACTCAAACCTCATTCCTTGCACTCTCCAATAAAGGAGTCTCTGACACGATTCCAAAAGCTGGTATGACTTGGCGAAGCCACAAAATGTATCTTATGATTGTCAATCTGATACTCAATGCGGACAATATTTTTGAAAGAGAAAGTCTGATTATCAACCGCGATAGTGTGATAGTCACTGCGGGTCGGCACTAACTCAATCTTATCCTTTTTGGGAACAATGACCGACGAGCCCAACGTCCGATAAACCCGATTGTTGAGACTGGCAATTTCTGTTACTTGCAAGGCTTCAATGGTCGGATGCAATACCGCTCCACCCAGAGATTTATTATAGGCTGTACTTCCCGTCGGAGTAGAAACGGAAATCCCATCTCCTCGGAAACGCTCGAAATGAACCCGATTGATAATGACATCGGCTACCATGGTTCGATCCGAGCGCTTGATTGTTGCTTCGTTCAAAGCACGAATGATGCGTGTATCACCATTTTCAAAAGTGATTTTGACATTTAAAATCGGATAAGAAACTTGAGCACCGGAGTCTAATTTGAGATTTTCTACCAGCTTATCTAGTTCAAAATCACGGTAGTCCGTATAGAATCCGAGATGGCCTGTATGCACACCAACAAAGCGAACCCGGTCCAGCTGTTCTTCATACATATGAAAAGCCGATAGCAACATGCCGTCACCACCCACCGAAATCACGATGTCGGGATTCTTAGGAGTTAAAATAAAGCCGTTCTGTTTCAGCTTCTGCTTCAAATCCTGATAAACTTGTTCACTCTGTCTTTTCCGATTGCGGATAATCGCTATTTTTTTATCTGTATTCCTCATCTGTATCATCACTATTTCCCACACCGTCATTTAACTTGCGGTGAAGAGGGTCAAAGAGGGCCTGCGCCTCCTGGATAGCGTCACGGATAGCACCCATCTCCTCATCCAGCTGATAAGCAAGATTAGCTGTGGTTTCCAAGCGACATTTGATTTCCTCGGGAAATTCTCCTTTATACTTGTAATTCAAAGAATGCTCAATCGTTGCCCAAAAATTCATCGAAAGGGTGCGAATCTGAATTTCAGCCAGAATAAGCCTATGACCATTAATCGTATCAACTGGATACTCTATAATCACATGGTAGCTCCGATAGCCACTGGCTTTTTTGTTTTTGATGTAATCTCGCTCCTGGACGATACGCATATCGGTCCGGTTTCGCAGGACTTCTAAAACCTCATCCACATCATCGACAAACTGGACCATGACCCGTAAGCCAGCGATATCCTGCATCTCCTGCTCGATATTTTCCTCGCGAATGCCTCGCAGAACCATCTTTTCTTTAATGCTCTCAATCGGCTTAACACGCCCAGTCACAAACTCAATCGGGGAATGACGCTGCTGCTTGCGATATTGCTTTCGCACTCCACGCAACTTAATTTTCAGCTCTCCAACCGCTTGAATATAGGGGTCTAGAAACTCTTCCCATTCTATTGTCATACACTTACCTTGTCATATCATTATTTTTTGTATAAAATAAACACAACTGTTATTATAACATAAATCGCTTTCAAAAAAAAGAAAAGGATATGAAAATGAATCACTTAGAAATTGAATTCAAAACCATGCTGACCAAAGAAGAGCACGACCGTCTGCTCCAGTTATTTGCTGATATTTCGCCTATTAGCCAGACCAACTACTACATCGAGTCGGACCAGCAAAGTATCCGACACGCCCACATGGCTTTTCGAGTACGAACTTTTAACCATCGCGAAGCTGAGCTGACGCTCAAGATTCCTCAAGAAGTCGGATCCTTGGAACTCAATCAGAACTTGACACCAGAAGAGACCGAAAATATTTTGCAGAACAATAAATTTCCTACGGGAGAGATTTTAGAGACGCTGCTTCAGAAAGAAATACCCATCCAAGACTTGAAGATTCTTGGCTCTCTAGAAACTATCCGCTATGAAAAAGAAGACGAAATTGGCCTCCTTGCTCTGGATGAGAGTCACTATTTGAGCAAAACTGACTTCGAACTCGAAGTCGAAGTTGAAGATTTCGAAAAAGGAAAAGAAAATTTCCTCAACTTCCTAAAACAGCACAAGATCGACTACAAACCCGGCAAGAGCAAGATAGCAAGATTTTCTGAAAACTTGTAAATCAACGACCACAAAATAGCTGAAATAATCTAATTTTTTTGGTAAAATAAAAGGTAGCAATCTAAAGCCTATTGAAATATAAATTTCATGGAGCATTAGATTATAGAAATGACACAAAAAGAGGACGGTCCAACTCATGTCAGATAAAAAAAATATGAAGCTTTTTTCCCTCAACTCCAATCATTCCATAGCTGAAAAAATCGCTGAAGCTGCTGGGGTTCCATTGGGGAAACTTTCCTCCCGCCAATTCTCAGACGGCGAAATTCAGATTAACATCGAAGAAAGTGTTCGTGGCTATGACATTTACATCATTCAGTCTACTAGCTTCCCTGTCAATAATCACTTGATGGAGCTCTTGATTATGGTGGATGCCTGCAAGCGTGCCAGTGCTAATACGATTAATGTTGTCATGCCTTATTTTGGTTATGCCCGTCAGGATCGGACTGCTGCTCCTCGCGAGCCAATTACAGCTAAACTGGTTGCCAACATGCTTGTCGGCGCTGGAGTAGATCGCGTGATTTCTCTGGATCTTCATGCCGTGCAGGTCCAAGGTTTCTTTGATATCCCAGTTGATAACCTCTTCACTATCCCACTCTTTGCCAAACATTATTGTAATATGGGGTTAACGGGAGATGATGTCGTTGTCGTCAGCCCTAAAAACTCTGGTGTAAAACGCGCCCGCAATTTGGCTGAATATCTGGATGCCCCTATCGCTATCATTGATTATGGCGAAGATGAGGCGGGTCGATCTGAGGGATATATCATTGGAGATGTCGAGGGCAAGAAAGCTATTCTGATTGACGACATTTTAAATACCGGTCGGACTTTCTCTGAAGCAGCTAAAATTGTCTGTCGCGAAGGCGCAGTCGAAATCTATGCTGTATCCAGTCATGGTCTCTTTGCGGATAAAGCTGCGGAATTGCTGGATGATTCTCCTATCAGAGAAATACTTGTGACCGACTCTGTTGATACCAAAGAAAAAACACCTAAGAATCTCCACTACATTACAGCTAGTGAACTGATTGGTGATGCTATTGTGCGCATCCAAGAGAGAAAACCAGTCAGCCCACTCTTTGCCTATCAAAAGAAATAAGGTAACCGGAGTGATTTATTTAGATAATGCCGCTACAACTGCTTTGTCGCCCGCTGCAATCCAAGCCATGACTAAGGCCATGACCGTCTTTGGAAATCCTTCCAGTACGCACAGCCATGGACGAGAAGCTAACAAACTGCTCAGACAGGCGCGTGAGGATATTGCTCAAGCTCTGCATACTCAAAGCAATAAGATTCTTTTTACTTCAGGCGGCACCGAAAGCAACAATACTGCAATCAAAGGCTATGCCCTTCGTCACCAGAACCGAGGGAAGCATATTGTCACCACTGCTATTGAACACCATGCTGTCTTAGAAGTAGTGGAATACCTAGTAGACAAATTTGGCTTCGAAGCTACTTTTGTTCAGCCGGTGGACGGTCAGATTCGAGCGGAGGATATTAAAAAGGCACTTAGACCTGACACTATTCTTGTATCTGTCATGGCAGTTAATAACGAGACGGGTGCCATGCTTCCCATTAAGGAAATTGGTGAACTACTGCAAGAACATCCTGCTGCTTTTCACGTTGATGCTGTCCAAGCAATTGGTAAACTTCCCATCTACCCTGACGTGCTAGGGATTGACTTTCTATCTGCTTCAGCTCATAAGTTTCATGGTCCCAAAGGCGTTGGCTTCCTTTATGCCGAGAAGATGGATTTTGACAATTTCATGCACGGTGGTGATCAGGAAGAAAAACACCGGGCCGGAACTGAAAATCTAATCTCTATCACAGCCATGGCAGCGGCTCTGTCAGAGAGCATGGAACATCTAGAGGAAAATCTAGAGCATGCGCAAGACTTAAAAAACAGCCTACTTGCTGACTTATCAGACATTGACTATTACTTAAATGAAAGTCAATCATGCTTGCCTTACGTCATCAATTTGGGATTTCCCAATCAAAAAAATGACCTGCTTCTGCTTCAAATGGATTTAAATGGATTTTCCATTTCAACAGGATCAGCCTGCACAGCCGGAACTATACAACCCAGTCATGTCTTGCAGGCTATGTATGGCAAGGATTCCAATCGCTTGTATGAGTCCATTCGGATCAGTACTTCGGACCAAACGACTTTGCAAGAGATTCAATCATTTACAAAGAAATTAAAAGAAATTTTAGGAGGATAAGATGGCCTTTCAAACATCTGTTAGCTTAGCAAACTGTGAATATACCTATTCACTTCACCCAAATGTCAAGAAATTTACCCTGCGCGACAATACTTTCGCGGAAAGCAAGGTTGGAAACTATGAACTTTCCCGCCTGCTGGAATCTGTTCCCAACAGCGGAAATGGCTTTCTGCTGAAAATCATCGTCAATAAAGATTTGAATGGTTTTAAAATTAACATCACTGACAAATCAGGCCTGCGCTTGGTCAATATTTTCAAATCAGAAGATCATCACATTATCCAACAAAAATTTTATTTCTTGATGGATAGCCTAGTTGAAAGAAATATTTTTGAAAAGACACCACAATAAGCAAGATTCTCGTAATTTTGCTTTTTTGGTTTTGACTCTTCAAAATTTAAACGAGCTTGACCTCTACTTGGAACGCTTGAAAATATCAAATGACTAATCGAACCCAAAGAAAGGATTAACGATGGTTGAACTGACCTATTTGGACTCATATAAGGTAAAACGAACACTCACCTATGAAGACTTTGACGAATTTCTTCTAGCCTTCTCTGGCTGCGTCACGGTTCCTGACTCTCTCAAAGTACTTTCCGTTACCTATAACGGACACCAGCTGCCTTTTACAGGGCTAATTGGGGACTTGTACCGCCAGATGTACCAGCTAGACCTGAGCCCCTACCAGGACTGAGTTTTTCAAAGCTATTATTTCCCAGCGATTACTGATTTTTTTTATAAATCAAACACCCTTAATTAGTTGATTTTTTCACAAACTTCCTATAAAATAGAATTAGAAAGGTTGTGATTTTGTGAAAACTGAAAAAAATACTACAATTCCCCGAGCAACTGCTAAAAGACTGTCGCTCTACTATCGTATTTTTAAACGTTTTAATTCTGAGAAGATTGAAAAAGCAAACTCCAAGCAAATTGCAGAAGCCATTGGTATTGACTCTGCTACTGTCAGACGAGATTTTTCTTATTTCGGTGAACTTGGCCGCAGAGGATTTGGTTATGATGTCAAGAAATTGATGAACTTTTTTGCTGACCTCTTGAATGACAATGCTATCACCAATGTCATGATTGTTGGTGTCGGTAACATGGGGCGAGCTCTGCTTCACTATCGTTTTCATGAGCGCAATAAAATGAAGGTTGTAATGGCTTTTGACATAGATGAGCATCCAGAAGTTGGCAGCACAACCAGCGATGGGATTCCTATCTATGGAATTTCCCAAATCAAAGAAAAAATACAGTCAGGAAATGTGCAAACTGCCATCCTAACTGTACCTAGCGTAAAAGCTCAAGAAGTTGCATCAATCTTAGTTCAGGCTGGTGTCAAGGGCATTCTCTGCTTTTCACCAGTAAATCTATCCCTACCTAAGGACGTGGTCGTTCAGTATGTTGACCTGACTAGCGAACTGCAGACTCTGCTCTACTTCATGAGAAAAAATGAACATTAATTTGAAAGAGGTATTTAACACTCAATGAGTAAACCAATTATTGGAATAACCGGAAATGAAAGAGAAATCCCAGACGATCACTTCATCCATATGAGCTATACGGCGACAGGATTCGTTGAGGGAGTTAAAGAAGTTGGCGGAATTCCAATGATTTTGCCAATTGGTGATGAAGAAATGGCAAAACAGTATATTTCCATTGTTGACAAATTAATCATCACAGGCGGTCAGAATGTATGCCCTCAATTCTATGGAGAAGAAAAAGCCATTGACAGCGATGATTATCTACTCAAACGAGATATTTTTGAATTAGCTTTAATCAGGGAAGCTCGCCGTCAAAATAAACCAATCTTCACCGTCTGCCGCGGAACTCAACTTTATAATGTAGCCCTAGGCGGTACTCTTTATCAAGATATTGAAGATCATTGGCAAGATAGCTCTGCTGAGTACACAACTCAAAGCATGGTGACCAAGAACGGTTCTATTCTGCACGAAATCTATGGCCCTGCATCTGAAATCAACTCCTTTCACCACCAGAGTATCAAGGATTTAGCGGCTAGCCTAGAAGTCATCGCCTATGATCCGCGAGATAAAATTATTGAAGCAATCACTTCTACTGACGGCAGTCCTTTCCTTGGCGTCCAATGGCACCCAGAGTTCTTGTTTGGCTCCAGAGAAGGAGACTTAGCTCTGTTTGATTATGTTGTCAATATTCTTTAAAAGCCTCTATTCCTAGATAAACTTCTGTTCTACACGAATAGAAGTTCTTTATATTCAAGTAAATCAAATTATATCATATCTGTCTCTTCTCGGTAGCTATAGTAGTTAGACCTAGACACAATCAAATGATCTAAAAGAACCAAGCCCATCATCTCACAAGCTTCTTTCATATGCTGGGTCACTTCATCATCGTTTCTGCTAGGGACGACTGAGCCTGATGGATGATTGTGTACCAGTATAATAGATGTCGCCAGGTGCTTGAGAGCGTAGTGGAGAATTTCTCTCGGCTCAGCAATACTTCTGCTGACCGTCCCCATGAAAATAGTCTGCTGGTGCAAAATTTGATTTTGACTATTAAGATAAATAGCAACCAAGCACTCCTGTCTCATATCTCCTAACTCTTGCTGCATCTTCTGGGCTAATTTTTGACTGCCCATAATCTGCTCTTTCTGAAGAACCTCTGCTCGGTTAATTCGACGGCCTAATTCGATAATGGCCTGCAGCTCCACAGCCTTAATCGGACCGATTCCAGAAATTGTTTGCAATTCCTGCAAAGTTAAATACTTAAGATCGTTCAAACTGGAAATAGATGATAAAATTCTTTGAGAAACTTGAAAAACAGTTTCTTTTTTGTTGCCTGTCCTGAGAAAGATTGATAGAAGTTCCTGGTTACTGAGTTTTTCAGCCCCTTCTCTCATTAAACGCTCCCGTGGCATTATGCTAATATCATCTTGAAATGAAATGCTATACATAGAAACCTCCTTACCTTATTATTCGGAAAAAGAGTTGAAATCGGCAAGAATAAATACAAAAACTAAAGATTGAAAATCTTTCGTCCAGAACAAATTTTAGTTAAAAAAACTCCAAAAGTTAGAGTTTTTCCTAACCTTTGGAGTGAAATTTTTTTAACTTTAGATCTGCATTTGATTATAGGACTTACTGAAAGATTCAAGAACTTCCTTAGGCGCCTTATCATACTCGACAGAGCCTTCTAAGGTTCCCTTGACAATAGTCCGGTTGGTTGCCGCGGCATCCTCACAGGTAACCAAAGTAATCTCTGTAAGACCTTCTGTATCCTCAATCAAATCCGTTCGATCCGGAGTTACCGTTTCAACACTGGTGATTACATAAGTATAGACTTGCTCTTTATCGGTGATATAAATCTTCATACCAGCCTTAGCACGGTCCAGTGGGGAAAAGAGCATGTTACTAGCCCCTGTGATGCCAAAGACATGGTGGCTAGCCAAGGCATAATTTCCCTGCCCCATCTGCTGGGTCTCTTTCATCGTACCAGCACCATAATACAATCCAGCATTATCCAGTCCTTTGAAGATCGGCAAATTCATGGAAACTTCCGGAATAGAGATGCCTCCGATAACAGGCAGTTGCTGAGCTTTCCACTGAGCATTGATAACTGCTTCTGTAGAAAGTGACTCTACCTTATTAAAATCAAAGCTAGTCTCAACATTTTTATTTTTATTAATAGAGTCTTTGGAAACCTTGCTGACCTGGTATTGGTTGGTATGCCAAACCATAATCATGTTTCGGATTTGCGCATTAAAGATTAAGCCAAGAGCCACAATAATTAATAATGTCGCAACAATATTGATAAAAATATTTCTTTTGCTTTTTTGTTTTCTTTTTCGACTTCTTTTTCCTTGTACCATATAGAGGTCCTCTTTTACGATTCGTTTTCTTCCTCTGCTACATCTTCTTTATCATCTGCTTCGACGCTTGTAAAGGTGACAATCTGAGCATTTTGGTCCAGACGCATGACCTTAACTCCCATGGTCGAGCGGCCTGTCTGAGAAATATTCGCTACACTTGTCCGAATGATGACACCAGTATTAGTGATAATCATCAAATCTTCCTCGCCAGTTACGGTCATCAGACCGGCAAGAGGTCCGTTTTTATCAGTGATATTGGCTGTTTTAATCCCTTTACCACCACGGCCCTTGGTTGGATACTCGCTGGCAAGAGTACGCTTACCATAGCCTTTTTCAGTAATAACAAGCACTTCGTCTCCCTCAGCAATCACACCAGCTCCAACGACCTGGTCACCATCTCGAAGATTGACTCCGCGAACACCAGTCGCTATACGGCTCATGCTCCGAACAGCTGTCTCATTGAAGCGGACAGAATAACCAAACTTAGTACCAATGATAACGTCTGCAGCGCCGTCTGTCAGAAAGACATTGATTAACTCGTCTTCGTCTTTCAAATTCAAAGCCTTGAGACCGTTCTGACGAATATTAGCAAATTCCGTTACACTGGTCCGTTTGACCACCCCATGACGGGTAGTAAAGAAGAGATAGGAATCATCACTGCGGTCTTGCTGGACATTAATAATGGTCTGAATAGTCTCTCCTTCATCCAGTTTCAAGAGATTGACCACTGGCAAGCCCTTGGCTGTCCGGCCATACTCAGGAATTTCATATCCTTTGAGACGATAGACTCGGCCTTTGTTAGTAAAGAAGAGCAGTCTATCGTGAGTACTCGTTGAAACCAGCTCTTTGACGAAGTCATCGTCTTTGACACCAGTTCCTTGAACACCGCGGCCACCACGTTTCTGAGCTGTGAATTCAGTCTGATTCAGACGTTTGATATATCCTTTATTAGACAGGGTAATCAAAACATCCGCTTCCTCAATCAAATCTTCATCTTCAAGAGAAAGAACTTCCCCCACCATCAGCTCAGTTCGGCGATCATCAGCAAATTTACGCTTGACCTCGTCTAACTCTTCATTGATAATTGCAATAACGCGCTCTGGCTTAGCCAATATATCAGCCAAGTCCGCAATCAAAGCAATCAACTCGTCGTATTCTGACTGAATCTTATCACGTTCCAAACCAGTCAGACGACGCAGACGCATATCAAGGATAGCCTGACTCTGGCGCTCAGACAGATCAAACTTAGCCATCAATTCAGCTTGGGCTTCTGCGTCCGTCTCGCTATTACGGATAATGCGAATCACTTCATCAATGTGATCCAGCGCAATCAGCAAACCAGCCAAGATGTGAGCTCGAGCTTCCGCTTTTTCTTTATCAAAAGCTGTCCGGCGAGTTACCACTTCCTTTTGGTGCTCAATGTAGGCCAATAAAATCTCACGCAGAGACAGAATCTTCGGCACACCATTTTGAATAGCCAGCATATTGAAGCTGAAATTGGTCTGCATCTGAGTCAGTTTGAAAAGGTTATTTAGAATGACATGAGCAGAGGCATCACGACGAACCTCAATGACAAAACGAACTCCTTCACGGTTGGACTCATCACGAACAGCTGTGATACCGTCAATACGTTTTTCCTGCACCAGACGAACAATATGCTCATGAACCTTAGTCTTATTAACCATGTAAGGAAACTCGGTTACGACAATTCGCTCACGGCCATTTTTCATCTCTTCGATTTCAGTGCGAGAACGAAGAACAATCGAACCTTTCCCTGTTTCATAAGCCCGGTGAATACCGGACTTGCCCATAACCAGTGCTCCTGTTGGAAAATCTGGTCCAGGCAGGACTTCCATGATATCGCGAGTCGTTGCCTCCGGATTGTCCATGACAAGCTTAACTGCATCAATGGACTCACCAAGATTATGCGGTGGGATATTAGTTGCCATCCCAACTGCAATCCCTGTCGCACCATTTACAAGTAAGTTAGGGAAGCGAGCAGGAAGAACTACAGGCTCTCTCTCGCTGGCATCATAGTTATCAATATAATCAACAGTGTTTTTATTAATATCACGAAGCATCTCTAGAGCAATCTTGCTCATACGTGCTTCTGTATAACGCTGGGCAGCGGCTCCATCTCCATCCATAGAACCGAAGTTTCCATGGCCATCTACCAGCATATAACGATAGCTCCACCATTGAGCCATCCGCACCATTGCTTCATAAATAGAGGAGTCACCATGCGGGTGATACTTACCCATGACATCCCCTGTGATACGAGCTGATTTCTTGTGAGGCTTCTCAGGTGTCACGCCCAGCTCATTCATACCATAGAGAATCCGACGGTGAACTGGCTTTAGACCATCACGAACATCTGGAAGTGCCCGAGCCACGATAACACTCATAGCGTAATCGATGAAGCTAGTCTTCATTTCACTAGTCAGATTAACATTTACTAAGTTTCTGTCTTGCATTAAAAAATGCCTTTCTTTCATATTAAACTATCCTATATTATACCACATTTTCTTTAATTTTTCAGTATTTTGAACCGTTTGTAAAAACGTTTACATCGCTAGATACACAAGTTGACCGTGACAAAATATGGCAAAAGTGGTAGAATGAATATGTACGGGAAATATTCCCTAAAAAAATAAGGAGATGTTTAGAAATGACTGCTACTAAACAACATAAAAAAGTCATCCTTGTCGGTGACGGTGCTGTAGGTTCATCTTACGCATTTGCTCTTGTAAACCAAGGTATTGCTCAAGAACTTGGTATCATTGAAATTCCTCAATTATTTGAAAAGGCTGTCGGTGATGCTGAAGACCTTAGCCACGCCCTTGCTTTCACTTCACCTAAAAAAATCTATGCAGCTACTTATGCAGACTGTGCGGATGCTGACCTCGTTGTTATCACTGCAGGTGCACCTCAAAAACCAGGTGAAACTCGCCTTGACCTTGTTGGTAAAAACTTGGCTATCAACAAATCTATCGTTACTCAAGTCGTAGAATCAGGCTTCAACGGTATCTTCCTCGTTGCTGCTAACCCCGTTGACGTTTTGACTTACTCAACTTGGAAATTTTCTGGTTTCCCTAAAGAGCGTGTTATTGGTTCAGGTACTTCACTTGATTCAGCTCGCTTCCGTCAAGCTCTTGCTGAAAAGATTGGTATCGATGCTCGTTCTGTCCATGCCTACATCATGGGTGAGCACGGTGACTCTGAGTTTGCGGTTTGGTCACATGCTAACGTTGCAGGTGTGAAATTGGAGCAATGGTTGCAAGCTAACCGCGACTTGAACGAACAAGACTTGGTTGATCTTTTCATCTCCGTTCGTGACGCAGCATACTCAATCATCAACAAAAAAGGAGCAACTTACTACGGAATCGCGGTTGCTTTGGCTCGTATCACAAAAGCTATCCTTGACGATGAAAATGCTGTATTGCCATTATCAGTCTTCCAAGAAGGACAATACGGTGTTGAAAATGTCTTCATTGGTCAACCAGCTATCGTTGGTGCTCACGGTATCGTGCGTCCAGTAAACATCCCATTGAACGATGCTGAAACACAAAAAATGCAAGCTTCTGCTAAAGAATTGCAAGCAATTATTGATGAAGCATGGAAGAATCCAGAATTCCAAGAAGCATCTAAAAACTAATTATAAAAAACATCTCCTGATAAAAGGGGATGTTTTTTAGTTGCTTTAAATGGATTTGTCAGCAAAAACATCAATCAAATAAGACACGATGAGCTCGCTATCCATGTCTTCTAAAGAAGTAATCCAGACAAAGTCTGAATGCTCTTCTGGATCTAATATAATATCACGCGGCTCCGTAATCCTACCTGCATAAACTAAGCGTGTAAAAACAGTATTATTTTCAGAATCAAACTGACTATCTTCGTGGATAATCCTATCAATCCGAATCTTTTGATTAACCTCCTCCATAGCCTCACGTAGAGCTGCTTCTCTGGGCAGTTCATTCTCTTCTACACTTCCGCCTGGAATATCCCAATAAGATGGATAGACATTAGGAAGGCCTCGCTTTATCTTAGACCGTTTGATAAGCAAATACTTCCCCTCTTTCTCGATTAAGGTATGAGCGATTAATTTTACTGTCATTGCATATTCCTCCAAGAAAGAGCAAAAAAGACTCCGAAGAGTCCAATTTTAAGTCATCCACCCTGAGAGAATCGAACTCCCATCTCAAGAACCGGAATCTTACGTGA
>CAUUZZ010000004.1:0-140623 GCA_963549775.1 Streptococcus sanguinis | reverse complement strand
TAAGGCACGGCTCTGCAAAAGCTTGATCGTCGGTTCAAATCCGTCTACCGCCTTCGTAAATATATTTCCAGAAGCCCACTAAAGGGCTTTTTTAATTTCATTTCCTATTGTTTCTAGCAAATTTTGCTGATATAATATTATAAAAATATCATTCATCATCAGCGAAAGGAAAAAAGATTGATTATGAAAAAAGTCAGCTTCTATGCCCTCAGCCTTCTCTCTCTGCTAGCTCTCTCAGCCTGCATGCCTGCCAAGCAGACGCAGCAAAGAAAAAAGACACCTAGCTCCCTCAAAGCTTCGAAAAGTTCATCCTCTAAGGAAACATCCAGCAAATCATCTAGCAGTAGCTCTAGCACCTATGAAAGTAGTGATGAGGTATTTCAGAAACGTGCTACCTTTGATCCAGATGATGCTTCTGCACTACAATACATACCAGATGCAGCTTCTATTCCTGAATTAGAGAAAATAAGAAATTTCCATATTTCCACTGGCTTTGTCATTCAGGTAAACGGAGAGGATATCAATGGTGACAAACCTAAAACGTCTTACGATGAGGTAACAGCGGCTCTAGGCCAACCTACATTCAGCACTGATGAGAATGACCCTGGCAACTCTGTTAACATCTGGCACACAGACAACGGAGACATTATGTGCTACTTTACCAATAATGTCCTGACGAATTTGAGTTTTAGCCTAAAAGACGCTCAGCCGGCTAAAAGCAGTTACTCTAGCATCACCACATCCGACACTCCCAAGACAGCTTTCGACAAGCTTGGTCGTCCGGAAATGATTATGCGTTCAGAACGCGAGACAACCTATGTCTATAAGAATTCCAATGACGAACAGTTTAGTTTCTCTACTCAGAACAATCAAATCGTTGGGGTAATGTCTACCTATCAAATGAAACAAACCAAAGACATTATTGACTCCGTCATTAAGGATAAGTAATCTTCTAATCAGTTCCAAAAACATAAAAATCCAAGATCTTTTCAGTCTTGGATTTTATTTTTGACTAGGATAACAACTTCGTCGATTAAAGCTCTGCAATTTGGCTAAGATTAACTTCAGCCACAGTGTCATTGCCAAACATAGAAATAATCATCTTGACCTTGTTATTATCAATTTCCATAATCTTACCTGTATAGTCAGTAAAGGCACCATCAATGATACGAACGGTATCCCCAACCTTGACATCCAAGTCAAATTCCTGCACTGTTTGACCCATGGAGATGAGAATGTTACGAATCTCTTCTTCCAAGAGTGGCGTTGGTTTAGAGCGGTTTCCGTGTGAACCAACAAATCCTGTTACATTCGGAGTATTCCGCACGACAAACCAGGCTTCGTCTGTCATTACCATTTCCACCAAAACATAACCAGGGAAGCGATTTTCTTCGATTTCCTTGGTCTTGCCATTTTTCTCTACTTGCACGGTCTGAGTAGGGATTTCCACGCGCAAGATATTTTCCAGCATGTTATAAGTTTGAGCACGCTGCAAAAGATTTTCTTTTACCTTGTTTTCATAGCCTGAATAGGTCTGCAGTACAAACCAGCCTTTGTCAAAACTGTCCATGAGTTCATCCTTTCCTAAATAAAAAAGCCTGCGGGCTTCTGCTTCTTTCTAGCACTATTATACCATAATTTCCTCAAATGCAAAGGAATTTAGTAACTATTTGCCAGACAAATCAAAGCCTTGCAATATGATTACATTTTTTGAAAAATAAAAGAACGAGTAACTAGTGATATACGCCAAAAGTCCCACCTACTACAATAGGTGGGACTTTAAATAATATGGCTGCTGCAGGATTCTTTTCTATTTCCTCTACAGTTATTAAGAGAAAATATTCAGAATCTGGAAAAGACCGCTTGCCACTACTTTGTCAAAGATATAGATGATTACTACAAAGAATGCAGTGTATTCCATGACAGAGATAAAATCTGTCCATCTCTCTTTTCGGGTAGGCCAAGTTGTATCTTTCAATAGTTTAAAAACATCTTTAAAGAATTTCACAACAATCTCCTATCTAGTTTCTTTATGCAGGGTGTATTTACTGCAATGCTTACAAAATTTATTAACTTCTAAACGCGTTGGTTTTGGAGTGCTACTGAGCTTAATCGAGTAGTTCCTAGAACCACAGACTGTACACGCTAGACTCGCTTTTTTTAATGCCATAACGCCTCCATCTTTCTTATTATAGCAGGATTCTATGCTTTTGACAAGCCATTCAGCGCTTTTAAATCCTATTGAAACCAGCTGGTAACAGTATCCCAGAGATTCTTAGCTTTCTCAGGAATACCAGTGTCATCAATTGCCTTCTTGGCTTCATCCACCAGGTTTTGAGCTCGGTCCTGAACGTCCTGCAGGAAGTCTTTGTTTTCAGTTGTAGTACCCGTTTCCTCGGTACCATAGGTGTCGACAGGGGCAATGCCGTTGGCAGCATAGGCATTCTTTTGCCCTTCAAAGGAAGTTCCTTCTGTATATGGCAGGATGCTATTGGCAACATTTCGGAAAACAGCCGAGGCTTCATTTGCGCTGGTCCCAGTCAGATAGTGGGTTTCGTCAGTTTTTGGAAAGCCTAGCCACTGGCTGATGACCACATCTGGCGTATAACCAATGACCCATTGGTCGCCTGATAGATCTGGGTTAAAGTCCGTTTCAGTCGTACCGGTCTTACCAGCCATAGTATAACCATACGGAGCCGCATAGATACCTGTACCGTTCGAGAAGGTCCCCAGCATCATGCTGTTCATCTTGTCAGTAGTTGAGCCATTAAGAACCCGAGTAGAGGTTTGGCGATGGGTCTTGACGACCTGACCACTGGCATTTTCAATTTTTGTAATGAGATGGGCATCATTCATCACGCCGCCGTTGGCAAAGACTGAGTAGGCCTGAGCCATCTGCAACGGATTGGTCGTGACTCCGCCTCCTAGGGCTACTCCCAAAGTCTTATCAACCTTGTCCATATTCAGACCAAACTTTTTCCCGTACTCAAATGCCTTGTTAATGCCTAACTGGTCCACAGTTGAAACAGCCGGAATATTCAGAGATTCTGCCAAGGCTTGATACATAGGAACTGTAGGTGAACTTTGGATATTGCCGTAGTTGTTGATGGTATAGTCTCCAAAGGTAGTTCTAGTATTATCCAGCTCCTTATCTGTCGGCCAACCAGCAGCGACGGCCGGACTGTAAGCAACCAAAGGCTTGATAGTAGATCCAGGGCTACGAGAGGACTGGGTTGCATAGTTAAAGCTTCTGAAGGTCGATCCTTCTGCACTATTGACTCGTCCAACTAATGCCCGCACACCACCAGTTTTTGGATCCAAGGCAACACTGCCTGATTCAGCCATAGTGCCATCTTCTGCTACAGGAAAGAGAGAGACATTGCTGTAAATAACCTGCATGCTGGCTTGGTAGTTCTGATCCAACTCCGTGTAAATTCGGTAGCCATTATTAACAATCTCTTCTTCTGTCAAGCCGTAGTCATTGACCGCTTCATTGATGACCGCATCGAAATAGGACGGATAACGATAGTCTTCTGACTTACCGGCATAAGCATCAACCAGCTGACCACCGATTCCTACAGCGGCAGCCTGATCGGCCGTCCCCTGATCAATAAAGCCTGCAGCAACCATATTTTGCAGCACCGTATCGCGGCGATTGGTCGCATTTTCAACCGAATACAGCGGATTATATATCTCTGGTCCCTTGAGCATACCAGCCAGAACAGCCGACTGGTCCAGACTGAGCTGGCTAGCCGAGACTCCGAAATATTTCTTAGAGGCATCTTCCACACCCCAAACACCATTCCCAAAGTAAGAGTTATTGAGGTACATGGTCAGGATTTCCTGCTTGCTGTATTTCTTATTGATTTCCAGAGCCAGGAAAAATTCCTTGGCCTTCCGCTCGATAGTCTGGTCCTGAGACAGATAGGCATTCTTGGCCAACTGCTGGGTAATGGTAGAACCCCCACCCGAGCGACCGGCTGTCAGGATAGCTAGGATAAACCGACTGTAGTTAATCCCGCCATTCTCATAGAAAGTCCGGTCCTCTGTTGCGATGACAGCATTCTGCAGGTCTTGGCTAATCTCGGTCAGCTCGACATAAGTTCCTTTCTGACCAGACAGACTTCCCGCTTCATTCCCATCCTTGTCAAAGATGAGCGTGGTAGCTTTGAGGGCATTCTGCAAATCCTTGACATTGGTCGTCTTAGCAACATAAAAGAGATAGCCACCGACCACCAGACCAAAGGTTAAACCGAAAATCAGGAATATCTTGGTCAGATGAAACCTGCGCCAAAAACGGCGGATAGGGTGCTGAGAGAGAGGTTTCTTCTTGGTCTTGCCCGAACGGCTGAGACCAGACTTAGCCTGCTCTTCTGTCAACTCTACCTCCTCTGCTGCTTCTTTTTGAGGTTTCTGTATGGTAAAATAATCTACTAATTTTTCAAATAAATCTTTTAAATTCTTCATAAACCTTATTTTATCACCTTATTTAGGTGCAGACAAGAAAGTACCCTATTTCCTGTCTGATTTTTAGTTATTTTTAAGAAAAAGAGTATATTAAATAGCCTTTTAAAAGTCTCTGCAGCAAGCCTTATCCGACACTGCCTATTTCCAAAGTTCTGTCTTTCTGCTACAATAAATGTATGAAATTCACACTCACTATCCCAGATGGACTATCCGCCATGACAGTCAAAGAGCTGCTGGAAGAACAATTTCTCATTCCACGAAAAATCCGGCACTTTCTGCGGACCAAGAAGCATGTGTCCGTCAACGGCCTAGCTATCAACTGGCAGACTGTAGTAAAACCCGGAGATGACGTCTGCCTGATATTTGATGAAGAGGATTATCCTCAAAAGACAATCTTGCTTGGAAATGGCGAACTCGTAGAAGAGCTCTACCAAGACCAACACCTCATTATCGTCAATAAACCTGAGGGCATGAAAACCCACGCTAATGAGCCAACGGAACTAGCCCTGCTTAATCATGTTTCTGCCTATGTCGGTGAGACCTGCTATGTCGTTCACCGGCTGGATAAAGAAACCAGCGGTGCCGTCCTCTTTGCCAAGAATCCCTTTGTCCTGCCCATCCTCAATCGGTTGCTGGAAAAGCGAGAAATCAGCCGCCAATATTGGGCTCTGGTCCAAGGCAAGTTCCCAAGCAAAAAGCTTATCTATAAAGACAAGATTGGCCGCGACCGCCATGACCGCAGGAAACGGCTGATCGATCCCCGGAAAGGACTCTTGGCAGAAACTCATGTGACTAGACTCAAACAGTTTGGACAGGCTACCTTGGTCAAATGCCAACTCAAGACTGGCCGCACCCATCAGATCCGTGTCCATCTGGCTCACCACGGACACCCTCTGGTCGGCGATCCCCTCTATCATCCGCAACCCCAAGGGCGGCTTATGCTACACGCCCATCAACTGACCTTCACCCATCCTTTTACCCTGGAAAAAATCACAGTCGAGGCTCGCTCCGACAGCTTTGAAAAGGCCTTAAGCAGACTGAAATCATAAAAGCTCTACTCTGAGAGATAGACTGTAACCTTATCCTAGATAAACCACGAAAAGCAACAGAAATCACCTGTTGCTTTTGGTTTGGAGTGAATACGAGGATAAGCTATGCTAGCTTACATCACCGAGCTGGAAGTGCACTGATAAGTCTGGGCCTGATGGCTTTCTGAAAAGCTATGCTCAGCAAGTAAGACAGTAAGAAAATGATAAAAAAGCCAAAACTGTAAATACTATTCCGAGGCATTATCGACCTGAAAATGAAGATAATGAAAGGATGAATGATATAAATCATGGTGGCGTACTTCTTAGCGATATTATTCAAAATCGGAATATCAATATCAGTCCCATTTCTTATCGCATAAAAGAAAATTGCACTGGATGAAAAAAGAGTGCTGGGATAGAGGTCATACTCCGTACCCATGAAACAGTACTCAAGTAAAATCAAGCCTGCTATTCCCAAGCCAATAGCCCATTTCCTGACAGACGACAAGTCGTAGGCTAAAATCCGATCCCGATGCTTAGCAAACTGCATCCCTAGAATGAAAAAGGGAAGACCCATAAACAGGAAATTTCGGTAGTACAGGGTGCCACTGATATTGAACTCAATGTAAAAGGCCAGAACCAACAAGAACAGAGACACACCAAAGCTGGTCAAGCGGTGAAAATGCTTATAAAAAACCAAATAAAGCGTGTAGATATAAGAAATAGCCAGCAAATACCAGGTCGGTGTAGCAGCCGAGCCAATCAAGTCTCTGGGACTGTTAAAGAGGAAAAAGTCCGCAAAATCAGATAGGTCTATAGCTGCCATCTTTTCTGTTAACTCTCTGGTCAGCACTAGGTTGACAAAATGCACAATCGTGTAAAACAGGAGACTGGCAGCTGTCAAAAGGATCATCTGCTTGAGCCGGTACTTGACCTTATCTCTGGAAATATTGAAGGAAAAATAGCCCGACAGCATCATAAAAAAGGGAACTGCAAAACGGGCCACAATTTGATAAAAAACGCCAAATTGCCCCGGCAGCAGAAAGTGTAAGGAAACAATACTAAAGCAAGCTAAGGCCTTAAAAGCGTGCAAAGTTGTGTTTTCAGTCTTCATGCAGACATTATAGCATGTTTATTATTACAGCTCATCAAGGCCAGATTACACACCCATTAAAAAACATATCAATTGATGACATTCTTTAAAAACTTTTGCATCCAACGAAACTTATATCTCTTCTCTAGAAAAACTCTTCTGCACTATTACAGAAGAGTTTTATTGGCCCTCGAAAACCACTAGCTATGCTAGTGGTTCCGGATAGCTTCCAGCGTGGTATCAAAAAAACCTCCCAAAATGATAAGATAGAAGTGGTTTCCCCGCCACTCCATCACATCATACAGGAGGTACCTCATGAGAGAGGATAATGAAAGTTTATCACATACACGTTGGAATTGTAAATATCATATCGTTTTCGCCCCCAAATATCGTCGCCAAATCATATATGGTAAATATAAGTCGAGTATCGGGAAGATAATTCGAGATTTGTGTGAACGCAAGGGAGTTACAATTCATGAAGCGAATGCCTGTTCAGACCATATCCACATGTTAGTAAGCATTCCGCCAAAACTCAGCATATCTAATTTTATGGGATATTTAAAGGGCAAAAGTAGTCTTATGATTTTTGACAAACATGCTAACCTGAAATACAAGTATGGCAATAGAAAATTCTGGTGTAGAGGCTATTACGTTGATACAGTAGGTCGAAACCAAAAGGTGATTGCCGAGTATATTCAGAATCAATTACAGGAAGACAGGGTAGCGGATCAGCTAACCTTGTTTGAAACAGTTGATCCGTTTACAGGCGAACCCCATAGGAAGAAATAGACGAGGTGCTTTAGCACCCGCTCGGGAAAGTGGTGCGCGAGGAAGCCATTTCAGTGGGCCTTTGGCCCTGGCCGGTGAGAGCGGCTTATAGCCGCAGAGCAAACCACCAGTTCACACTGGGGGTTTTGATTCAGCTAGCTCATATTCTACATTAGCCTTCATAGCCATTAGGATTTGAACTTTGCCATCTCCAAGAATCTCGCATCATATCTTGGAGAGTTTTCTCAGCTTTCCAGCCCAAAATGTCATTAGCTTTACTTGCATCGGCATAGCAAGTCGCCACATCTCCAGGCCGTCTATCCTTTATAGTATAAGGAATTTTCACACCATTGACATTTTCAAAGACTTTAACCATATCCAGTACACTATAACCAATCCCTGTACCAAGATTAAAAACAGCGACCCCCTTGTTTTCTAAATTATGTTTCAAAGCCAAAACATGGCCCTTGGCTAAATCGACTACATGGATATAATCCCGCACTCCTGTACCGTCATGCGTATCATAATCATTTCCGAAAACGCTAAGCTCTTGCAATTTACCGACCGCAACCTGAGTAATATAAGGCATAAGGTTATTAGGAATTCCATTTGGAGCCTCACCAATCAGACCAGACTCGTGAGCACCAATTGGATTGAAGTAACGAAGATTGGTTACAGACCAATCTGAATGTGCAAGAGCAAGATCCGTCAAAATCTGTTCCATCATCAGCTTGGTGTAACCATATGGATTGGTCGCTGAAATAGATAAATCTCCTGTCAAGGATGAACAATGATTCATTCCATAGACCGTGGCACTGGAGCTAAAGATAATATGTTCTACCTTGTGCTCTTCCATAACATCAAGAAGAGAAATACCAGCACTGACATTATTTTCGTAATATTTAAGTGGTTCCCGCACCGATTCTTCTACTGACTTATAGGCTGCTAAATGAATGACTGCATCAATGTGATTATCTTCGAAAATCTGGTTCATCATATCTTTATCAGAAATCGAACCCTTGAAAAACGGAATGGTCTTACCAATGATAGTCTCTATGCGCTCTAGCACTTCTGGAGAGCTATTCGAAAAGTTATCCACGATAATGGCTTCATAACCCGCTGCGACTAGTTCAACCACTGTGTGACTTCCTATATACCCCGTTCCGCCTGTAACTAAAATTTTTTTCATAGGACACCTCTTCTTGCTAATCCTCAAGTTCTCTTTAATTTTACTATTGCAACTAACAGGTATTTCTCTTTCTAAAGTTGACCGCCGAATTCTGCACTTACTTAAAATACCAAAAACCAGCCTAATTTGCTACCCTATAGCTCTGCTCTTCTGATGCCTTTTGAAATCTCTTCATGGTAGAATAACTTGCAAAACCATTTATATTCTCAGGCATAAAGAACGGAATTATTTTAGCTAATTTCTAGTTATTCTAAAAAATACCATAATCCGCAATAAGTTACTGGAAAAATTGTCTTTCATCTCCACTATATACAATATATAATTCAGCAAACTGATTGTAGCCAGAGCAACTTTATAAGTTACTTTGTTTGCTAAACCTACATTACAAACGTAAAAAGCCCAGACAGGGCTTAGTATTTAGATTGTTAAACTATTTATAATTTCTCAAACATCAACGAGTCCGCAATTGCTGGAGCAGGCCTTTTAAACTTTGGTATTTGTATATGCTGTAGGTCAGATAGACAAAACCATAGGCTGCTGCAGCTAGATAAACTGATAAAAACCAATTCGAAGCAATAAACACAAGTGTCATTAGCAACTCAACCCAGATATCTTTGACGACCTCGATCTGCATCCTCTTGGCTAAGATTAGCTCTGCCAATATACTCCTAGTCGCCAGCAGCAGTACGATAGACAGCACTGTAGCATTCAGATTGCGCAGAAAAACTGCAAAAATAAAGGTAGTAGCGAAACTTAAGAGCATGGCAATTACATTTACTTTAAAAATCTGCCTCTCCATTCGCAAAGCTTTTAAGTAGGTATTGATAAGCAGAGCCATTTTTCCCTCGTAGACAGACATAGGAAAGACTAGAGCCATAAATATCAAGGACTCTCTGTAAGCCGGCAGCCAGCTGTCCAAAGCTATTTTCAGGGGATAATACAGCAAAAGCACTCCAAACATAAGAACCATAAGGACATTCCGCAACTGATTGTAAATCTTAGGCAACTTGCTTTCGTCCGTCCGTTTCAAAATCGGAAAGATGACCAAACCGATAGCGTTGATAAAGGTCATAAGCAGATTGGAAATGCTCAGGGTCAAGGATACTTTCCCAAATGTAGCAATGTTCCATACCCTTTGAATCCCCATTCGAACGGTACCGATAATGAGCATACTGGCTACATTTGATAGCATCAGATTGATACCGACGGCAATATTGCTAACCGTTTCCTGTATATCAAGCTTAAACTGATTGAGAGGTCGCAGGGCCATATCTCGGCATAGATACATGGCATAAAAAAGAGAAACAACTCTACCAATCAAATCTGCATAGACCATAATCTTGAAGTCTCGAAAGCCCACGAAAATAAAGACCAGTAAAAGCAGTAAATAGAGGAGTCGATCTCCACTGACAACATAGGAACTCTCCTTTAGTCGATTAGTCATCTGCAGAACGTAAACAAAGAGAAAGCGCAGATTGGTGACCAACATAGTATAAACCAAAAGTATAAAAACAAACCGACCGCTCTCATCTCTAATAAAGGAAGAAATCCCTAAGAAAAATAAAATTCCAATCCCTGTCAGATAGAACAAAAGCATGAGAAACTGAGAGAAAAACTTCTCTTTATCCAGATCAGCATACTCCAGACCACCGTAGCGAAGATAGATTCCGTCCACCCAACCCAGATGAACAAAACCGGCATAGGATAAATAAAAAATATAGAGTTGCCAGTATCCATACTCCTCTACACCCATAATCTTAGGCAAAATCAAGACAACCAGAGAAGAAACTATTACTGTCAGCAAATTGGACAAGATAACATAGGAAAAATTAGCTACTATTTTTTTAAATCCACCAGACAAATTTGCCCTCCTATTTCTTCCTATCTGCTGCCATGCTCTCAATCAAACGTAGAAACATGGTTCCTAAATCAGTATGAGCTTGCCAGCCCAAACTTTCAAGCTTATCCGTATTGAGACGAATCTTAACTGTCGGATTATATCCTAGTTTTTCCACATCTTCTGCCAAATCAAAGACCAACTTCGATTCATTGCTACCGCTTAGTTCAATAACCATCTCCGCCATCTCACGAATGGAAATAGCCGTTTCTTTATTAGCGACATTATAAGCTTGACCTGCTTGGCCTTTCAGCAGAATGTAAAAAATGGCTTCAATGGCATCTTTGGTATAGCAGTAGTTCCGAACAGTCTCCCCTTTCGTTCGGAGGATGATATCTCTCTTTTCAAGGATAGCACGTGCAAACTGCGCAAAAACTCTGTTGTCTTCATAGCTCACACCTGGGCCAAAAGTTTGTGACAAACGAGGCATTCTAACCGGCACCTGATACTGATGACAATAACCCACACACAAGGACTCTGCCATGCGCTTGCTTTCCGAATAACTGCTGCGGACACTGGTTGGATCCAAATAACCGTAATCTTTCTCGTTAATGCTGGAAGCATCTGGATTTGTCGTCCCATAGACTTCCAGAGAAGAGAGATAGACCATACTGCGAACCTGCTTATTTTTAGCCAGCTCTAGCATTTTTTTCGTTCCATTTATGGCTAGATCAATTGTCTCCACAGGATGCTCAACGAAAAAAGAGGAGTCCGTCGCACTGGCTCCATGGATAATATAATCCAAATCCTCCTCTATCTGCCAATCTGACAGCAAGTCAGCATACACTAGCTGCAGATTCTCACTATGTAAAAAATCCTGAAATAAATCTTCCGCTTTTTTCTGATTTCGTGCCAAGGCCACTACTCTGACATTAGCTTGGTACAAATCATTTAAAGCCATTAAGGCGGAAATACAGTGTCTGCCTATAAGTCCGGTTGCTCCAGTTACCAAGACTGTAACATTTCTCAGTTCTCTAAGAATAGGACTGACAGCAGCTAGGTCTTCCATATCCTTTTGTAAAATCGTATTATTTGCCATATCAACCAAAAATTTGTGCATTTTCACGCGCTTCGTAAATCGCTCTAAAGATATAAAAATCAGATGGAGTCGTAATTTTAATATTTTCGCTGCCCCCCATGACTGTATGCAGAGGGAGACCAAAATAACGAGCCAACGTCGCAGAATCCGTCATATCAAACTGATTCTCTGCCTGAGCTTTTAAATGCAGGGAGTGAATCTTCGAAAGCGCAAAGGTTTGAGGGGCGACAGCTGTCTGACAAGTAGAACGCTCAATAACCTGATTAATAACATCCGCCTCATCGACCTGAATAACCGTTTCGATAACCGGCTTAACCGTAATAGCTGCCCCATACTTTTTGGCTGTTTCAATATTTTTAGAAATAATTCCCCCGTCAATCAAGGGGCGAACACCATCATGAATCAAAACATAGTCGTCATCGTTCTTGTACTTTTCCCGTAAAACAGCAAGACCATTAAAGATAGACATTTGTCCAGTCTCTCCACCAGGAACCACTTGACTGACTTTTTTAATATTGAACCTAGCTAATAAATCTCTGCAGTAGTCCAGCCAGCCGTCTACACAGACAACCACAATGTCCGATACTGCTGGATGGTCTTCAAAGTGCTCAATCGTATGAATAATAATAGGCTTACCGTGCAACTCTAAAAACTGCTTGGGCAAGGTCTTAGTATTCATGCGGCTACCTGTGCCGCCTGCGAATATCAGAGCCGATGTCGTCATACCGATACTTTCCTTCCTCTCGTTGTAAATCGTACTCTACTCAGTAAATCAGCTGCCATATAAATCACAAAAGCATAGATAATCCGATTAATATGGGTTGTCAACAATGACAGCAATGTTTCCTGAAAGAATGAAATGACCAAAGGATACGCAAATAAAGCAAAAACAATAACCTTTAGCGGGGTGAAATAGCGTTTTTTGATAGAATAGTAGAAACTTCCGTAAAAGAAGCCATATAAAAGCTGAAAGATAAGGACTGAGAAATAGCCAAAATCCTTGATAAAGTAGTAATAAATTGTGTAAACATTGGTTTTATCGTCGTTGAAATGAACAACAGGCAAGAAAGGTGTCAGCTCATGGCTAGACAGACCGAGGGATTTCAATGTTCCATAGATAGCAATAAGAGTATTTTCTCCAAAGACTTGATTATCGCTATAAAGAGTAGGATTTTTCAGATAATAGTCTAAAGCCTGAATGGGTGAACCCATATATTTAACCAAATTATCCAAAATTCCGAACTCCGCCCGACTATCCACTCGATTGAGAACAAAGGTTCCGACCGCCATAAATAAGACAAGGAATACAAAGCCAATTATCAGCAAAGAGCGAAAAAGCTTCACACCATACCTGCTGTCTCTCCACGAATAATACTTCGAGAAAAACAGCATATACACAATAGCATAGCCTGCAACCAAGCCCAGCAACTCCGTACGTCCGGTAGACAAGAGGGAAACACCTAAAGAAATCAGACTAACCAGCAGTAACTTGCCCTTGTAAAAAATGCCATCTTTTCCCGAAAAAAGAGACTCACAGAAAAAGTAGAAGAAAACAATTCCTAAGGAAAAGTTAACCCGCAACAAATTGAGGCTAAGACGACTAAGAGAGAAATCATAATTTGTAGTCATATGCCGAGCCAATTCAATGGTTTTAAACAATCCCCCCGGTACCTGCTTGCTCTGCGCCGCCAAGTAAAGCAAATCGGAATAAATAAACCTGACCGCATAAGCCAAAAATAAGAGAACTAAAATAATGAAAAAAGTACTCACCTTTATTTGACTAGGTTTGGCGTCCAACTTTTTCTCAGCAAACAAATTCGATGATAACAGGACTCCCATTAAAAAAATGGCATTTCCAACAAAGATAACTGTGACCGTTATCAGAGAAAGTCCCTCTCCCCATTTGGATGAATAAAATGCAGTAAAAATGCTTGCTATCATCCATATTGCCAGATATATAAAAGCCGGGTTAGCGTAGTCTCTTCCTACTGTTTTGATTGTCAAAAACAATAGGAAAAGGCCTCCCAAAATTAGTAAAAAAACCATTATCTTCCTTCTATTAATTCAACCCAATTATCTCTCAGTCTGACATGACGTTCTGTCTGTTCTTTTCTTTCAGGCGGCGTCATGTAATCACCGTAGCGATTAGTCAGATACTTGTCCGCATCATTAGGTCCATCGAACTCATAGCCTTCAAAGGAATACTTCTTAGCTGGATAGAAACTTTCATAATCGATTGTCTCTCCCAAATAGCCTTTGACACCATAAGCAATTGTTATTTTTGAAGTCTTCTTATTAGACTGGATGAGTTTTTCCATCAACTTATACATATTAGCCGGCCCCATGATAAAAGAAGGGAAGCCTATCAGTCTTCTGATCCAAAGATTTTGTCTGAGTTCTTTGGATTCTTTAGCCATATAGGTCAGATGCGGAGTAAACTTCGTATAGCAGCGCGAGCTATTGTGTGACAAATCCAAGGCTCTGAATAGAAGACCCTTGAGCTTGCGAAGCATGTTATTCTCTGGGACAAAGTCAATTGGCAGCATATCAAGATAAAGATGTTTCTTTTTACTGAAACCTTCTCCCAAAACATCATAATAGGTCAGTGACTTGCTCTGCAGCTTTAGAACCTTAAAGACACTGTCTGTCGCATCCGCAGGAGAGATCAACTCGAAGTCCTCGCTGTCCGCAAAGATTTCCTGCAGACGATTGTAGTCCTCTCGGAACATCACTAAGTCGATATCATCGTCCCAAGGGATATAGCCCCCATGTCGCAAAGAACCAATCAAGGTCCCTGCAACCATGTAGGAATGAATATGATGCCGACGACACTCTGCATCAAATTTTTTATACATTTGTAAATAGGCTTTTTGCAAAACCTTTAATTTATCATCCGTAATTTTCTGATACATGGGGCTGAAGCGTTCTCCCAAAGCCAACTCCCATTCAATCTTACTGGTTCCTCTCATTTTTCTTACCTCCCAAACTTTTTCAATAATCTCCTAGCAAGTCCATTCAGTGAGTAGGTGTATACCAAATCACTGATGAAATCTTTTATTGTTCGATACTCCCTTATTTGAAACATTAGGCCCAAAGCCCAAAATGGATTTCTAGACTGTAATAATTTCAGTCTAAGATTGGTCAAGGCCAAAGCCCTAGTAACCTGGCGATGATCCGCCTCAGAAATCTGTCGCTCCTCTGCGATTTTTTTCACAGACTCATAGCGACTGATGACCTTCTGTAAATAGTTAATCCTAGATAACCTTGTTTTGTTAAAACTAAGCGACGACGCAGACTGGGTTACATTCGCCTGATGAATGCGATGCTGATCTAGAAGCTGGTCCAAGCAAACAACTTTTCCATACAATGGAGCCAGCATGCCAAATAAAACATCATGATAATCAAATCCAGGATAATCCGTATATTGCTGCTGCAAGATATCAGCCAGTACCGACTTTCTAAAAGCTGTCTGATAACCTGACGGCCATTTTTTCAGAAGCCAAGCTAGATTTCTTTCTTGCCTTTCTCCTGAAACCTTGGGCTCCTTGATGACCTGACCATTTTGATCAATCAAGTAAGACTGGCCATACACCATAGCAGCACCTGTTTCTAACAGTACTTTCTGCAAGGCAGCTGTTTTATCAGGCAGCCATTTATCATCCTGATCAGCGAAAAAAACAATATCATGCTCAGCCAAACTCGCTAATTTTATAAAAGTTTGATAATGACCCAAATTTTCCTGATTTTCAATCAGCTGCCAATCAGTCAGTTGATGCTTGGTGATGTAATCCTTGATTAGTACCACTGTCTGATCTGTCGAACAGTCATCACAGATAATGACCTGATCAGGCTTCAGCTTTTGAGTGCGGATAGAGTCTAGTTGCTCCAAAATAAAATCCGCCCCATTATAGGTCGCCATCACGACAGAAATCATTTCTCCCTCCTTCCTAAACTTTTCATCCTATATCCCCCTAACTTCTAGCTTTCTCCCTATCTAAGCTAGACTGCTCTGTCTATAAAGTCATTACTTTCTTCTAAGCAGATACTTATAAATAAACGCTTTTATCCAAATAGGCGTTCCCACAAAAGCACGAATCATCAACATGTTTTGATAATATTGCCCTCGGTTCAACATGCCATGTGACAACATAAAAGTATTGACTACTTTCCAGCTGGCAATCTGCTCTGTCTGGCTTCTTCTCGTATGCATGCCATTTCCAACTCGAGCATAAACCAAGACCCGATTAAGATTGGCGAAACGACAGCCCTGAGCAGCCATTCTCGCCCAAAGATAATAGTCTTCCACTAAAGGCAAGGGCTTGTAATTGCCTGCTTTTAAAACAGATGATTTCTTAAAAAATACTGTCATGTGACAGAAAGGATTTCTCCGCTGCAACCTTTTGATAATCTCTTCATGGGAAAGCGGCATTTGTTTCTCTGCCACTATTTGATCTGGTTCCGTGTCAAATTCTATGATATTGCCACCCAAAACATCTAACTGCGGATGCTGCTCAATATAGTCCACTTGTTGCTGGAAACGGTCCGGTGTCGCAATGTCATCTGTATCCATTCTAGCAATCCAGTCATAAGAGCAAGCCTCAACTCCCCGATGCAAAGCTTCTCCCAATCCGACATTTTCCTTTAAGGGTAGAACTTTCATCTCTGGAAATTTTTCCTTGAAATCTTGAATCGTCTGATACAGCTCTTCTGTCAGCGGCCCATCCTCTACAAGGACAAGCTCATCTGGCCTGCGGCTCTGCTCTATAAGAACGCTATTTAGGCTCTTCCTTAAGAAATCTGGATTCTCTTTCTGATAGACAGACATCAATACCGAAAACTTCACTAACAATCCCCCCAATCATCCTAAACTAGTTTCCCTTCTCCGTCCTCTCAATAGACCTCCTAAAATTTGCCACCTGATAAGACTGAGGATAGCTAGACATCTCTTTTTCATAAGTTAAATCTGAAAATAGCTTATTCAGAGTCGAAACATGGCGGGATAGTCTTTTTAAAATCCAGTTAAATGCTGGCAGCAAGACTACTCTCTGACCATGAGTCCGTTTTATTTCTTTGACTAGCTGAGAGGTGTTGACATAGTCCTGATTTTGAGGATAGAAAACACTGCTGTCTTGATTCTGAACAATCAGTCTGATAAACTCACAAAGGTTATCAATATAAATCATACTACGCTCATTCTGAACCAAAGGGAAGACTGGTAGCTTCTGAGCCAACTTTGACAGTCGCTTATAATTTCCCTTAGCTTGATGACCATAAACCATGGGCGGCCGTAAAACTGCCAATTTGAAATCTTCGCTCTCCAATTCCGCCAGAAGTTGCTCAGCAGCTAGTTTGCTTTTGCCATAAAAAGAATCAGGACGCTCTTGTGTATCCTTTGTGATAACCCGGTCTCCCAAAACTTCGCCATAGACGCTCATGCTGCTCATAAAGATAAACTGTTTGACACCTTCGCGTTTAGCCTTTTGAGCCAATTCATAAGGTAGCTGAGTATTAACTTGCTTATATACCGATTCCATCTCTTTTGATGGGTTGGAGATATGGACAATCGCCGCCAAATGCAAAATTACATCAAAAGACGAAAAATCTTTCTCCTTCCAGATTTCTCCGCGGACGTCCAGCTCATCAACCTGAACATCCTCCCGTGAGGAAACATACCTCTTAAAGCTCCGGCCGATATAGCTACCCTCTCCCGTAATTAATATTCTTTTCATCAGCCTTTAATCTTTCTTTTCCATATTTCCCGTACCGCCTTCGACAACACCTTCGCTCTTGGCCACACTCTTAATGGTGCCAAAGAAACAGCGGACATCTAATCCAAACGACAAATGCTGAACATAGTAGCCGTCCAATTCAGCTTTCTTGGCAATCGGCAACTCATCTCGCCCGTGAATCTGAGCCCATCCCGTCAGACCTGGCAAAACATCATTTGCTCCATAACGGTCTCGCTCTTCAATCAAATCATACTGATTCCAAAGAGCCGGTCTTGGACCTATGATACTCATGTCACCAACAAAAATATTCCAAATCTGAGGCAACTCATCCAGAGATGTCTTCCTTAGAAATTTCCCAACCTTTGTAATCCATTGCTCAGGATTTTCAAGTAAATGAGTTGGAGTATCCTTAGGTGTGTCAATTCGCATCGTTCTGAATTTCAAAATATAGAAGTGTTTCTTATGCAGACCGACCCGCTTCTGTTTGAACAAAACTGGTCCTTTCGAATCCAATTTAATAGCAAGTACTAGAAGCAGAAAAAATGGTGATAAGACAAGCATTCCTAAGAATGACAAGACTATATCTAATGTTCGTTTTAAAAATTTATACATGATTATCCTAAAAACTTATTGCTGTGCAAACTTTACCAGGCTGTCCTTGAGGTCATTTGCACCAAGAGACAGAAGAGAGTCCACATAGGAATCCACCTCGGTCTTGGGCAACGACTGAACATTCCCTACAAAAATCTTTTCATAGACTTGATCATTGACCTTTTCCTTGGCAGACAAGAGCTCTTCATAAAGCTTTTCGCCCGGTCGAATGCCTGCTTCCTGAATCTGAATCTCCTCTTCAGTATGACCGCTGAGCGTAATCATCTTTTTAGCTAGGTCCAAAATTTTCACAGGCTCGCCCATATCCAAGACAAAAACCTCTCCCCCTTGCATCAAGGCTCCAGCCTGAATCACCAAGCGACTGGCTTCTGGTATCGTCATGAAATAGCGTGTCATTCGAAAGTCCGTCACGGTGATAGGACCTCCCTTGGCAATCTGCTCCTTGAACAAAGGAACAACACTACCTCGGCTGCCCAAAACATTCCCAAAGCGGACAGCTGAGAAAAGAGTCTTTCCTTCTTCATTTAAACTGGTCACGACCATTTCTGCTACACGTTTAGTTGCCCCCATAACATTAGGCGGGTTGACCGCCTTATCTGTAGAAATCATAACAAATTTCGCGACACCAGCTGCCTTTGCTGCTTCTGCTACATTTCGCGTGCCATAGATATTGTTTTTGACTGCTTCTGTCGGATTGTACTCCATCAAAGGAACATGTTTATGAGCCGCTGCATGATACACTCGATCAGGACGATAGGTTTCCATAATATGGAAAATCCTCTCTCTATCTTGAATATCTGCAATGATTGGAATCAACTCAATATCATCTTTATAACGGCTTGACAGCTCCTTATGAATCAAATAAATGGAATTTTCTCCATGACCTAGAAGCAGGAGCCTAGCTGGGCAAAATTGAGCAATCTGACGGCAAAGTTCCGAGCCGATAGACCCACCGGCCCCCGTAACAAGCACTGTCTTGCATTTAATATTGGATTTCAAACTTTGCTGATCCAGCTTAACTTCTTTACGCCCCAACAGATCTGCAATATCAATTTCCTGAAGTTTGCTGACAGATAGTTTCCCCGTAATTACCTGTTCATACTTAGGCATGGCATTGACCTTGACCTCCGTCTGTTGGCAGTACTCTACGATTCGCTCGTAATCATCCGGAGCCAACGAAGGAATGGCAATGACAATTTGTTCAACTTCATAATTCCCTACAATTTCAGGTATCTGATCAGTTGTTCCTACAACTTTTACTCCATGAAGATACGTATTTTGCTTATTCTTATCATCATCCACAATCGCGACTATCTTCAAATCTTTTGATTTTTGCTGGGCTGTCTTGATAAAGAGACTAGCACCATCCCCTGAACCAACAACAAGGGTCTTTGTCCCATCTACTTTCTTACCCAGTAAGGCTGAAGGGTGCTGCACGAATTCATGAATCTCCCGCCAAGTCAGCCTTGAAGCAATAACCAACAAAAACGATAGCAGCATAGAAAGAACAATATATCTACTGTTTGTGGATTCGTAGAAAATTTTCTCTGCAATGTATACAATCAAGTAAGCTCCCAAAATTGAGCCCCCTACTCGAAACATTGTTTTGTAATCTGTATACCTTGTAATCGTAGAAAAGACATTCGATAGTGTTGCAAATGTCAAATATAGTACAATAATCCCCATTAAAATAGAGACAAAAGATAAATCCGTTATCCCGACATATTTTGCTAAGAAGAATTTTGAAATCCCCTGACTTATACTGAGCAAAATAATATCAACAATAATTAAGATGACTCTTTTTCTCGCTCTTGTCATGTTCCTAATCTCCCAATTATCCTAAAACTCTTTATTCCCTATTTCCCATAATTGCCATAGCTGCCATATCCCCCATAAGTTCCGTAGGCACCATAGCGCTCCAAATCAATGTTATATTTATTGAGGACAACACCCAAAAAAGGAGTTCCTGTTTGTTCCAACTGCTCTTTAGCTTTCATGACTGCTTTTCGTTTGATATGTCCTGCTTGTGTCACCAAGAAGCTAGCATCACATTTCTGAGCGATGATAGCCGCATCAATAACCAGACCAATCGGTGAAGTATCTACGATGATGTAGTCATAGCGGACACGCAAGTCAGTCAAAAGTGCATCAAACTGCTTGCTTTGCAAAAGCCCCGTCGGATTAGGTGATACTGGACCAGATAAGATCACATCTAGGTTGTCCAGATCTGTATCGTTGATGACTTCATGCAGGGCAGCCTGTCCTGACAGATAGTCCGTCAGTCCTGATACTTTTCTCTGACTGCTAAACACACCGGACATGACTGAGTTGCGGATATCCGCATCGATCATCAAGGTCTTATGACCAGCTCTGGCAAAGGCGGCCGCGAGATTCACTGAGGTTGTAGACTTTCCTTCATTTGCCGTCACCGAGCTTATTTCGACCATCTTGATATTGGCGCCGCTCAGCTGTACATTAGTACTCAGAGCGTTATAGTATTCCTCGGTTAGTTTGACAAGATTTCTTTTTTTCCTAACTAATTCTAAGGTTGCCATTTTCTCTCCCTTACATTCTGTTCATATCTGGGATAACGCCCAACAGCGTCAAGCCCATGACTTCTTCAATGTCCTCTGGCTTCTTCACCCGGTCATCCAGGATTTCTACAGCGATGATAAAGATCGACATCAGGACGCTGCCCCCTAAAAATCCTAAGATAACATTACGCCGAATATTTGGTGAAGAAGGCTCTGCTGGGACTGTTGCTTCTTCCAAAGTTGTCACATCAGAAACTTTTGTCACCTCGATGATTTTCTCAGCGGCGATATTACGAAAGGCATTGGCAATGCGAGCCGCTTCCTCTGGATTGTCATCCTTAACTGTAATCGAAACGATACGAGTATCCGCCGGAACGGAAACGGTGATGTGACGTGTCAGCTCTCTTGGTGACGTTTGCAGTTTCAACTCACTAATTGCCTGTGATAGAACCGCCTGTGACAGAATGATTTCCTTAAAGTCCTTAACGAGGTAAGAACCCGCCTGCAGATCCTGATTAGTCAAAGCTGCCTGCGTTTCGTTCTGACGGCTGACCACATAGATGCGCGTGGTACTCTGATACATTTTCTTAGCAATAAAGACGCTGTAGCCAAAAGCCAGCAAAGAAAAGAGCACAGCTCCCAACACGATGGTGAATTTTTTCAGCCATAAGGCTCTCAGCAAGGACAAAATATCGATTTCTACGATTTGCTTTTCTTGTTTTTCCATTTTTCCCCTAAATCAATTCATTTTTCAATAATAATGCTTGGTTACCGCCAAAGAGGGCTTCTGCCCGGCGGGAACCGTATTTCTTAGCGACGATGTTAAAGGCCTCCTTCATAAAGGGCGGTCTCTGGCTTAGATTGTGCATGTCGCTGGCAACAAAGTGGACCAAGTCTTTCTCCAAAAAGAACTGAGCCCGTTTTTTCATAAATTTATGCGAGTCTCCAAGCAGCTTAGGCTTTAGAACACTGGAGCTATTAATTTGAGTATAGCAGCCCATATTAATGAGTTCCTGTACCTTCTTTTCATCATTTTCCAGGCAGTGATAGCGCTCGATATGAGCCACAACTGGGGTTAGACCTAAGCGCAGAATCTGAGCCAAGCCTTTATGAATGTCCTTATAAGGCGTCGCCATGCTAAACTCAATCAACACATAGCGTGTACCAGCTAGACTGGGGAAAATCCCCTTTTCCAACTTATCCGCCACATCACTAGTGTAGTAAATCTCTGCCCCATAGAGAACCGTCAAGTCAGGAGCTACAAGCTCTGCCAGTTCTTTCACCATTTTAAAGTTAGCGCTAATGGTCTCTTCAGGCGTTTCAAACATACCCTTTCTGCGATGAGAAGTAGAGATGATGGTTCGAACTCCCTGTCGATAGCTTTCTTCCAGCAGTTTTTTGGAATCCTCAAAGGTCTTAGGACCGTCGTCCACATCAAAGATAATATGAGAATGGATGTCAATCATGGTGTTTTCCCTTCCATTACCTGCTGAATCTCTGCCTTCGCCTTCTCAAGGCTTTCCGGTTGGATTTCCATCATGTAGAGATTGGAATCTGGCATAGCGTAGGATGGTAAATCCATGCGTCCGTTTCCGCTGATGGCTTGTGACTGAACTTGATAGTTTCCGCCTGACTCCAGCTGGGTATTGACCAGATTCATAAGAACAGGCAGCTCCATATTGGTCTGGATAGAATCTTGCAAGCCGGAAATAATCTCGTTGTAGTTCTTCAAAGCACTGGTTGAAGTCAGCTTTTTAATGACTGCTTCGATAACCTTTTCTTGATTTTTTCCGCGGTCATTGTCGCCTCCCTGAAGAGAGTAGCGCTCGCGAACAAAGCCAAGTGCCTGATCTGAGTTCATATGGACTTTCCCTACTGGGAAATGATGATTGCCGTGTCGGCTGGTAAATTCTTGGTCATTTTCAACATCAATCCCACCCAGCAGATCTACCAGCTTGAGGAAGGAAGTGAAGTTCAGACGAACATAGTAGTCAATGCGAATGCCGTAAAGATTTTCCAGCGTGTGGATAGAAGCATCTACTCCATAAATCCCTGCATGGGTCAGCTTGTCCATCTGCCCAGCCCCTCCATCCGCAATGGCTACATAAGAATCACGCGGAGTTGTAGTCAAGAGGACTTTCTTGGTCTTGCGATTGACCGTCATGATGATATTGACATCGGAACGAGAGACAGATGAGATAGAGCCATAAGTGTCAATACCGCTGACATAGATATTAAAGACATCCGCATTGGCATCATCGCTGCGCTTGCCGGTCTCTACCTGACGAGTAATTTTATAAGTATAGATTTTCTTTATCTTTGAAGCATAGTCAGCGTCGTGAGAAGCCAGCATATCTCCAAACGAGCTATTAAGGGCAATAGCTTCCGCCTCTTGATTGATGAGGGCATTGTAGGCCGCGATATATGACGAGCTGTTTTCTACAGTGAGCTCTGTCTTTTTAGTCTTCTTGATGTGGTCCAGAAGAGCCGTTACATTGTCCTTGTCTCCATTTTCAGTCGGAGCCGTCAGCTTCTGCAGCTGAGTCACATCTGATTTATCGCTGTCTGCCCGGACATAAACGTCCATTTCAATTTCAGAGTAATTTGAAGTGGAGTTCACACCTCTAGATAAGTCCATCAACTCCTTAACCCCGTACATGGCTCCTGAGGATATCAGCAAGATCACAAGCAAAAGTAAAGTTGTCAGGACTTTGAACTTATTTTTCCATATAAAGAAGGCTGCCAGTAAAATAACAGCCGCCAAAAGAGCAGACAAAATAAGGTTCAGGTGATGAAACGCCAGAACATTATTTTTAAATATAGAAAAAACCAGCAAACCTGAGACCAAGCTTACCAATGTCAGTAAAGCTGCATTAAAGAGCCTAAGCTTCTTCCCCTTTTTAGAAGCAGGCACATTTCTCCTATGTTGATTCATAATTCTCCCTTTTTCTCCCCTGAGATATAAATACATTTTATTATATCATAAATGCATTATGATACACTAAAATATTTAAAAATATTTTAGTTTTTTTCAAATTTTGTTGACAAAAAAGGACAGTCTGTATTAATTTTCAGTAAATTCCTTCCCCCTTCTCGAAAAACCAATATTTTATACTGTTCTTGGTAACAGAAAAAAGAGGTGAAACCTCTTTTATATCAGTATTTTGCTTGTTTTTTAAAGTATCTTATCTCTGTCAACTTGCTCATAGGCCTGGAGGCCATCATTCAGCTTATCCCAGATGACGACCTGGCCTGACTGAAGCGACTTCTGCACATCTATAATGCGCTGATTGGAAGAGCCGCGGAACTGCAGCATGAGATTCTTCTTGGTAAGGTCAAAACGGCCGTCCACTAGGATATCAATCAGACTTAGCAGCTCCAGCTTATCCTCCGTTTCCAGCATCATCTCCTCCCAGGTGTAGCCCGTCCAGGACCAAATATCCTTGTCCGGCAACTCTCTCCGAATCCGCTTGACCAAGGGCAGGAGAATGCCTGTATTGAGAAAAGGCTCGCCGCCTAGGAGGGTCAGCCCCTGCACATAGGGTTCCGCCAAGTCTTTCATAATCTGCTCCTCCAGCTCTTGGGTATAAGGAATGCCAGCGTTGAAAGACCAAGTTGCTGCATTATAGCAGCCTTCACAGTGAAACATACAGCCACTGACATAGAGGGAGTTGCGGACGCCTTCGCCATCCACAAAGTTAAAGGCCTTGTAGTCAATGATGCGTCCTTGACTCAGCTCCTCACTTTTCCATTCTTGAGGTTTGGGATTGTTCATGACACCTCCCCATCTAACTCTATCCAGTAGCGCTGACTTCTGTCGATTGTATTTTCGTAAACACCGCCAGCAGATAGAATCGTGCGACGGCTAGCTTCGTTGTCTTCATCACAGGTAATCAGCACTCGTTCTAGTCCTTGTTTTCGAGCCTCTGCTAGTCCTAGCTCTAGCTGCAACTTAGCCAAGCCCTTTCTGCGTTGACTGGGCCGGATGGAATAGCCAATGTGACCACCCTCTACAAATAATTTGTCATTCAAGGACAAGCGCAGGGCTAAAAAGCCCAGAGGGTAGCCAGTCTCATCAAAGGATAAAAATTGAATGGCAGGAACCCAGCCTTCTGGCAGATTCTCAGTATCCTCCTGCTGCTCTACAATTCGCAACCAATCCGCAAAATCCTTTGCTCGCTTCCAAGTGGAGCCCATGCCACCGTGCATATAGGATTTTGCTGCATCGAACTCCGCAATCATCTCTAAAATCGCGTCTTTATCTTCCAAAGTTGGTCGTCGTAACTTCATAGGCTTTCCTCAATCTATATCAATCCAATAACGCTCTTTCCCGCCTCGAATATCCTCTAAAGCTCCGCCATTAGCCAGAATCACTGCTCGACTGGCTTCATTGTCACCATCGCAAGTCACTAGGACTCGTTTAATATTTTTACTTTTGGCTACTTGCAAGCCTTGTCGCAGCTGCTCTTTTGCCAATCCTTTCCCACGCGCAGAGGGACGGATACTATAGCCGATATGCCCGCCTTCTTGGAGCAAATAGTCATTGAGCCGCAAGCGCAGATTGAGAAAGCCCACAGCCCGACCATCCGCAGCAAAAGAGATTAGTTGGATGTAAGGCACAAAACCTTGCGGCAAGCCTAGACCTGCCTCAGCTAGCTGAATAGTCTCCAGCCAGTCCTCGTAGACAAAATCAGTTTCGCCAAAGAAGCCGTCCTGCCGGCTGCCAACCGCTTCAAAGTCAGCCAGCATCTCTAAAATCTTTTCCTTGTCTTCTAGTTTTGGTCGTCTCAGCTCCATAGTTCCTCCTGATACGAAGAGAGTGAGACCGCCTTGCGCCCCACTCTGACTTCTATTGTTTCTTGTTCTTTTCTAAAAATTGCTGACGCAGTTTGGCCAATCGTTCTTTTTTGCCACTGCCTCCCTGCGAATGTTTTTCATGGAAACACTGCACCTGAGCCTTTCCTTTGTCGTCCAATTGATACTTTCCCATCTTAATTTCCTTCGTACTTAATAGTCGATCCATTCATGTGCTTGACCCGAGCTGATATTTCCTTGTGACGGCCATTGACCATTGGGCGGGCTTGCGGATTTCCTAAGTAACCGCAGGTCCGCTTGACCACATCAACCGTCTTGGGATCGCTGTTGCCACAGTTTGGACAGGTGAAGCCCCGCTCGGTCGGCGTGAAATCCCCCTCAAAGTTACACTTGTAACAGCGGTCAATCGGCGTATTTGTACCTAAGTAACCAACTCGATCATAGGCATAGTCCCAGACCGCTTCCAGAGCCTTCGGATTTTGCTGCAGCACAGGGTATTCGCAGTAGTGGATAAAGCCGCCTGAGGCTCCCACTTCAGGATAGATCTTCTCAAAGTCCAGCTTTTCAAAAGGCGTTGGATTCTTTCGCACATCGTAGTGGAAGGAGTTCGTATAGTATTCCTTGTCAGTAATATCCGGAACGACGCCAAACTTCTCTGTGTCCAAGCGGCAGAAGCGGTCGGTCAGACTTTCAGATGGCGTCGAGTAAACAGAGAAATGATAGTCATACTGCTCGGACCACTCTTCCACCCGGCGCTTCATATCTTTGACAATGGCAACTGTAAAGTCCTTGGCTTCAGGATTAGTCTCCCAATCACCACCGTAAAAGACTGCTGCCACTTCATACAGACCGATATAGCCTAGGGACACCGTTGCACGACGGTGAGTAAAGAGTTGGTCAACCTGATCATACTTGCCCAGACGTTGGCCAAAAGCCCCATACTGATAGAGAATCGGCGCATTGGCTGGACTGGCTTCCTTGGTCCGCTCCACTCGGTAGACCAAAGCGTCTTCAGCGATATTCATCCGCTCGTTAAAGAGTTCCCAGAATTTATCCAAATCCCCTTCGGACTCAAGCGCAATCCGCGGCAGATTGACAGTAACAACTCCTAGATTCATACGGCCGGAGTTGACTTCCTGACCATTTTCATCCTTCCAGCCTTGCAGGAAAGAACGGCAGCCCATCGGCACCTTGAACGATCCAGTTAAGTCGATAATCTTGTCATAGGAAAGCACATCTGGATACATGCGCTTAGTGGCACACTCTAGAGCCAGTTCTTTGATGTCGTAGTTAGGCGTTCCTGGCTCGAGATTAAGCCCGCGCTTAAGGGTGAAAATCAGCTTAGGGAAAATTGCTGTGCGGTGCTCGCTTCCCAGTCCCTTGATGCGGATATTGAGAATGGACTTCTGAATTTCCCGCTCAAAACGATTGGTCCCAAGACCAAAGCCCAGCGAGGTAAAAGGAGTTTGACCGTTAGAGGTAAAGAGAGTATTAATCTCATACTCCAGCGACTGCATGGCATCGTAGATGTCCTTCTTGGTCTTCGCCCAAGCGTATTCTTCCTTCTTATCCGGCAAAACCCATTGCTCCGCATCCTTGAGATGCTTTTGGTAATTAAGCTCAGCATAGGGCGCCAAGACTTCGTCAATTCGGTCCGCTGAGCAGCCGCCGTACTGACTGGAAGCTACATTGGCAATGATTTGCGAGATTTGCGCTGTCGCAGTCTGGATAGACTTGGGACTTTCTACTTCCGCATTTCCAATCTTAAAGCCATTTTTCAGCATGCCGTCAAAGTCAATCAGACAGCAGTTCGTCATCGGTGTATAAGGGCTGTAGTCCAAATCATGGTAGTGGATATCCCCCTTCTGATGGGCGTTGGCTACATGAGGCGGCAACATCTTAAGCCCAATGGATTTGCCGACAATCCCAGCAGTCAAATCCCGTTGGGTATTGAAAACATCACTGTCTTTATTAGCATTCTCATTGACTACCGTACGATCTTTGTTGAGAAGCTTGTCAATAGTAAAGTTGATGTCTGTCGCTTTTGAGCGCTCAAAATCCCGTTGGGTGCGGTAAGTGATGTAGTTCTCCGCAATGGCGTATTCCTTGGCATTTAAAAGCTCATGCTCAACGATGTTCTGAATCTCATAGATTTTGACATACTTAGCGAAGCGACTGCTAATTTCTGCCACAATGCGGTCTGTGATAGCTTCTAGCTTGGCTTCCAGCATCGGATTCAGCGGACCGACTTCTTGAGCTGCCCGCACCATAGCCTTATAGATCTTTGACACATCAAAAGCCACCCTGCGGCCATCCCTCTTCTCCACATAAATCGCTGGAGCAGTTTCAAACTTCTCTTCCCTTAAAATCATCATGAACACTTCCTTTTCCTGCCCTTAGGACAAATCAAGTCTCTTCAGACCAGATAGTTAGGGAGATATTTCTAGGAATTCTCCGATAGCTCTTCATCCAAAGAACAGTATTTTTTAAATAAGTCGATACAAGTCTCATTATAACACGTTAAAATTAAAAATCAATATGTTGTGGAAAAAAAGTTAATTTTTAACTTTAGACACAACATATTGATTTTTTACTATTTAAGTTGATAAAGCTTGAAATGGTCGAGCTTGAGGTCAGCTTCCTTGTAATTTTGGGAAACTAGCTGCTTCACATCCGACAGCAATTTGACATCATTGTTAACCAAAATATACTTGGGTTGGCTGTTTTCAAGTCCCTTCTGAAGACCCAAACGATTTTCAGCCGTTCCCACATACAAAGTTGGAGACAAGAGAGAGACGGCAGATAGGCGGCTGCTCTTCTGATACAGACTAGCCGAGGTGTCCCAGGCATAGATAGTATCACCATCCTTGGTCTTTTCCTTAATATACTGAGCCGCTTCACTTCTTTCAGCAGATATACCCCTGGAAAGGATATACTCATTCACCAAAGGATAGCCAATCAGATAAAAGATGGCTAGGAGCGGCAGAAAGAACTGGCCTGAGAGATAGGAAGTCCACATGGTAGGACGACGGCGATCCCGGCGGTGACGCCCCGGTGCCTGCTGCTTGCCTTTATTGAACCACAAAGCAAAGAGAATCATGGCAAAAGGCAGAGCCGGAAGCAGTTGATAACTGCCTTGATCTGGCAGGATAAAAGCTGCAAAGACCGTAATGAAGAGCCCTAGCAGACCGATAAAGCGCAAGACGCGCAGGCTGGTTGCTTGCCCCTTTTCTCTTGAAAAGAGATTGACACCCAAAGCAGAAACGAAACCTAGACCAACCGTCAGCAAGCCATAATAAACCAAATTAGAAATACTATGACTACCAATCAAGCTGATGGAATCCCAAGCATAGGTCACCTGACTGATAGCCTGGCCAAAGGTTTTATTAGCAACAGTAAAATAGCCGATAGGATAAAAAATCACTGAGAAGCCAAGGAGACCAGCTAAAAGCTGATAGAAGCCTCGAGCCGCACGCTTGGCTGCGATATTGTAGACCCAAAGCACCAGAGCAGTCAAAGAATAGAAGACTAGGCTGGAAACCGGATCAATCATAAAAGCAAGAGCTCCGAAAGCCCCATAAAGAATGAACTTTTCATCCTTGATTGAATCCTGCAGATAGCGCACCAAGAAAGAAAGATTCCAAAAAATAAAGGGCAGAACAAAAATACTAGAGTAAAGGCCACCAAATCCAAGGGCAAAGACTAGCAGGTAAAAGAGCAGCAGGAGGCTGCGCGATAAATCCTGTTTAGGCTGTAAGAGCACCAAGGTCTTGTGCAGGAAAAGTCCAGCCAGCCACAGAGCCAGCGTCTGAAAGACCATCCACAAAAGCTGCCCAAAAGCTAGACTGCTGGTCCAAGCCATCAGATAGTAAAGCAGGCCACTAGTCCCATATATTTGCGAATAAGGCACCTGCCCCTGAGTCATGGCCCAGCCGGCATAGAGGTTCTGGCTTTGTAAATTCGTTGCTAGATTGGTCAACAAAGGATTGACCACACTCAGTAGGCTGATAGCCAAACTGCACAAGAGCGTCAAAAAATAGGGCGTCGGCTCTGGCTTGATGAATTTTTGCTCAGACCTTTCAGCCCTAGTCAGCTGCTCCTCTGAAACCTCTAAAACTTTTTCTTCCGTTGTATCATGCATATAAAATATTCTCCTTGATATCAGTCCCATCTAGTATATCAAATTCCTGTCCTCCTGTCAGCTTTCTCTTGACCCTTCTTCTGAGCATTGTAGCTTCTAGCCAGCTCCTCCAATTCCCGAAAACAGCGATATTCTCTCGTTTCATAAGCAAGCGGCTGACTGGAAATTTTCTCCATTATCATCTTAAAAAATTCCTTTATTTTTTACATTCGTAAAAACAGAGCAAAAATCCGTACCCATATAAAAGTGAGAACAACAAGAACATCTCTCAGCGCGATTCGCAAAAGCACAAGCAAAAAATCTGAGACTTCTGCCTCAGATTTTCTGTATATTGCTGCAGAATTTGCCCACCTCTGGCCTTAGAGCATAGGTGCAAAGAGCTGCATGATTTCTTTGATAAAGCGACGATACCAGCTGCTATCGAGATTTTCAGGAAGAATTTCCTCAGAAGCCTCAAAAATTGCTTCAAAATCTTCCTTGATAGCTGGGATACTCTCCGTATGGTACATCAGGACTGCATTTTCATAATGGTGCACCAGACTGCGGTAGTCAAAGTTAATCGTCCCTACCACAGCAAATTCATCATCAGCCACCACATTCTTGCTGTGGATAAACCCTGGCGTGTACTCAAAGATTTTAACCCCTGCCTCCATCAGATCCGGATAGGCTCCGCGGGTAACAATCTGAATCAGCTTCTTGTCCGGAATGAAAGGAGTCACGATGCGGACATCCACTCCCCGCATAGCAGCATTCTTAATATCCTCCGTCAGGTCATAGTCAATAATCAGATAAGGCGTGGTAATGTAGACATAGTCCGTAGCCTGACTGATGATATTTTGATAGACCGTTTTGCCAACCTGCCCCTTATAAATAGGCTTAGGCCCGCTGCCATAGGGAATGTAAAGCCCTTTGCCTTTGACAGCTTTATTTTCCAGATGGTACTTGTCAAAGTCTGTGATTTCCCCACGGTTGATGTACCAGTTCATGAGAAAGAGCCGCGTCAGAGCCTTGACTGCCCGACCTTCCAAGCGCACACCGCCATCTTTCCAGTGGCCAAAACGAACAATATGATTGATATACTCGTCAGCCAGATTGATGCCGCCAGTATAGCCAACCTGACCGTCAATGACCAAAATCTTGCGGTGGTCACGATTGTTGTAGGATACCGTCATTCGCGGAATCACCTTGTTAAACTTATAAGCCTCGATGCCCATCTTGCGTAGCTTACGCGTATAATCGCCTGGCAAAGTGGCCATGCAGCCAATATCATCATAGAGCAGTTTGACTTCAACGCCCTGGGCAGCTTTTTCGACCAAGATTTCCAGAACACTGTCCCACATCAGCCCTTCATCGATGATATAAAATTCCAGAAAAATGAATTTCTCAGCAGCCCGCAGATCTGCTAGCATGGCCTCAAACATCTCCTCTCCGATGGGAAAATAGCGTGAAGCTGTACCATCATAGACATCCGCATTATTGTCCATACTCAGCAGCGACTTGATAATACCGTAAGCCGACTTGTTTTCCTTTTTCAGCTGGACACGGAGATCATAGCTGTTGTCCTCACGAAATTTCATAGAGTCCATATTTTCCAGCTGGATCATTTCCTTTTTAGACAGCCGCCGCTCGCCAAACATCAGATAAAGCAGGAAGCCAAAGACCGGCACCACAGCAATCAGGAGCCAGGTCACCTTGCTCTCTGGCGGCATATTGCGGTTGACAATGGCTAAAATGGTCCCAATATACAGGAAAACAATCATGACCACTGACAGCCAGTTGGGCGCAATCTCATTTAAATAGAAAAACGCAACAAAGACAAAGACCAGCTCCAATAGCATAATAATGATGCTGAAACCGTATTTTGACATTAATAAGCGAAACTTCCTGAAAGTCATAAACTCTCCTATCTCATTGCATATATTCTAGTATAGCAGTAAAACTGCCTTAAAACAACGTTTATATTGATGCAAACCGTATTTCTAGCTGATGAAAAACCAAGCACAGCTTTTGAATACTGCTCTGCCTCAGACATTCACTCCCTGTCCGCAGCTGATAAAAGGAAAAGCCCTATTCAAGACAGGGCTCTTTCATCATTGTTTGGTAAAGACCAGTGTGTCATCATCATAAGGCTCTTGGGAAAGGTCCTCAATTGTCAGCTGATTGCCCTCAATGCGATAGCGCTTGACATCATCTCCAATGACCATGGTCTGGTTGGTAGCATCAATCTGAACCTGTTCAATTTCCTGCTCACCATCCGCCTCGACCTTGGTCAGCTGGCCAGTAGTTCCTGAAATCTGTAAGGTCAGTTGATCGCCTTCATGACTTGTCTGATAGCTGCCATCAAGCTCACCATTGGCTGCTTGCTCAGAAGAGGATGCAGAAGCAGATGAGCTGTTATTGACCGCACTAGACGAGCTAGCTACTGACGAAGACTCCGCTGGCTTGCTGGAAGCAACTGACTGAGACTGAGAGGAAGGTGCCGTCTGATTCTGATTAGAACCGCAAGCTGCCAAGGCCAAAATAGCCACAGCAGTTAGACCTGAAAACATTAACTTTTTAAAAATTGCCATAGTATTCTCCTTTTTCTTCTGTCTTTATTGTACCAAAGCGGGACTCTGGCGGTCAATTTATAAACTTATCAAATAAGCTCTGACTTCTGCAATAAAATAGAGGGATCCCGTAATGAAAAGCAGCTGATTATCGTTTTGCCTCTCCTTAAAATTCTGAATAAGCTGCCGATAATCCTCTATGTAGAAGAAGCCTTCCACTTCAGCTCGACTAAGGGAATCTCCATCAGAAAAGGAAGTAACCGTCAACTTAACATCTGGCAGAGCCTCTCGCAGATAAGCCAGCATAGCGCTATAGTCCTTACGCTTGAGAGCACCGAAAAGAAGCAGGCACTCTTTGTCATTCTGGCTCTGGATAAACTCTACTAACCTTTTCAGCGCAGGAAGATTATGGGCCCCATCTAGATAAATACCTGGACTGGCTTCTTCCAAACGCCCTGCCCAACAAGTCTCCTGCAAGGCTGTCCGAATCCTAGCAGAATCTATTTCCCAGCCCTGCTGCTGCATAAAGAGCAGGAATGCCTGCAGAGCCAGCGCTGCATTTTCCTCCTGATAGCCTCCCTTAAGTCCCAGTTCAAGATTTGATAGGGTCATAGTCGAATTGGAAAAAGACTGATTCGTCAGAGAAAAATCGCGACCATACTGATAGAGTTCTATTCCCAGCTCCTGAGCTCGCTGCTCACAAACCAATCGCGCCTCCTCTGGCAGGGGTCCGATGACCGCTGGCCGCCCCGACTTGAAAATCCCTGCCTTTTGCTCCGCAATCGCCGTCAAGCTCCTTCCCAGAGTCTCTTGATGGTCCAAGCCCACAGAGCTGATGACCACAATATCTCCCCTAATGACATTAGTCGTGTCCAGGAGTCCGCCAATCCCTACCTCAATCAAGGCCAAATCCACTTCCTGCTCCTTGAAATAGAGAAAAGCAATCAAGGCCAGAATTTCAAAATAGGACAGTTGGTCATGGCTTTTGAGCAGTTCTTGCTCCATCTTTTGCACCTGCTGACCTAGACGGATAAAGTCAGCTGAAGCAATCGGTTGACCGTTGATACAAATCCGATCATGAATACTAATCATGTGAGGCGAAGTAAAACTCCCTGTCTTTCGACCATGCCCCGCAAACAGCTGACGCATAAAAGCAATAGTAGAACCTTTGCCATTTGTTCCAGTTACATGAATCGTTGGATAGCTCCGCTCAGGATTCCCCAAAAGAGTCACTGCCTGCTGCATCCGCCCTAGACCCGAACGAAAGTTTAGCCCAATTCGGCTATTCAGCCATTCTTCAATTTCATTCATTTTCTTACCCAAAAAAGAGCAGCGAAGCAGAATTCAAATCTGAATTGCAACTCGCTCCTCTTTCTAATCTTTATGATACGAGATAGAAAATAGCCAATTCTTAGCTACTTCCTTCATCTGTCAAGTTTAGCTAGCATTTAGCCTGCGCTTGTCCATTTCTGGAAACGAGGCTAGGCCAGTCTTACTCCTCCATAAAGCTGTTGAAGACTTCCTCAATCATATCCCATTCAGCATCTGAGTCTTCTGGGATTGGCTGCAGGTCGCCTTCTGTACCGTCTTCATTTTCAGTAAAGGAATAAGCTTGAATCTCTACTTCACCGTTCTCATCTTCTTCCGCATTAGCCGGAATCAAAAGAACATAATTCTTGCCAAACTCTTCCTTACCATCAATGGTCAAAAGAATTTCAAATAAAGTTTCGTTCCCCTGCTCGTCAACCAAGGTGATTAATTCACGCTCTTCATGCTCGTGGTCATGGTTATGATCATGTGTCATACTAGTGTCTCCTTCATTTCTTTTCTAAAAATTTCGATCCAGATAATTCTGCAAAATCAGCTGCGCGGCTAGCTTATCAATAACTTTCTTGCGCTTGCTGCGACTAATGTCCGCCTGCTCCACCAGCATGCGCTCAGCAGCCACCGTCGTCAGACGCTCATCCTGATAGTCAACCGGCAGACCAAAAAGCTCAGCAACCCGCTGGCCATAAGCCTGACTGGCCTCCACTCGAGGCCCACTGGTATTGTTCATATTTTTAGGCAGGCCAATAACAAACTTATCAACCTTATACTCTTTAACCAGCTCACCCAAGCGCTCTAGGCCGAATTCGCCCTTATCTTCATGAATCGGAATAATCTCCAGTCCTTGAGCCGTAAAACCAAGAGGATCACTAATAGCAACCCCAACCGTTTTTGAGCCCACATCTAATCCCATAATTCTCATTAGAGATCGACGCCTTGTCCTTTCAAATAATAACGAACCAACTCCTCAACAATCTCATCGCGCTCATATTTGCGGATTTGATTGCGGGCGTTGTTATAGCGAGGTACGTACGCAGGATCACCACTGAGTACGTATCCCACGATTTGATTGATTGGATTGTATCCTTTTTCATTGAGCGACTTGTAGACATCGGTCAAAGTCTCGCTAATTTCCTTTTTATTTGAATCATCGAGATTAAAACGTACTGTTTCATCTGTAAATCCCACAATTACACCCTCTTTCTTTAGAATATCCCTATTATAGCATAATTATAGGCTTTTCACAAATTTAATTCACCCGAATTCTCCTAATTTTTCAATAAACTTTAGCTAATATTTATCCGAAGTCTGGCTCTGAAATCCAGCAAAAATCCAGCTCTCTTCAGAGAACTGGATGGAAACTTGCTAATTTGAAGACGGCACTTCCACACCGTCGCTTCCCTTAAACTTGTTAAGCAATTCTTCCGGACTCAGGGTCTCGATTTGCTCAAACAGCTGCGCGTAGTTTGGAAGCTTTTTGGCTGCTTCGTAGTCTAGATTCTCAGGATCGATAGTCATCTCCAGAGAAATCTCTTCCGCTGTCATATCTGTTTTCAAGTCAAGACCGGTGATATTCACCGCTTCTTTCAGACCCAGTGCTTCCTCAATCAAAGACAGCATTTCTTTCTTCACAGTGGAAACATCCTGCTTTGACAAAGCTTCCTTGATATTGTCAGGAATAGCCTTGCTGACATGCAGGATAACCTTATCATACTTCTGTCCACTGTAGCTGACTGTTAAGATTCTGGTTTCTTTTCCATGTTCCAATTGCTTCTCAGTTTTATAGGACTTAGTGACAATATCTCCTTTTCCAGCCCCTCCCTGTGAGGATGAATTATTATTTGACTGCTGACTGCAGGCTGTTAAGATTGCCAAAGCTGCCAGCAAAAAGACAATTAATTTTCTCATGTCTTATCTCCTTCAATATTGAGCTGATTTTATCATATCATTATAAAAACGGCGCTGTCAAACTGATTGTCACTCTGTCATTAAAATGTAATAAAAAAGAGCAGCTTATTTCTGCTCTTCTGCTCCATTCATCAGGAGATTGTTGATGTATTCTTCTGGCGTCAGCTTAATCATTTCTTTGAGTTTGAGATTTTGAAAATAAGGCATAGACGCTGCTTTTTCGATATCTAAACTCTCAAAATCATAAGTGGACGTCATTTTCAGCTCGTTCTCATTCAAAATTGTCACTGAGCCGCTGAAGCCTTGAAGTCCACGAGCCTGCACATAGTCTGCATCCTGCTCCAGTGACTCATTGAGCGACTTCTGCGCTTCCTCCAGCCCCATTTGCTTGATGGCTTCTTTCATCTCATCATCAGTCGCAGTCAGCCTTTCAATAACCAAGCGTTTAAAATGCTCTCCCTGATAAGTCACTGTCTGACTCTGCTGGTTTCCTCGTTCATCCTTTGGAAAAACAAGCGTCCGAGTAATCACTTCCTGCTGCTTGGCATTATCAATGATAGGCAGATTATTGCTGATTTCTTTCTTGTCAGCCGCATTCGAATTAGTCTCTGTCTTTTTATGTCCACAGCCTGCTAACAGTGCTACACTCAATCCCAGTCCTAATAAAATTTTCTTCATCTTCCATCCTCCTCAGAGATATTGTATCACAGTTCTGCTCCTTGTCAATCCATCCAGTCGTTAAAGACGACTGTCAACCCGAACAAAAAGAAGAGCCGAGATTCTCTTCCCGACTCTTTCAGTTATATTCAAAGATTAGAGAGCTGCCCGCAGACGAGCTTCTGCATTTTCAACATTGCGAACAGAACGTGGCAGAAAAGCACGGATATCATCTTCTTTGTAACCAACTTGGAGACGTTTATCATCCACTAAGATAGGACTTTTCAAAATACGCGGGGTCTCCATGATGATGTCAAGAACTTCGTTGACACTCAACTCTTCAATGTCAACACCCAAACCCTTAGCATAGCGGTTTTTTGATGAAACAATGCTCGCGATACCATTTTCTGTTTTGGTTAAAATATCCAGAAGTTCCTCTTTGGTGATGCCTTCTTTGCCTAAATTTTGTTCTTTATAAGTTAATTGATGAGCGTTTAGCCAGGTTTTTGCTTTTTTACAACTAGTACAACTTGAGACAGTATAGATTGTGATCATGTAAGTACTCCTTTCGCTACACGATACTAATATCGTAGTCTATTATATCACAAAAACCATCGGTCTTGCGACCTATTTTGCAAAATTACTCTTCAATTTCGATGGCATCGTCCAAATCAAGAGTCACTTCTTCCATCGTTTCTACAGGGCTGTCAGCTTTGCTGCCAACTGCTTCTGCTAACTCATCGCCTTCAATCAAACCATAGCGTACACGAACCTGGCGGTCAATTTCGTCAAAGACTTCTGGATGATCAGCCAAGTACTTCTTAGCATTTTCAGATCCTTGACCGATTTTTTCATCATTGTAGGAGTACCAAGCACCAGCTTTTTTGATGATATCCAAATCAGTCGCAATCTTAATCAGCTCACCTGTCTTAGAAATACCTTCTCCGTACATGATTTCCACGAAGGCTTCTTTGAATGGCGGAGCTACCTTATTTTTAACGACCTTGATCTTGGTTTCTTTACCAACATTGGTATCCTTCTCATCACCAGTTCCTTTGATTTGAGTATTACCACGGACATCAAGACGGACAGAAGCATAGAACTTCAGTGCACGGCCACCTGGTGTTGTTTCAGGATTACCAAACATAACGCCAACTTTTTCGCGCAGCTGGTTAATGAAAATCGCAATCGTCTTCGTTTTGTTGATAGAAGCAGACAGCTTGCGCATAGCCTGGCTCATCATCCGAGCCTGCAAACCGACGTGACTGTCACCGATATCGCCATCGATTTCTGCACGTGGTACCAGGGCTGCAACTGAGTCTACAACCACCAAGTCCACCGCACCTGAGTCAATCAGCTTACCGGCAATTTCCAGTCCCTGTTCTCCAGAGTCTGGCTGAGACAGGAGCAGCTCATCAATGTTCACACCAAGGGCAGCTGCGTAGGACGGATCCAAAGCGTGCTCAGCATCGATAAAGGCTGCGATACCACCTTCTTTTTGTGCTTGAGCAACTGCGTGAAGAGCAACGGTTGTCTTACCAGAAGACTCCGGACCATAGATTTCAATAATACGTCCCTTAGGGTAACCACCAGCACCAAGGGCAATATCCAAGGCCAAAGAGCCAGAACTCATAACTTGAACCTTTTGCTCTGCCCGCTCGCCCAGACGCATAATGGCTCCCTTACCAAAATCCTTTTCAATGTTTTTAAGAGCATTATCCAAGGCTTTTTGGCGCTCATCGCCGAATTTCTTTGAGATTTCGTCTAATTTTTTTTGTTTCTTTGCCATTTATTTCTCCTGTTTTTTCTAAAATGTCTTTTGGCCATCTTCGTCATTATACCAAAAATCAGCTATTTAATAAAGTTTTTCGTACTAGGTTGAAGGCGTGCAGAACAGCAATTTTCCGCACATCACGCCGGCTTCGTCCAGCAATATTGACCTTAATAGTTTCTGTTCCAGCAGCACTAGCTAAGCCGATAAAAACAGTCCCTGCTGGATGGTCTTCCAGTGAATCTGGGCCTGCCACACCTGTCAGACTGACAGCCAAGTCACTTTCGGTCAGCTTTCTAGCCTGCTCTGCCATTTTCCCTGCCGTAAAAGCTGAAACAACTCCATGCTTCTCCAGGTCTCCCAACGGAATATCCAGCATCCGGCTCTTTTCCTCCATGCTGTAGGTGACAAAGCCACCTGAAAAAATGGAAGAGGCTCCAGCAAAATCTGCCAAAGTCGCTTGAAAGAGGCCTGCTGTCAGACTCTCTGCCGCTGAAATCGTCTTCCCTTGACCCTTCAGCAACTCAAAAGCCACCTGTGCCAAGGAATTGTCATCCCCGTAACCATAGAAAATCTCTGACAGTGACTGTCCCTCAAAAGTCTTATGTCCCAAAATTTCCTTTTCCACAGCCTCAAACTTGGCATCAGCTTCAGCCTGGCTCAGAGCCTTGGTGGACAGTCGCAGGGTAACTTCCCCTGTCTTTGCATAAGGAGCAATGGTGGGGTCGTTCTGCTGTTCAATCATTTCTGCCAAAATAGTCACTAGCTGACTCTCGCCGATACCAAAGAAGCGCAGCACCCGTGAATACAATTTCTGACCTGTGGATAAGAGCGGAACCAACTCGTTATTGACCATAGGCTTGAGCTCGCTTGGAGGACCTGGCAGGACTACATAGGTCACTCCATCTGCTTCTAACAATCCTCCGACAGCTAAGCCGGTCGCATTTGGCAACGGAGTTGAGCCTTCGACCAGCTGGGCCTGACGCTCATTGTTGGGCGTTCGAGCATAATCTGGCCGACTAGCAAAAAAGCGATCCAGCTTTTCCACAGCCTGTGAGTCAAAGAGTAGCTCGCGTCCTAAGAACTTAGCCAAGGTCTGCTTGGTCAAATCATCCTCTGTTGGCCCCAAGCCTCCTGTCAGGATAATCAGATTACTGCGTCCTTGAGCAATTTCCAAAACAGAGAGGAGACGATTTTCATTGTCCCCTACTGCTGTCTGAAAATAGACATCAATCCCCAGACTCGCCAGTTTTTCAGATAAAAATTGGGCATTGGTATTGACAATCTGACCGGTCAGAATCTCGGTGCCCACAGCAATAATTTCTGCTTTCATAGAACCTCCTACCTTACTATTCGGAATTGGCTTTATTTTATCACAAAAAATCTTAAAAAAGTTGATTTTCATTTCAGGAAATAAAAAGAGCTGTCAAGCTCCTTGACAAGCTTGTCAACATGCTGTGGAAAACTTTTAAGAATGACTGGTGTTATGCAGAATAACTAGATTGTTAGGGAAATGCTATTGGCAAATGGTTTCATTATTTTTATAATAAAGATGAAAAAAGGAAATCATCTAACTACTTTTATTTGAAGAAAGGAGATCATCATGAAAATTTCACAAGTTCTCAAAGATATTCGTCAACAAAATCAACTCACTCAGGAGGCTTTGGCAGAAAGACTCAAGGTTTCCCGCTCCGCCATTGCCCGCTGGGAAAGCGAAAAAGGTATCCCTGATATTGGAAATCTCATCGTTATCAGTCGGGAGTTTGATATCAGTCTGGACACACTCATCAAGGAGGATGAGCGCTTGGAAAAAAAGGTCATCGAAGACAGCAAGGCTAAGAAATGGCATTATCTAGTCATTCTCTACCTTTTTTCCATCTTGGTTTATATTGGTGTCTTTGCTTACTTGCACCATATCTTTATGGCTGGCTTCCTCATCTCTACTCTCTTCATGCTCTTTTACGAGCTGCGCATCTTTATCAAGGAAAAGATTTGGAGGCAGAAGGATAACTAAACGAAATTCCTTGGATGTTAGAAAACCAAGGAATTTTTTCTATGAAACAAGGAATATAGTCGCACTATTATGAAAGAGAACAGACAAGCAAAGAAAAAGAGGAAAGTAAAACTGCAGCTACCTTTGACAAATGAGCTGAATCAAGATTAGATTTTGTATTTCAAAAATTTATTGGAACTTTTGTCTTTATGCGTTTGTCGTGTCATCATAAATTATTTTTTAAACGCTTCGTATAGTTTTTTATAGAACTCTTTCTTTTCTTTTTTTTGATTATTAAACTCTTTTTTGCCGTAATCAAAATTCGCTACTGAAAATCCCTTGCCATCATCAGAAAAAGTGAAGAATTCTATCCCAATCAATTTATTATTTTTAGCATCTACTACAGTAGTTCCTAAATTATTGTTAAATTGTTTAACTTCTTCTTCACTAACCCCAAACCCCATAGTAGTGCCATCTGCAATAATATTTGAAAACACTTCTTCTGAAGATGCTACTTCTTTGACAGATATTAGATAGACAGCATCTTCTGTTTCTACTTGCCTTACCTTATCCCATCTTTCGGTATCATTCGAAGAGATTGTATAGACTGTTAAATCCACCGAAGGTTTATTGGGATTTTCTTTTTTAATCACTTGTTTGCCAATTAAGACGATTGCGAGTACTCCAATGACTAGTAGCAAACTAATATAAATTTTCTTTTTCATGCCTGACTTCCTATATCTTTTATGTCAACGATAACATCAACTTTACTATATACAGCTGGATCATGTGTTGCTATAATAACATAATTATTCTCGGCTGCTTCACTCAATAATAAGTTGATGATTTCATTCCCAATCTCACTATCCAAGGCTCCTGTAGGTTCATCCGCTAAAATAATTTTACGCGGTTTCATTAACATTCTTGCAATAGCTACACGCTGAGCCTGTCCCCCAGACAATTCATATATTTTATGTTTTAAATAGTCCGTAGAAAGGCCTACTTTTTCAAGTATCTCAGATATAATCTTTTTGTCTTTATTGAGGAGTTTTAAATTATCATATACTGTTTTGTTTTCTATCAAAGAATAATTTTGGAATACATACCCAATAGTATTTTTAAAATAGGTTCTTTCTTTTGTTTTCCAAATATCCTGTTTATCAACTAACACTTTTCCACTGTCAATTTTTTCTAGCCTTCCTATAATGTTTAGCAAGGTACTTTTACCTGAACCCGAACCGCCAATCAAGGCGTAGCTTTTCCCAGCTTCAAAGGTTAAATTTAAATCTGTAAATATTTCTTTTGAGCCATATTTTTTTGTAACATTCACAATTTCAATTGTCATTAGTCATCTCCTTTTAGAATTTGAGTGTATCTATCAGATAATTTTCTGAAACTTATTATTATTGACATCATTAAAACCGTTAAAGAAGCAAGACCAATATACAATAACTCTATTTGTCCAGTCATGATAAATGTCAATAAGATAACCATTATAATCGTTATCATAAAATATTTTAGACTTGAAATGGCTATACTTGTTTTCGATAGGCCTAAAATGATTTTTTTGACATAGTCATTCTGTTTTAAGGCAACAAACATTTGAGCATATTGATAAATGAGTAGAAATACAATTCCACAAATAATTATTTGCAGTATTTTTGAAAGGAGAATTTGGTGCTCTAAAGATTGAATATTAAGTTTCACAGTTTGGTAAACCTCGACTGGATTGATTGAAAAATTCAAACTAGCACTCAAATCGTTGATTTCCTTAATTGCTTCTGGACTAAAAAGTGAGTTATATATGATATTGCTTGCCAAAATAAAATCGTTAGTTTCTACCATTTTATCAGTATCTAATACAACCACTATATTACTCTTACTATTTGTCACACTTTCCAAAGGTAGATTATCTTTATTTTCAGGGACACTACTGCCATTTTCATTGAAATAGAAAAATTCTTGCCCATCAGGAATGACTTGCACCGTAAGATCATCTTTTGTATAGTTTGTACCAGTAAATTGTTCTGCTACAACCGTATTCTCGATTGATGCCTTATTCTCTTTAAATTTATTAGGAATATAGATGGTTGCTATTTTATTATCTAAAATACGATAGTTTGTTCCATTAACTTTATTTTGTACCTTAGCACCTGTTTGATTGATATAAACCAGCTCTTTATTAACCTCTGGATTCGTTATCCCATCACTTTTTAATTGCTTAGAAAAATCTTCTGTAACATGAGAAGTTTTCATAAAATCTGGAACATAGGCTGAAGATGATTTGATATATATAAAATCCAGTTTTTTTAAGGCTTTAGCAATCTCTATATACTTAGCTCCTGAGTCATTTGCTTCTTCTCCATTAGTAACAGATTCATTTTCAATACCCAAAAACTCTAGTCTTTTCCAATCTTTTACTGCACTCCATGGTTCTAAATGCTTTATCTGTATATTTATCTTTGATTGACTAGCCTTTGTTTCCCGTAAAAAGACTCCTGAAACAACTATTATGCTAGAAATAACCGCAAGCCATACGATAAAAATGAGGCTGTTTTTGGCCTTATTTTTTATAATTTCAATAGGCTTTTCAACCTGAATCGTCAGCCAAAATAAAACAAAGGTGATGAGATCAATGATTTGAAAAATTATAAAATTGGTTAGAAGTAGAGAGAAGAATAACTTGGAACTATAGGTGAAGAGACCACTCCCCAGAAAAGAGCCATAGAAAACCATCAATAAAGCAACTAAAATCAGCTCAAAAGTAACAGAAATTAAATAATCCTTTTTTAGGTTATACACAGGCAATCCTAAAGAACGTCTTATCATCCCTTCTTTAATCTTTCTCGCTCTAACAACAAATAAAACAACTAATAAGGTTAAGTAAATTGAAATCATTAACAAAAATCTTAAAGAGCCAGTAAATTGTATCATTCCTCCCATATACCAAGGGTAAGCCATATATACTACTTGCAGACCTGTAGACGTAAGTTTTTTTAAACCATTTGAATCTATTTCCCCTAGAGTATAGTACATCCCTGTTATCGGTATAGACTTTAATTGTTCATGGCTGGCATCATCAAGATTTATATAAGTCAACTGTCCTGAATTCTGAACCACCGGCTTGTATATTTTAACTTTTTTCTCTTCTGATAGGCCACTAATCATTTGATATATTTCTTCATTAGAAAGATTGCTTTTCCCTTGAATGGAGAAGGCACCATCAATTGGTAAAGGTATTGGTTTTTGAGTATCACTAATACTAACCAGACCAATGGCAGCAATTAAGCAAAAAAAGAGTCCTATAACACCTAATTTTAATTTCATAAGCTCCTACCTATATTATAAAAGACCCTATAATATTATTGGGTCTTCCAACTTTCATAAACTATTGTTAAAATTTAAAGTAGTTCCAATGTGCATTTAATCGAACATCATTCCAACTTTTTGTTGAACTTGACATTGCCCATCCATATTTTTGAGAATCAGATGACTTAACAGTTCCCCAAAGATTAGTTATCGAAGATTTTGAACCAATATTATTCGGAGATTTAACATAGTAATTAGAATAACCATAGTTATCATTCACACCATAATTCCATTCATCAATAATCGGATATGGGGCTGGATATGCTACTTCTGCACTAACGATACTAGTCATAGTAGTTAGCCCAAAACCTAAAGAATTTGAATATTTAGAACATTGAACTCACTCCCCTTCTATCCTATCCACCTTATCTCCACGGCCACCACCATGGGAGTGCATTTACAAGCATTATTAGCGTCATTGCCAATAAAATAGAATTGTATTTCACTTTTTTCATTTTTGCCCTCCTTTTTATTTCATGATATACTATTTTAAAACGCTTTCTCAAAACGTAGCTTTTAGTAACATTTTCAAAGAGGGTTCTTATGCGCTGGGATTATGGAAAAATCTATAAAGAAATTAGGAAATCAAAAGGGTTGACTCAAGAAGAAATTTGTGGAGATTTTTTAGCTCGCTCAACTTTGGCACGAATTGAAAGCGGGCAAGTCGTGCCAAAGTTCGATACCATGATTTTTTTACTTCGCCAGATAGATATGACACTAGAAGAATTTAAATACATTTGTGATTATTATCAACCTAGTCAGAGACAGAAAATTTTAAATTCTCTTTATAACCAAGGTGAGACTATTGTAGGGACAAAAGGTTTGTTACAACTAAAGAGAGAATGCGAGGCATATCTATATAAACATTCCGATATTCCGATTAAACATGCTTTAGATATCATCAATATTACTATTCATCTGAGACAAAATGGAATTTCTGAGACAAAAGAAATTAATGCTACTACCAATAAAATTTGGGCGTATTTAGAAAAACAGGACACTTGGTATGAAAGTGATTTTCGGCTTCTTTCTACTATCCTTTATTTCTTCCCGTTAGAAAATATCAAACAATTTACCCAAAAGATTTTAAATAGCATAAAAAAATACCAATCATTTCGCAATGGGAATAATCTACAAATTGGACTCTTAGTCAACCTTTCTACCATCTATCTTTATAATGGATTAAAGAGAGAATGCGCTGAAATTACTAAGTACATTTACGATTTGTCAAAAAAAGAAAAACGTTATGATTCCCTCGGGCTTTCACAGATTCGACTTGGAATTTGCAAAAATGATAACGAATTAATAAAAAAAGGGATTGCTCTACTACAACTTGCCGATGAAAAAGAGCTAGTAAAATCTCTAAAAGAAGAAATTGAAAAATACCGTTGAGAATCTTTCTCAAACGGTATTTTTATGTAAATTGAAGTCACAATCATTTTCATGATCATTGATAAGGTCAGCTGCTTCTAGGAATGAATAGACACAAACGGAACCGATAAATTGAAATCTTTGACAAGGTGTCAAAATACTTTTACAGTCTCTTATTAAACAAAAGGAATCACTATTTTAAATGATTTACATTCTCCCTACTCTCTAAAGATAAATTAGCTGATTATACATTACTTTCATCTTTCTATCTTAAAATAAATGAAATAATAAAAGCAATGATATTATTGCAACAATGAAGTGCAATTGGATACCAGATATTCTTGTCCTTTTTTAGATACAGCAAAGTGTAAAGCAAGCCTCCACCAAGATAGGAAATTGCTGTCACCCACTCTGATAAGGCCCAGCTGTGCATATGAAGGGTGGCAAATAGAAAGGTTGTCAACACAATACCTAGCCAGTCAGAGAATTTTGCCAAGAAAGTGCCTAGGAAAAAGCGGCGGAAGAAAAACTCTTCAACGAACGGTCCAACAAAGCAACCGAAAACCAAGATTAGAAAGGGATTTTTCAACAAGGCGCCTTGAATACTAGCATCATTCTGCCCCTGCAATGGCAAGCCCAGACTCTGTTTAATCAGAACTGAAAGCTGGTTGCAGGCAATGGACAGGAGGAAAACAAAGAACATATACAAGGAGATCGTTTTTAGAAATTCCTTCTTCTTGGTCAGAATCAAGGCCAGCTGCTCCTTTAATTCTTCACGATAAGCTAAGATTCCCAAGATAAATAAAAGGAAATAAACTGGGTAAATCAACCAATTTATCCCAATCAACTGCAACCCTCCACCTAGGAATAAAATGGTATATAGATAAATAAAAATAAGGAGAAATTTTCTTGTTTTCATTGTTCTACTTCCAATCACAATCATTTTCATGGTCATTGATAAGGCCAGCTGCTTCTAGGAATGAATAGACACAGACAGGACCGACAAATTTGAAGCCTTGCTTTTTCAGCGCCTTGGACATAGTTTCTGAGAGCTCTGTCTTAGTAGGGGCTTCCTTGTAGTTCGTAATTTGATTGTCAATCGTTTTGAAGTCTACAAAAGACCAGATATAGTCATTAAAAGAGCCAAACTGCTTTTGAACAGCCAAAAAAGCTTCGGCATTAGCCCTAGTTGCATAAATCTTCATCTTGTTACGGATGATGTCAGGATTGCCCAACAAATCATCCAGATCTGCATCTGTCATCTGAGCAATTTTCTGGGCATCATAGAAATGAAAGGCTTCCCGAAAAGCCTGACGTTTATTCAGAATGGTCTCCCAAGAAAGTCCAGCCTGATAAGTCTCCAGGCAGAGCAATTCAAATAATTTCTGATCATAATGGAGGGGTTTGCCCCACTCCTCATCATGATAGGCTACATACAAGGGGTTGTTCATTTTTACCCAGCCGCAGCGTTTGGTCATATTATTCTCCAATCTTTAAAACATAGCTAGGTAAGGGAACCGTAGACCTATCTAATAAATTGATCCAACGATTAATATCTGGTGGCAGAGGGTTAAATTTCTCATCTGTTTGATACCTTGCTTGACTATCTGTTTCTATTCCAGTTAATGTTTCAATCTGTTCTCGTAGCTGATCTACAGTCATCCAATGGGTCCATCCTTCAGATAAATTTTCCGTGGTTAGCGAGATGCCGTACCATTCTTGAAACCATTCAATGTAATCTGCGCTTAACAAATAGAGTTGTTGAAAGGAACAGGGTTCACCACTCACCTCTATTCCATCAACATAAGTATCACAATCTACAACCGTTATATCACGATTACAAAATTCACAAGGAATCGGTCCTACTTGACCATATCGAGACGACATATGTAAAAATAATTCCGTTTGAGTTTGTTCACAATATTTACAATACAAAGGAAAAGTTTTACAGTCTAGCCAGACATCTTCTATCTTACCATTCCTAAAACTTAGGTCTATATTATTGTTAACATTTTTGCTTTCAGCATAACTAATTCGAGCAATCCCCATTATTTCACCAACATCTTAAGAGCGGACTTGATATAGTTTTCTGCTGTATCCGTCGTTCCTTCAAAGAATTTTTTGATTTTCTTGAGCTCAGCAGCTTTGTAGCCCAGAGCCAGCATAGCTTCCATGGCTTCTTCCAGCTCCTGATTATCCACAGTCTGGACGGGTACCTTACTTTCTGACGGACCATCTGCCGCCACTACCTTGCCTTCTAAATCCAGCACCATCTGCTGAGCTGTTTTCTTACCAATCTTAGGAAACTTGGTCAGGTAGGTGATGTTTTTCTGCTCAATGGCTTGCACTAAGCCAGCATTATCATCCGCCGCGATAATTGCTAGGGCAGACACTGGGCCGATACCTGAGACTGAAATCAAGCTGAGAAAGAGTTGCTTCTCCTCCTCAGTCGCAAAACCGTACAGGAGCTCCGCATCTTCTCTCACCACCTGGTGCACATAAACCTTGGCTTCCTGATGAAGATGTCCTGAGTAAGCATAGGGGTTGGCTACATGAAGAATATAGCCGATAGAGTTGACTTCCAATACGATGTACTTGGCTGTGATTTTACTGATGATTCCTTTAAAATATTCGTACATAATCTTCCTTCTTTTTGTATCATTTTGCCTATCTAGTATATCATATTTTCTAACGGAAAACTGCAAACTCAAGTGCAACCAGCGGTTGACAAAATGTACAGGAAGCTGTATTCTCAAGATGACTAAAAGCTGTTAGGATAAAGTTAACAAAGAAAAGGAGGCCGTCACGATGAAACTCGCTGATAAATTATTTGAACTAAGAAAAGAAAAAGGCTGGTCACAAGAAAAACTGGCTGAACAAATCAATGTCTCTCGCCAAAGCATTTCCAAGTGGGAGTCTGGCCAAGCGCTGCCAGAGCTGGAAAAAATTGTAGAGCTGAGCAAGATTTTTCGGGTGACGACGGATTATCTGCTTTTAGAAGACAGTGACAAACCAGAGATAAAATCCATCCTCTCGGAAGATGAAAAAGATCGCTACTATAAGGAAGTGAAATCTTATGGTTTCTGGCAGGTTCTGTATATTTTTGTATCAGCTCTGGCTATCTTTCTCTTCTTTGCAGGTTCTAGCTTTCCAGCAACATTCACTGCCCTAGTCTGGTTGGCCTTCTTCCTCTTAATCGCATCCGCAATAGCTATTAACAAGGCGCTAAAGATCAAGAAAAAGTATCTGGACAAGCTTATAGGCCTTGATGAGGATTCTAAGAAAGAAGGTGCTCAAGATGAAACTAAAAACTGACAATCCCATACCTGTAAAAACTCGTCTGAAAGAGCTGCTTGGAGACTGGCTTTTCATCTCGGGCTACCTCATTGCTCTTTTTTTACTGGCTATGGGCTTTTACAATCTGGTTCTAGGGGGCATTCCTGCATTCACTGAAGCCCAAAGCCAACTTCTGGGTTTTTCTACCTCAGTCCTGCCCCTAACAGTTATCTTTGCTTGGCTAGACTATCGAAAAGGCAGTTTTGGCAAGCGCTGGGCAGGTTTACAGTTGGTTTACAAGCATAGGAGCTTTGCTCACAACCTTTTGCGCTCTGCTATCAAGTTTTTCCCTTGGCAGCTGGGACATATGGGAGCTATCCGTAGTGCTTATCAAGCAGATACCCTGTCAATTTTCTCGTCAACTTCAGCAGGGATTCTCTTCTTGATCTTTCTGCTGATGGGACTACTTCGCAAGGACAAACGCCATCTAGCTGATTTGCTTGCTGGAACGCAAGTTCAGCTCAAAAATTCAAAACAGCTCTAGTTCTATGACTAGGGCTGTTTTATCTTCTATAGAGTTTAGTATTTCCCCAACTCCCGCAGGCTAGTATGATTTTCCTGAATGCGGCGGAACATTTTTTCCATATCCGACTTGGTAAAGTTGACCAAGACCGGCCGGCCGTGTGGGCAGTTGTAAGGATTATCACACTGGGACAACTGAAAGAGCAAGTCACGCGCAGAGTAGTCATCCAGACTGTGATTGGCCTTGATAGAACGTTTGCAGCTCATCATAATGGCTAGCTCTGCTCGATATTTCTTGATGGAAACTTCCTTGGTCAGGAGAAGCATATCACACATCTCATAGATGCCGGCTTCAATCTCCTCTTCCTTGAACCAAATGGGATGCTCGCGGAGGATAAACTGATTGGATCCGTACTCTTCTAAAAAGATGCCAGCATCTTCTAACAGCTCCATCCGCTGCTTGATTCGCAACATATCGTCCGCTGGAAATTCAAAGATATAGGGCACTAGGAGCTGCTGCTGGCTATTGTCCACATCCCCAATCTTCTCCCGATAATACTCATACTTGACCCGCTCTTGAGCAGCATGCTGGTCAATAATGTAAAGCCCGCCCTTGCCCTGAGCAAAGAGATAAGTGCCATGCATCTGACCGAAATATTCTAACTCTGGGAAGTTTGACTTCTCTTCCTGTTCCAACTTATCCACAGCTCGCTCCAGACTGGCCTGGTCTAGCTCTGGATGGTCTAGTTGGTCATAGCTAACTGCCTTTCTCTCTGCGAATTTGACCGAAGTCGGTTGCGGTTCTGCTTTTTCATCTGTCGCTTCATGAACAGGCTCCGATGATTCTTCAAAGGATAGCTGCTGCTCTGCCACCTCTGGCTTGAGGAAGAAGTCATTCTGCTCCTTATCGTAGTAGAGGCGATTTTCTTTAAGCGGGAGGCTGGTCTGTTCAGGCTTATTGGCACGCTTAACAGTTGATTTGGCGAGATTTTCCAAAGCATCCGGGATAAGGTCTTGCTCCTTGAGACTGGTCGCAATGGCTTGCGAAATCAAGGCCATGAGTTCCCGTTCTTTAGAAATCCGCACCTCTTGCTTGGTCGGATGGACATTGACATCAGCCAAATAGGGGTCAATCTGGATATTGATGACCGCTAGTGGAAAGCGTCCTACCATAAGCTTGCTGCCGTAGCCGTCCAAAATAGCACGATTGAGCAGGAAATTCTTAATGTAGCGGCCATTAATGAGGATGGTAATATAATTCCGATTTGCACGAGTCAGCTCAGGCAAACTGACATAACCGCTCACCTCAAAGTCCAGATCTGAAGCAGAGATTTCCACCATTTTCTTGGCTGTTGCCAGACCATAGATGCCCGCAATAGCCTGACGCAGATTGCCACTGCCGGCAGTCCGTGTCATTTCTCGGCCGTCGCTGATAAGGGTGAAAGCCACTTCCGGATGGGCCAGACTGAGCCGATTGATCACATCAACGATATGGGACAGCTCAGCCTGCTGGCTCTTCATATACTTGAGCCGGGCTGGAGTATTGAAGAAGAGATCTTCTATCTTGATTTTCGTTCCTACCGGACTGCTGGTAGGCTCGTGCTCTTCTATCTCACCGCCTTGGGCAACCAGTAGAGTCCCGTGCTGGCCGGCTTCCGTTGCTGTTTCAATGGTAAAACGCGAGACAGAAGCAATGGAAGGAATGGCCTCACCACGAAAACCCAGTGTTCGAATCCGAAAGAGATCCGCCTGTTTCTTGATTTTGCTGGTAGCATGTCGGCGAAGGGCCAGAGGGACATCTTGGTGGTCTATGCCCTCGCCATTGTCCGTCACCTGAATACTCTTGAGTCCGGCCTCCTCGATTTCGATGATAATCTGACTTGCACCCGCATCAATTGAATTTTCCACCAGCTCCTTGACCACGCTGCTAGGCCGCTCAATGACTTCACCGGCCGCAATCTGATTGGCTAGAATTTCTGGAAGTTCGATAATTTTTGACATCATTTTCTCCGTATTTGTTCTGCTATCTATTATAACACATTGGGCTTTTTCTATCAGAAGGCAGCCTTTTTCTCAACCACTCTGCTCTCAAGACAAACCAGATAGACACAAATAGCTGCCACATAGACAAAAGGGCTTGTTTTCACTGCCAAGTTGCGGTTTAATAAAGGTGAAAGGAGGAAGTTATGAAAGTTAAGCTAAGAATCGATTCTCAAGTCACCGAAGACTCCGTCAGCATTGAGGCTCGCCTCATGACAGAAACTATTCAGGAATTGGTCCACTTTGCTCAACATCTAGGCAAAGAGGACAAGATTCATGTCAAGAAAGAGGACGACATCTATCTGCTGGATGCTAAAGAAATCCACCGAATCTATACAGAAAATCGTCATATTCAGGTCCGAACGGCAAAAGACAGCTATCGAGCTCAACAAGCTCTTTATCAATTGCTGCAGGTCCTCCCGGACTATTTCCTACAGATTTCTCAATCGGAGATTATCAACAGCCGACAAATCAGCCATCTCAAGCTGACTCCAAATGGTCTGATTCAAATATTTCTGAAAAACGGTGACCAGACTTACTCGTCCCGCCGTTATCTCAAATCTATCAAAGAAAGGTTGCAATTATGAAAACTCGTCTTAAAGAACTCTTTTTCGGAGGGATTGGAGGGATTTTCATTGGTCTCTTCTTCTCCATGATTGTTTCTTATTTTTACAATCCAGTTTATCTACCGCTTCATCCTCGCTCTCCTATCGGCCACTTCTTTTTGAGCCAGCATGTCCATGTTTCCCTCATCATGCTCTACTGCATGCTTATCTGGTTTATCATGGGAGCCATTTTCAGATGGAGTGGAAGCTTCTTCCAAAGAGACTGGAGCATCCTGCGCTCCATCGTCAGCCACTTTGGCGTGATGATTCTGAGTTTTGCACTTTTGGCTAATTTAGCTGGATTTTTCCCAAGAGAAAAAATACTCAGCCTGACACTGACTGCCGTTGGGGAATTCACTCTCATCTATCTGGTTATTTCAGGCGTTATCTACTACCACACCTACCGCAACATTCAAAAAATCAATAGCGGTTTGTCTAGCAAATCGTGAGAAACAAAAAACAGTTCAAATTTGAACTGTTTTTATTCTACTGGCGGAACTGGAGGCATAAACAACTCTTTCAAATCATCAACTGTATCTGCTCTCATCCATTCTGGCATTCCTGGTTTCCAGACTAAGGTTGAAGAGAGGAATTGTCCTGATAGAGACATTTGTGTTAGGGTATTTCTATCATAAGGTCCAGATGCTTGTCCATTGACAGCAATATGGTAAGCAGTTTTTGGAATCGGAGGAGGTGAAACAACTGACTGTTGTTGGGAGTTGCCTGACATCATATTATTCATAGCTCCAGCAATATTTTGTCCTACAGCGCCTCCTACTGCCATTCCTGCCATCATAGCAGCTGGGTTGAAGCCTACATCGCCCCCCAGAGAAACTGTTCCCGAACCATTAGCGCCCATTTGTCCCAATGCATCAGCGCCAGCAATACCAACTTCGGACTGCTTTTCGACTTGAAATGCACCTAGGTTTGCAGATTGTGTTTGCTTGTGCTGAGCATATTGTCCTTCTTCACGTTGGATACGTATCCGTTCAACATAGTCAGTAGTTTCCGCTTGTATTTTAGCTGTGGTAACATCCTTGGTAACCAACATAAGCTGTTGATAGCCTTGACTTGATTTATCAATCTCTATTGCAGCTATATCAAGACTTGAAACAGTGACACCAAAATTCTCCTTTAATCTTTCCATGACATCATGTTCAAGAGCTTCATTAATTTGTGAAATTTTGCTTTCAAGATTAATGACAGGAATGTTATTCTCTGTAGGAGCATTCGTTACAATATGTTTAGCATATCGGGCTACAGCATCCCGAATTTGCTTCTGAAAATCATCAAGATTAAAAGTATTCAGCCTGTGTAACTTGATAAATTCTTTATAATCAGTAATTTTAAAATTAATCGTGCCACGAACCGCAACAGGAACACCAAAGTCTAAAAACCTTGGATCATAGACATCAAAAAACGGCACTGCAAACTTGACTTGAATAATTTGCGCAAGATTGATGAAATAGACTTCTGCTGGAAATGGTGTACCACCTTCATAAGCCAGACCTACTATGCTTGCCAGCACAGGAAAGTTAGAAGTCTTAACAGTCTGATCATATGGACCTACAATAAAGTCCTGTAGTGTCCCATCTTTTTGTCTATAGACAAAGACAGCGACCTCTCCGTCCTTGACTCGCAGAGAAGAACCCCAACGAATGGCATTTTCTCTATTACCTACACCCTGTTTCACTCCTGCAGGATGCCACTTCCATATCAAATAGGACACTTCATCGCAACGAATTTCATCCATGAAACCGCCTGTGCGGTTGTTTTTAGCAAACAATCCCATAATATAACTCCTTCTAAATACAATCATTTAGCCCCAAAAATTAATGCAATGAATCCCAAAATAAACCCCAAAAGAAGAAATAACACCATGCTCAGAATAATAAGTGTTTGATTCCTTTTTTCTTTCTTTAGTTGTTTCATTTTTTGATCATGAATCTCTTTTATATTCAAAAAGTCTGGTGAATTAGCAAAACTAAAACGCGCCTTATCATAAGCTTGTTCAAACTTAGCTAACCAAGCATCTGATATAGCCCTTTGAGACGAATTAGGATCTCCCCCCGAGAAGCCATATAACCTTAAATCAATATTTGAAGCAGCTAAAATCACAAACTCAACAATATCTTCTTTGGTATTGGGAATAGAAAAACTACGAATCAAGTTTATCTTTTGCTCATCAGTTTTATTAAATTTGCCAAATATATCCCCTATAACTGAGTATACTTTATTCGTATCTGTGCGTACACTTTCAATTTGTTCAAGTTTTTTAGCAAACTCTTTTACGACAGAAGCTCCCTTTGCTCCCCTCAATTCATATCCGCAAGTGGGACAAACGGTCATAAAAGAATCTAGCCTCTCAGTACAATTCGGACATTTGTATAATTCACCATCATATACTGTTTTCCGTTGTGACGCCCCTGTATTTGTTTCCCCCACTGCAACGCCGCAATTACTACAAAAATGAGCTCCCTCAGCAAGTGTTTGCCCACAGTTTATACAAAATCCCATTTCTTTTTCTCCGTTCTCCTATTTAACACCAATGTAGCATAAGCTATCTAATCTCATTATACAGCATTCCCACCACCATGTAAATATAAATTATCGCCTTAGTAACAAGCTTCTAAGCGATTACAAGAAAATTTTAATTATAATAAAAAAGAGCTTGATTAAGTATCAGGCTCTGATTTATCTATTTTACAACTTCTTCTTGAGCTCGGCCACTGCTGCCATGACTTCCAGGGGAGTCATATTGTAGATGTCCAAGTCTCGGAGTTCGGTTAGAACCGGATTTTCCGTCCCTTCTGCAAAAAGAGACATCTGCTCCGCCACTTGTGACTGCTTCGGTCTGGATGCAGCAGGAAGCTCTGAGTCTAGTCCTGTATCCTGACTCTCCAAATGACTCAAAATGCTATCCGCTCGTTCCAGCAATTTCTCAGGAAGTCCAGCAATTTTCGCTACATGGATTCCATAGGACTTGTCAGCCGGACCCGGCTCAATCTTATGCAGGAAAGTCACCTGCCCGTCCTTTTCCAAGGTTGCCACATGGACATTTTCCAAATGCTCCAAGCTATCCTCTAAGGCTGTCAGCTCATGATAGTGGGTGGCAAAGAGGGTCTTGGCTCCAGTATAATGATGAATGTGCTCGATAATAGCCTGAGCCAGCGCCATCCCATCATAAGTAGCCGTCCCACGGCCCAGCTCATCAAAGAGAATGAGCGAACGCTCGCTGGCCTGCCGAATGGCCCGATTGGCCTCCATCATCTCCACCATAAAGGTAGACTGGCCGGACACCAGATCATCTGCTGCACCGATGCGAGTGAAAATCGCATCGAATAGCGGCAGACTGGCAGACTGAGCAGGCACATAAGAGCCCATCTGTGCCATAATGACGATAATAGCCAGCTGGCGCATATAAGTCGATTTCCCGCTCATATTAGGGCCAGTAATGAGCTGAATGTCTGTTTCCTGGTCCAGCAGAATACTATTTGGAATGTAGCTCTGGGCTCCCATGACCTTTTCCACAACAGCATGCCGGCCTTTTTCAATCTGTAGACGGCGCTCTGCAGTAAAGACAGGGCGCACCAAATGCAGTTGTTCAGCCACCGCAGCAAAGCTTTGCAGGACATCTACAGCTGCCAGCGTTTGTGCCAAGGCCTGCAAGCGCTGGATGTATTTCCCTGCTTCCTCGCGAATCCGCATAAAAATCTCGTATTCCAAATTAGCAGATTTCTCACGCGCCTCCAGCATCTCTCCCTCAATTCGGGCCAGCTCCTCCGTTCCGAAACGCTCCGAATTTTTCAGGGTCGCCTTGCGGAAGAAATGACTAGGCACATGAGCCAGCTGGGAATTGGTCACGTGGAAATAGTAACCATCTTTTTTGTTGTAATCAATCTTCAGATTGCTGATGCCGCTGTTGGCACGCTCCTTAACTTCCAGCTCCGCAATCCATCCGGTTCCCTCCCTCAGCACAAGCCGATACTGATCCAAGGTCTCATCAAAACCGGTCCGAATGATATTGCCCTCAGTAATGACATGGGGCGCATCCGGTGAAATAGCCGAGCTAATCAAGCCCGCCAACTCTGGAATAGGATCCAATCCCTCAATCAAACGAGCTAGATACGGGCTGCCAATCCCTTGCAGGATAGCCTTAATCTGAGGTACATTGCCCAATGTTGCTGCCAGCTGCAGCAGATCCTTGGGATTGGTCTTGCCAAAAGACACTCGACTAGCCAGCCGCTCAATATCATAGACTCCCTTGAGGCTTTCTGTCAAATCACTTCGCTCAAAGAAATGATCCTGAAAGACCTCGACGACATTCTGCCGCTGGATGATTCGCGCTTCATCAATCAGCGGACGCTGAATCCAAGAGCGCAGCATGCGCCCCCCCATGGCCGTCTTAGTCTCGTCCATCAGCCAATAAAGACTGCCGTGCTTCTTGCCCGAACGAGCATTTTCTGTCAAATCCAGACTCGCCTTGGTGGCATAGTCCATTTGCAGAAAGTCCTTGATTTCATAATGCTGAGCCTTCTTCAAATGGCTGAGCTCCCTCATCTGGGTCCGGTGCACATACTCCAGCAGTTTCCCTGCTGCCTGACGTTCCATAGGAGACAGCTCCTCGCCCAGCAGCTGGACAGCGTCCAAGGCTGTCTGTACATAGGACAGTAAGAGGTTCATCTGTCCAGCCAAGACCTGCTCCTCAGCTTCTGGCAAGGCATAACCCAGCACCACTTCCCTAGCTTTCAAATTGCGGATTTCCCCGCAGACCAAGGCAAAGTCCTCTAAACTAGTCACCTGAAACTCACCAGTCACCAAGTCCATATAAGCCAGACCATAGAGGCCGTCTGAGTAATCCAGAGCCACCAGAAAGTTATTCGCAGAGTCCGGCTTACTGGAGTCCACCACCGTCCCCGGCGTGATAACCTGAACGACCTCCCGCTTAACAACTCCCTTGGCTTCTTTGGGGTCTTCCATCTGCTCCGCAATTGCTACCTTATAGCCTGATTCAACCAAAACATCAATATACTGCTGTGCCGAATGATAGGGAACTCCAGCCATGGGAATGGGATTTTCTGCATTTTTATTACGGCTGGTCAAGGAAATCTCTAAAATCTGGGCGGCATTGACCGCATCATCATAAAACAACTCATAGAAATCCCCCATCCGAAAGAGCAAGAAAGCATCTGGATAGTCCTTTTTGATATCCAAATACTGCTGCATACCTGGCGATAACTTGTCTACTGCCATCTCTATCCTTTCTAAAAACAAACGAGGTCAGGACTTCCGTCTCAAACCTCTCCATCTTTCCTGAAAAACTGTGATTCTTACATCACTTCCTGTATTTGCTCTTCAATCTCCTGAGCAGCTGCCTGATCCCGGCAAACCACTAAAAGAGTATTAGCACCCGCAACAGTTCCCAAAATACGGCTATCCAGCGAGCTATCGACGACATTGGCCAGCACTGTTGCTTCGCCCAGCTCAGTACGAAGAACCAGACTAAACTCGGCTCTGGCTACACTCTCCACATGCTTGGCTAAAAACTCTATCAAATCAATCTCTTCGGTCTCATGCGCCAAAACATAATAAGTCAGCCCCTTCTTCTTAACCTTGGTCAGGCCAATTTCACGGAGGTCACGCGACAGGGTAGTCTGCGTTACATAAATCCCTTGCGCTTCTAGGCGATCCTGAATCTCCTTTTGCGTTCCTAGCTTTTCTTCCTTAATCATCGTTTTTACTAACTGATGACGATCATTCTTTCTCATTTTTACCTCATTATTGAATAATTAGAAGCTGCATTCATGAAGGGAACTTCAACGGACAAAAGACTGCTTCTCCATCAATCTAGGCAAAGATTTGCAGGAATACTGAGAATAAACAAAAAACTTTAACCAAGAGTGACAGGGAAGGAAGCATTCAGATGGAAAGCCCATCTATAAATACAGGTTCTTATCCCTCTTATTATATCAGAAAAATTCCTATTAGCCCAAAAATTATTCCCAAAAAAATTGAAGAATCCTTGAAAAATGTGATAAAATAGTAACAAAAGACACAAAGGAGCAGATATGGATAACAAACAGTTGATTGCCGGCGAATTGGCCAAGGTTATTGACAGCCTTGATCAAGACGCTATTTTAAATTTATTGGAGCAGCCAAAGAGCTCTGAACTTGGTGATATCGCCTTCCCTGCCTTTTCTCTGGCAAAGACTGAGCGCAAAGCTCCTCAGGCTATCGCTGCTTACATCGCTGAAAATATTGACACGGCGCATTTTGATAAAGTCGTTGCGACTGGGCCTTATGTCAACTTTTTCCTCAGCAAAGCTGAAATTTCTGGCCAAGTTATCAAAGAAGTCATCAAAGACGGAGCTGATTACGGCCAGCAAAACGAAGGAAATGGGGAAAATGTCACCATTGACCTATCCAGCCCAAACATTGCCAAGCCTTTCTCAGTCGGCCACTTGCGCTCTACTGTTATCGGTGATGCTCTTTCCAACATCTTCCGCAAGATTGGCTACAACACCATCAAAATCAACCACTTGGGAGACTGGGGCAAACAGTTCGGCCTCCTGATGGTAGCTTATAAGAAGTGGGGAAGCCAGGAAGCTGTTGAAGCCAACCCTATCGACGAGCTCCTCAAACTCTACGTGCGTATCAATGCTGAGATTGAAAACGACCCATCTCTAGATGACGAAGGTCGCCTTTGGTTCAAGAAGCTAGAAGACGGTGACCCAGAAGCGACTGAGCTCTGGCAATGGTTCCGCGACGAAAGTCTGATGGAGTTCAACCGTATCTACGAACTCCTAGGTGTCGAATTTGACAGTCTAAATGGTGAAGCTTTCTACAACGACAAGATGGATGAAGGGATTCAAATCCTCGAAGAAAAAGGGCTCTTACAGGAATCAAAAGGAGCTAGCATTGTAGACTTGGAAGACTTCAACCTTCCGCCTGCTATGATTAAAAAATCAGACGGTGCTACCCTCTACATTACACGTGATATCGCAACAGCCATCTACCGGGCTCGCACTTACAACTTTGTCAAAAATGTCTATGTTGTAGGTCAAGAGCAGGCCAACCACTTCAGACAGCTTAAGGCTGTTCTGAAAAAGATGGGCTTTGACTGGAGCGATGACATGATTCACGTTGACTTCGGTCTGGTGACTAAGAACCGTCAAAAACTGTCTACACGTAAAGGAAATATCATCCTTCTCGAGCCAACTCTGCTGGAGGCTATCAGCCGGGCTAAGAGCCAGATTGAAGCTAAAAACCCAGATTTGGAAAACAAGGAAGCTGTTGCTCGTGCAGTTGGGGTTGGAGCAGTTAAGTTCTACGACCTCAAAACTGACCGCCGCAATGGTTACGACTTTGATCTGGAAGCTATGGTTTCCTTCGAGGGAGAAACAGGCCCTTACATCCAGTATGCCTATGCTCGTATCCAGTCTATCCTGCGCAAGGCGAACTTCCAGCCAGATGCAGAGGCTACATACAGCCTGAACGATCCAGAAAGCTGGGAAATTATCAAGTTGCTCCAAGACTTCGGTCGCGTTGTCAAACGTGCTGCTGATAACTATGAGCCATCTCTGATTGCCAAATATGCTATCAGTCTGGCCCAAGCCTTTAACAAATACTATGCACACACTCGGATTCTGGACGAAAGCCCTGAGCGCGACAGCCGTCTGGCTCTCAGCTACTCAACAGCTGTCGTCCTCAAAGAAGCTCTGCGTCTGCTGGGAGTAGAAGCGCCAGAAAAGATGTAAACTTAATTTAGAAACATCAAAAAACGAAAACCTCACTGGTTTTCGTTTTTTTCAATATGATAGAGCTCCTCAATAATCCCTGCAACCTTCTTAATGTCTCCCAACATGCCGCGCATTTCAAAATCGGCCAAAACCGGAAATCCGAAGCGCTCTGAATATTGCTTGGCTGTCAGACAGTATTGGTTGTTAAAGTTACGATTGCCACTGCCAATGACGCCCAGGCACTTGCTGGCATTCTGACCATAGGCAATAAAGTCCCCCACATCGGTTGTCAGAATTTCTACATCGCCATTGTCCACACCATTGCCGCCCTCCAAATAAGTCGGCAGAAAAGCTACGAAAGGATTGTCCATTTCAAAAAAGGGCTGCCCTTCCTTTACCATGTCTTTGATATGAATCTTCTCCACTTCTAGGCTTGGATGCTGCTCCAGCAAATAGTCTGTCAGCCGACGGACGAAACTCTCTGTATTGCCGCTCAGGCTGATGTAAACCAAGGAAACCTTTGTCATTTTACTCTCCATTCTAAAAAATAACAGATATTGCTTCTTAAAATTGTAAGCACTTATCTGTTATTTGTCAAATTTTATTCCTTTGCAGCTAGTTCCGCTTTTTCAGCCTCTTTTTGCTGCTGGATTAGCTTAAAGATGACGATGGAAAGGAAGATTAGGCTAATGACTACTGAAAGGAGAATGGAGAAATTCAGCCCCGTCATCTGTGCCGAAAGAAGAGTTGAGTCTGAAAAAGAAGAAGCTATAATTCCCTTTGATACCACATAAGCATAGGCTGTCGAAATCAAGCCCACAAGAACATCGGCAATGTAGATAAGATTGGCCTTAAATATATCTTTCCTAAAAAGGAAGAAAAGAGCCACTATTAAGAGAACGATGTGCCCGTAAAAAAAGAAATTATTGGCTAGCGAATTCGCCACTTCTGCACTCTTGCTAAAATAAGTGGCATACTGGGATTTTGCTGGTTCTTCTATCTGCTTAAGAATGCTTTTTACTCCAGCATCAGAAGAAGTGAACTTGCCAAAAAGTCCCCACAAAGTTCCCACGGTTGACAAGCCCAGCAAAACATAAAGATAAATTGGTTTCTTTTTCATGAACGCCTCCTGTAAAGAAATATTTTCACTTATTATACACCGAAAAGAAAAAGCTGACAAGGCCGAGAGGTTTTCATCTTTTCAGAACCCCACACAATAGCTAAATCCTTATTCATATCTTCGATTAAAAAATCAAAGCCGAAACACTGCTGTCTCGGCTTTTTTTAATTCAAATCATATTAGCTATTCAAGTGCCATACTTCTTCTTCGTATTGAGCGATAGTACGGTCAGATGAGAAGAATCCAGCTTTGGCGATATTGACGATGACTTTGTCCATCCAAGCATCGCGGTCTTCATAGTCCGCCAGCATGCGCTCTTTCACTTGGATATAGTCTTCTAGATCCAGCAGGGTCATGAACCAGTCCTTACTGATCAGTTCATTGTAAAGACGTTCCAAGCGCTCAGCTTTACCAACTGCCAATACTTCATCGCTGACGATAAAGTCAACCAATGGCTTGATAGCTTCACGCGCATAGTACTCACTAGACTTGTAAGCAGATTTTGCATAGAGGTCAATAACAGTCTCAGAATCTTCACCGAAGATGTAGATGTTGTCTTCGCCAACCAACTCTGCAATCTCAACGTTCGCTCCGTCCATAGTACCAAGAGTCAAAGCACCGTTAAGCATGAACTTCATGTTACCAGTACCAGATGCTTCCTTAGAAGCCAGGGAAATCTGCTCAGAAATGTCACCAGCTGCAATCAAGAAGCTAGATGCTGTAACATTGTAGTTTTCTACCATAACTACTTGCAGGTGTGGAGCCACTTGAGGGTCATTAGCAATCACTTCTGACAAGCAAAGGATGAGGTGGATGATGTCCTGAGCAATCGTGTAAGCAGGAGCAGCCTTACCACCGAAGAAGACAGTGATTGGACGAGCAGGGATGTTGCCAGCCTTGATGTCCAGATACTTGTGGATAACGTACAAAGCGTTCATTTGTTGGCGTTTGTACTCATGCAGACGCTTGATTTGGATATCAAAGATAGATTCTGGATTGATTTCCACGCCTTGTGCTTCCTTCAAGTGACGAGCCAATTTACGTTTGTTGTGAGCCTTGATGCCTTCCAATTTTTCTTTAACATTTGCAGCGCCAGTGAATTCCAACAAGCCTTCGAGCTTAGTTGCATCATGGTGCCAGTCGCGGCCCAGCAACTCATCCAGATAATGAGACAGGCGTGGGTTGGCATGCATGAGCCAGCGGCGGAAAGTAATACCGTTGGTCTTGTTATTGAATTTTTCAGGGTAGATATCGTAGAAGGCTTTAAGCTCAGAGTTTTTCAGGATTTCTGTATGCAGAGCAGCAACCCCATTGACACTGTATCCGTAGTGGATATCCATGTGCGCCATGTGCACACGATCGTCCTCATCAATGATTTGCACTGCTGGATCTGCGTATTTAGCTTTCACGCGCTTGTCAAGCTCTTTGATGATTGGTACCAGATGTGGCACTACTTCTTTCAAGAATTCCAGAGGCCATTTTTCAAGAGCTTCTGCCAGAATCGTGTGGTTTGTATAAGCAGTCATCTTCTGTACGATGGCAATTGCTTCATCCAGATCCAAACCACGCTCAGTCAAGAGACGAATCATTTCTGGGATAACCAGAGATGGGTGGGTATCATTGATTTGGATGACAGCATAGTCTGCCAAGTCGTGCAGGTTGCTGCCTTTTTCAATCGCTTCGTCAATAATCAGCTGAGCACCATTTGAAACCATGAAGTATTGCTGGAAGATACGGAGCAGCTCACCTTGCTTGTCACTATCATCTGGATAGAGGAAGAGGGTCAAGTTGCGAGCGATATCTGTCTTATCGAAGTCAATACCGTCTGTGATGATATCCGCATCCACTGAGTCCAAATCAAAGAGACGAAGACGGTTCTTAGTTTCTGTCTTGTAACCTGGCACATCAATATCATAAAGAGTAGATGTCAGAGTGAAGTGAGCAAATGGCACTTGGTAGCTACGGCTAGAGCGAACCAACCAGTTTTGCTCAGTCAGCCAGAAGTTAGGAATAGTTGTCTGTTCGTTGTTTTTCAAAACCTGTTGGAAAAGACCAAAGTGGTAGTTCAGTCCTACACCATCACCATTGAGACCCAATGTCGCAATAGAGTCCAAGAAGCAGGCAGCCAAACGGCCCAAGCCTCCGTTACCCAGAGACGGCTCCAACTCAACTTCTTCTACCTCGATCAAGTCTTTACCAGCATCTGCCAGTTCTTGCTTCACATCATCGTAAAGTCCAAGGTTGATCAAGTTGTTAGACAAAAGTTTACCAATCAGGAACTCTGCTGAGATATAGTAGAGTTTTTTCTTACCAGTATTGACTGGCTTTTGAGCACTGGCTAATTTAGTGTAGTTTAAAAGAGCCAGATAGAGTTCTTCGTTGCTGCAATCAGCAAGATTTTTTGAATAAGTATTTTTGATATAAGTTTGTAAGTTTGACATGATTAATCCCTTCAAGCCTAGTTAGCTATTCTTTATTTGTTAATTAAATCGGTATTCATACGACGGTAAGTCTTGGTCAAGCTGTAAAGCTCACCTTCGACAATTGGATTCAGCTCTTCAGCTGTCATCCGCCAAGTCCAGTTACCACCAATTGTGGATGGATAGTTCATCCGTGCTGCACTGTCTAATTCCAGCAAGTCTTGCATGGTCGCAATGGCCATAAAGCTGACTGAAGCAAAGATTGTGCGCAGCATTGCATGAGGTACTGTTTCGTACTCCTTGCGGTTGGTGTACTGAGCCATGTACTGGCGAGTAGCATCGTCAATCTCATCCTTGTACCAGCCCAAAACAGTATTGTTATCATGGGTTCCTGTATACATGACTGAGTTGTTTGGTGCCAGATGCGGACTGTCGATGCTTTCATCATCAGGATTGAAGGCGAATTGCAAGATCTTCATTCCTGGGAAACCAGTGCGCTCGCGCAGCTCGATTACTTCATCCGTCATAAAGCCTAGGTCTTCTGCGATGATATTCAAATCACCCAAGGCTTCCTTAACTGCTGCGAAGAGCTTGTAGTCTGGGCCTTTAACCCATTTACCAGTAGCAGATGTATCTGAGTCAGCAGGCACTTCCCAGTAAGACTCAAAGCCGCGGAAATGGTCGATACGGACAATGTCGTAAATCTTGAAGCTTTCACGCAGACGCTCAATCCACCAAGCATAGCCATCCTTATCCATCGCTTCCCAGTCATAGATAGGATTGCCCCAAAGCTGGCCAGTTTCTGAAAATTCATCTGGCGGACAGCCTGCCACACAAGTTGGCTTGCCAACAGCATCTGTTTTAAAGAAGTGCGGCTGTGCCCAGACATCAGCACTGTCAGCTGCCACATAGATTGGCATATCACCGACAATCTCGATGTGATGTTCATTAGCATAGGCTTTTAATCTTAACCACTGCTTAAAGAAGAGATACTGGGTTACACGATGATAAGTCAGCTTGTTAGCCAGCTTTTCACGATAAGAAGCGAGGCTAGTAGCCTCACGGCGGCGAATCGCTTCATCTGGCCACTCTGTCCAAGCTAGATTATCAAAATGCTCCTTGATAGCCATGTACTCAGCGAAAACTTCCAACCAAGCTGCATTTTGCTCTACAAAGCTCTCATAGTCAGATAGATCATCTGCTTTTAAGAAGCGAGCTACTGCTTTTTCCATGATTGGACGGCGAGCATCGAAAATCTTTGCATAATCCACTTTTCTAGGATCATCTCCGAAATCAGCTCCCTTAACATCTACCTCGTTCAGCAAACCTTCTTCTATCAGAATATCAAAATCGATAAAGTAGGTATTTCCCGCAAAAGCAGAGAAAGACTGATAAGGAGAATCACCATAACTGGTCGTTCCCAGTGGCAAAATCTGCCAATAGCGCTGCTTGGTGCGAACCAAGAAGTCTACAAAATCATAAGCACTTTGGCCAAAAGATCCGATACCGTACTTGCCCGGAAGGGATGAAATGTGCATGAGCACACCGCTTTGACGTTTTTTCATTTTGTCACCTCGTTATTTTTCCTCTACGCCTTTTCATTTTTACTTAATGCAAACGTTTGCGTCGACTTGATTATAACCTATTTTTTTTTTTAGTGCAAGGGGTTTTTGAGATTTTTTTCAATTTATTGGTTAATAGATATAATGCACTTTTAGGACTCTCCTACTGCCCCAATTGTTTACCGTTTTTCTCTTCTTGCAAGCGTTCTCTTTTTGTGTTAAAATGTTCTTACAAACAGAAAACGTTTGCGTTTACTGAGAAACTGCTTTATACTTGCTTTTTCGACCACAATAGTTAGGCAAAATCACTGATTATGATAGCCATTTTGGGCATAGGTTTGCATGACTCTTAGAAAGCAAGTGCTTCTACTAGTGGGTTTAAAATAGTTGATGTTATAGAAAGGATTTCCAGAAAATGCAGGCCTTTAGGAGGTTTTTATGCGAGTTACTATCAAAGAAGTCGCAAAACTAGCAGGCGTGTCGCCCTCTACTGTGACCCGCGTCGTGCAAAACAAATCAACCATCAGTGAAGAAACCAAAAAACGGGTCCGTGCTGCTATGAAGGAGCTGGACTATCATCCCAACCTCAATGCCAGAAGTCTGGTCAGCCAATCCAGCCAGGTCATCGGCTTGGTCCTGCCGGACGACTCAGATGTCTTCTATCAAAACCCTTTCTTCCCAACTGTATTGCGGGGGATTTCTCAAATCGCTTCTGACTATGACTATGCCATCCAGATCAGCACTGGGCAAGATGAAGAGCACCGCTTGGAAAATCTGAAGCAGATGATTTTGGGCAAGCGAGTTGACGGACTGATCTTCCTTTATTCTAAACAGGACGATCCTTTGGTCGACTTTGCAGTCAGGAACAACTTCCCCTTCCTTATCCTGGGAAAAGCTGTCTCACCTTTCATCTCTCTGGTGGACAACGACAATATCAAGGCTGGCTATGATGCGACCAGATACTTCCTAGACAAGGGCTATCAGAAAATTGCCTTTCTGGCTGGGAATAAGGAGCTGGTCGTTTCCCAGGATCGTTACACAGGCTACAAGCAAGCCCTGAATGAAGCAGGCCTGCCTTTTGATGAACGCATTATCAAATTCGCCTTCGGTTTCCTTCTGGAAGACAACAGTTACAAGATTATGGAGGAGCTGCCGCTGGATGAGATTGAAGCTATCGTAACCTCTGATACCTTGGTAGCAGAAGGAGCCCTGCACTATCTCAAAGATCAGGACTACCAGATTCCCATTGTCACCTTTGACTCTATCAAACCGCGCATTGATGTGGATGCCTATATCGATATCAATGCCCTGGAACTGGGAAAGGAATCCTTCCGGACTCTCTTTCAAATCATCAAAGACAATAAAGAAGACAAGCAAATCTGCTATCGCCAGCTGATTCCGCATAGCATCAGCACTCACTAATCCGAGTGCTTTTGCTCATTTATCAACGCTTCACAGAACGGCCTTGTCCCAACCAGGGCAGAGCCCTAAACTCAAAACAATTACCCGAAGAGAAACTGACATAGAAATAGAAAGAGGAAAACATGGCCTTTCGTATTTTTCAAGCCTATTTAGATGACGAAAACATCATCACTATCGAACTGGAAAAGAGCTTTGATGCCTATTCCATCCACTTTACACTGGAAGACAAGCACAGCTCCAGCCCTTTAACTATCAAAAATATCAACAATCAGGAAGAGCGGATTATCTACACCGTGTCGGCTAATGAGCCCATTGACCTGACGCAGTCCTACAAGGTCTATGACCAAGACCGCAACCATACCGACCTGCAGTACCGCCATATCGTGAAAAAGCCTATTTTCGATGAGATTTTTGACTATGCAGGCGACGATTTAGGAGCTCAGTACAGTCCCCAAGCCACCGACTTCAGACTCTGGGCACCTATTTCCGAAAAAGTCCTCCTACATCTGAAAGACCAGGTTCACCATCTCAAACGTCTGGATAGGGGAGTCTGGCATACACGTATTGAGGGAGATATAGAGGGAGCCTCCTATTCTTATCTCCATAAGATCAATGGCAAGTGGGTGGAAGTCCACGATCCCTACGCCCTATCCTCAGATGTCAATTCGGGCAACAGCTATGTCATCGATCTAGACAAGATTAAAAAGCCTATCAAACGAGCAAAAACACAGCTGAATCCGACAGAAGCCGTCATTTATGAAATGAGCGTCCGCGATTTCTCTATGCAGAAAGAAGCTGGTTTCTCCTATCCTGGGAAGTTTGCCTCGCTGAGCGAATCTCCAGTCGTTCACGGTCAGAAGTTTGGTCTGGACTATCTGAAAGAGCTAGGTATCAGCCACGTGCAGCTTCTGCCTGTCTACGATTTTGGCAGCGTTGATGAAAAGCATCCTGAGCTCGTCTACAACTGGGGCTACGATCCTGTCCAGTACAATGTCCCAGACGGCAGTTTTGCCAGCGACCCACGAGACCCTTATGCCCGCATCTTAGAGCTGCAGGCAGCCATTACTGCCTACCACGATGCTGATATCAGCCTCATCATGGATGTGGTCTACAATCATGTCTATGACGCCAACAGCTATGCTTTTGAAAAAATCGTGCCCGGCTATTTTTTCCGGCTCAATGACTTGGGCTACCGGACCAACGGAACCTTCTGTGGTAATGATGTAGCTAGTGAGAAGGCCATGGTCCGCCGCTATATCAAGCAGTCGGTCAAGCAATGGGTCAGCCTCTACGGCTTTGACGGCTTCCGCTTTGATCTGATGGGGATTTTAGATATCCAAACCATGCAGCAGATAGCTGACGAACTCAAGGCGCTCTACCCTAACATCTATCTCTATGGTGAAGGCTGGCAGATGGATACTGGACTGGCAAGTGAGCGATTGGCTCATCAGTACAATGCTGCCCAACTGCCAGATTATGGATTTTTCAGCGACCATTTCCGCGACAGTCTCAAGCAGACCATCGCCCAAGGCCGGCAAATTGAGAGCAAGACTCCTGCTAGTCAGCTTGAAAATGTCCTGACAGCCAATGTCGGTCTAAAAGGTGAGGCTCATTTCACAGCGCCCCAGCAGGCCATTAATTATGTCGAGTGCCATGATAATGCAACAGTTTTTGATTACTTTGATATCGTCAATCCTGCTACCACCCTACGAGATCGGCTGGCCAATTCGCGGATGGCTCTCCATCTCGTCCTGCTGGCTCAAGGTGTTCCCTTTATCCACAGCGGTCAGGAATTTTTCCGGACTAAAAATCTGATTGACAATACCTACAATATGCCCGACGAAATCAATAAGCTAGACTGGCTGCGCTCCCTGCATTACACAGAGGACATTGCTTTTATCAAGAAGCTGATTGCCTTCCGCAAGGCGCATCCGCTGCTGCATCTAAAGACCAACGACGCCATCAAGCAAGCCTGTCAGGTCAACTGGCTGACAGACAGTTTATTGGAGTACAAAATTCAAGACAGGAAAGAAAGTATGACAATCGTCATCAACTTTGGCAACCAAGAGGCTGACTACGAAAATAAAAACAATCAAAGATTGCATCTCCAGTACCCAGCCATCGATGCCCAAAAACCAATTGTACCACTAGCTGACAGTTACAACCTAGCTGGCAAGCAGTTGATTGTGTTGAAATAGATTATAAAACATCAGCCAATGAATAAGCTGATGTTTTTGTTTTTTATAATCCCAAGTAATCCTCGACTGCTGCCTGCATTTGGTCTGCAGCGACCGTCGTTTTGTGGCGCACTGGGGTTGTTTCTAAGCCATCCACAGCTGGTGGCAGAGCTACGCCAGAAAGTGCGTGCAGTTGGTCCAAAGCCTCAAAGTCACTAAGTCCTGTCTGGCCGGTCACAGCCTCAACAGCCACAACTGGGAATTTATAAGGACTAGCGGTAGACGCGATAACAGTCTTGCGCTGATCACCTGTCTCGGCCAGATATTTTTGATAGACAGCAGACGCAACGGCTGTATGAGGGTCTTCGATGTAGTTAGAGGCTTGATAGACCCGCTTGATTTCAGCAGCTGTTTCTTGCTCTGTTGCATAGTCAGCCGCAAAGAGCTCTAAAATCTCAGCATCAAAGTCCGTCAGTTCATATTGTCCCTGATCATTCAGAGCCGCCATCAAAGCAGCTGTTTTCTCAGCGCTGTTACCAGACAGATGGAAAATCAAACGCTCCAAGTTAGATGACACCAGAATATCCATGGACGGGCTAGACGTCACCTTGAAGCTCCGCTTCTTATCATAAACTTGAGTCTTGAAGAAGTCGGTCAGGACATTGTTTTCATTCGATGCACAGATCAGCTTGCCAACTGGCAGACCGATTTGCTTGGCATAGTAGGCAGCCAAGATATTACCAAAGTTCCCTGTCGGAACTGTAAAGTTGACCTTGTCTCCTGCTGTGATTTCTCCCGCCTTCACCAGCTGAGCATAGGCATAGACATAGTAGACAATCTGAGGCACCAAACGGCCGATATTCATGGAGTTAGCTGATGAAAACTGGAGTTTGTGCTCCAAGAGACGAGCTCGTAGGTCTGGGTCGTTAAACATGCGCTTGACATTGGTCTGGGCATCGTCAAAGTTGCCATCAATGGCAACGACATGCGTATTGGCACCTGTCTGGGTCGTCATTTGCAGCTCTTGAACCTTGCTGACACCGTCTTTGGGATAAAAGACGATAATCTCAGTCCCAGGAACATCCGCAAAGCCTGCCATAGCCGCCTTGCCTGTGTCACCAGAAGTCGCCGTCAAAATGACAATTTTGTTTTCCAAGCCGTGCTTTTTGGCTGCGGTTGTCATCAGATGAGGCAGGATAGACAAAGCCATATCCTTGAAGGCAATGGTCGCTCCGTGGAAAAGCTCTAGATTGTACTGACCATCCAGCTTGACCAAGGGAGCAATCGCCGCATCATCAAACTTGCTGTCGTAGGCATGGTTGATACAGTGGTCCAGCTCTGCTTCAGAAAAATCGTCCAAAAATGCAGACAAAACCAGCTTGGCTACTTCCTGATAGGAAGCGTCTTTGAGCTTGGCAAAGTCCAAATCGACCTGCGGATAGGTAATAGGCGTAAAGAGCCCGCCGTCTGTCGCCAAACCTTGCAGAATTGCCTGGCTGGCTGTTACTCTATTCTTTTCGTCGCGTGTTGATTGATAAACTAAGGTCATTCTCTCTCATCCTTTATCTGTAGTTCGCTTTATTATACCAAAATTTATCAGAAAATTCTCGCTTTTTCACAGAGAATATAAGAAAAAGCCCATTTCTGGGCTTGTATCCATCTTATTCATTCATAGATACGTGAACGTGGTCGTAGTGGTTTTCAGTTACGCTGCCACGATCTGGCATTTGATTCCAAGTATTAGCTGGTCCATAAATGCTTTCAAATGGTGCATAGAACTGTTGCTGCCAGATAACGTAAGAGATGCCTCTTTCAGTCATGTTAGAAGTAACATCGGCTGCGACCTGGTTTCCTAATTCAGTATTGTCACCAACGATAAAGTCAGCCGCCAAGCCTTTACCATGGTCACCACTATCACCTGGGCGGTAGAGACTAAATTCTGTAATTCCATATTTAGCTGCTATCTCTTCTTTCAGAGCAGCAGTTTGTGGCTGAAGACCAGCATTAGCAGAGTTGTTGGTTGTAACGCTGGCTGCATCTGTTACAGCTGGAGCATTGTAAGTTGTTGGCTCAACAGCGGCAGTTGCTTGACTGACCTGGTCTTGGCCTAATTCAGTCACTTCTGGAGCTGCCTCTGCTGGTGCTTCTGGACTTGCAGCAACTACTGGCTGTGGTGCTGCTTCTACTGGAGCGGCTGCATTTGCTTCCGCAACTGGGGCTGCTTCACTTGCAACTTCTGCTACTGGTGCAGGCGCTTCTTCAGCTGGTGCTGGAGCTTGATCTGCTGGTGCCGCAACAGCTTCCTCAACAGCCGGAGCTGGAGTCTCTGCTGCTTGAGCCGGTGCCGCTGGAGCGGCTTGCTCAGTACCAAAAATCTCGTCAGCTGTATAACTTTCTGTTACATATCCTGCGTTATTTCCTGCTTGGTAGCTTTGGATTTCTACAGAGGTAATTTCATTTTGTCCATTTGTTGTAACGGTCAAAACAGTACCTGGGAAAATCAAGTCTGCATTGGCAATTTGATTGATTTTAGCCAATTCAACAAGGTCAATATTCATCGCTTGAGCGATATTTCCCAAAGTGTCTCCATATTGAACAGTGTATGTTTGTTGGTTTTCATTACTAGTAATATCTGCTTTAATTTGCTCAACTGTTCTGGCAGTCCAGTTTTGTGGCTGCTCCTCAGCTTTTGTTGTAAACAAAGGCAATGTTGACAAAGCAACAGTTGAAGCCAAAAGTAATTTCTTATTCATTTTCATTTGCATAATGCACCTTCCTAATCATTCATGATACGAAATCCATCTTACCATAAATCTTCTAAGAAAAAAGCCTTTTTCGACCTATTTAACAGAACTGTCTGCCCCCTGTAATATGGAGATTTGTTTGTAACATATAAAAAATGGTAAAAAGCAAAAGAACCCCATTTAGAGAGGTTCTGTTTCTTTTGGACTTGTTTGAACTCTTAGTATTCTGCTAAGCTAAACCCGACCCAAGCTCTTGGTATCTTACTTCACCTTCATCATTCGGACGAGGCTGGCGCGTTCGGCCTCTTCGAGTTTCATTTCGATGTAGTAGATGGTTTCTTTGAGGTCAGGGATGGTAGCATACTCTAGTCCGTTGACCCGACGACGGGTTTTCTCAATTTCATCCGCCATGAGCTGGCAGCTTTTTTCAATCTCAGCCAGTCGCAACAGGTCGGGAAGCAGATCGCTCATACTTTCAATGGTTTCATCCATCTGGCTGTTAGAAGCCACATAGCTATAGACCACGTCCCCCTCGTCATCACTGTATGAATTGTCAATATGGGCATGCATCTTGGGCACGCGCACACTCATGATATTCTCCGTCTCCACATGCAGATTGACTTCCCGCATGGGCACTGCAAAGATTTCCTGGACCATGAGGTCGCTCTCCAGTGCCTTGGCCATGACAAAATCCTGTAGGTGACCGACTAGAGCTGCTTCGACCTTTTGGCGGAGTTGATTGTTCTCACGGACTGACTCAATGAAGCGCCGCATCAGCTCATCCCGCTTGTCCTTGAGCAGTTTATGCCCACGAACAGCCGTTTTGAGACGGGCTTTTAAGTTATTCAGCTCCATCCGAGTCGGCTTGACATTGAGTCGTGTCATCTTTCTTCCTCCTTGGTCTGCGGCAGGTATTGGTCAATCATGTCATCCTTGATCCGCTTGAGTTCTGTTCTTGGCAAGATGGACAGGAGTTCCCAGCCCAGATCCAAGCTTTCCTCGATGGTTCGATTGGTCTGGAAGCCTTGATTGATGTATTCCTGCTCAAAGCGGTCGGTAAAGCGAACATAGAGCTTGTCCGTTTCGGACAGGGCGGATTCCCCCAAAACGACAGCCAGCTCCTTGGCTTGCTTGCCTTGCGCATAGGCAGCAAAAAGCTGGTTCATGGTTGCGGCATGGTCACCTCTGGTCTTGCCCTCACCCGAGCCCTTGTCCTTGAGACGAGACAGAGATGGCAGGACATTGATGGGCGGACGATAGCCGCTGTTGTATAGATCGCGTGAAAGGATAATCTGCCCCTCTGTAATATAGCCTGTCAAGTCCGGAATCGGATGGGTAATATCATCCTCTGGCATGGACAGGATTGGAATCTGCGTCACCGAGCCTTTCTTGCCAACCAGACGTCCAGCCCGCTCATAGAGGGTGGATAGGTTAGTATAGAGGTAACCCGGATACCCACGACGGCCCGGCACCTCGCGACGAGCTGCAGAAACTTCCCGCAGGGCTTCACAGTAGTTGGTCATGTCAGTCATGATGACCAGAACGTGCATGTCCTTTTCATAAGCTAGGTACTCGGCTGCTGTCAGTGCAATCCGCGGTGTCGCAATCCGCTCGATAGCTGGGTCATTAGCCAGATTGACAAAAAGCACCGAGCGATCAATGGCTCCGGTCTCCCGGAGGTCATTCATGAAGAATTCGGCTTCTTCAAAGGTAATTCCCATGGCTGCAAAGACCACGGCAAAGTTTTCATCAGAGTTGAGCACGGTTGCCTGACGGGCGATTTGAGCGGCTAATTCCTTGTGGGGCAGACCAGAGCCAGAAAATACTGGCAACTTTTGCCCCCGAACCAAGGTATTGAGGTGGTCGATGGCCGAAATTCCAGTCTGAATAAACTCATCCGGATAGTCGCGAGCTACTGGATTGATAGCTTGACCGTCAATATCCAGATATTTTTCTGGCAGGATAGCTGGGCCGCCATCAATCGGCTTGCCCATTCCATTGAAAATCCGTCCCACCATGTCTTCTGACACTGGCAGCTCTAGCGGACGACCGGTAAAACGGACCTTGGCTTTTTCCAGATTGATTCCACTGGAGCCTTCAAAAAGCTGGACCATAGCCTTGTCTTCTTGGACTTCCAGAACCTGGCCCTGACGCTTGCTGCCGTCATGCAGCTGGATTTCTACCAATTCATTGAAATGCACACCAGCGACTTGGTCGACAATCATCAGAGGGCCGACAACTTCACTGACGGTGCGGTATTCTTTAATGACGCTCATTGTCTAGTCCTCCTTGGGCAAGAATCTGGTGCAGGGTTTCCTCGATAGTCTGACTGAGAGCCTGAATCTTTTCCAACTGGTCTTCATGGATAAACTTGCTGCGGGCAATTCTGTCACGCAGCTCCACCGTTCCTTCCATGATTTCCCGGAAATAAGCCCCCAGCTCCAAGGCCCGATTGGCCTCCGCATCAAAGGTCAGAATATTGCTCAATAAAGCCACCTGCTTTTTGAAAGAAGTATAGGTGTCAACATCATCAAAGGCATTCTGCTGCAGGTAGTCCTCACGAATCATCTTGGCAGCATTCATGGTCAGGCGATCCTTCTCAGACAAGGAATCTAAGCCTACCAAACGCACGATTTCCTGTAGTTCGCTTTCCTTTTGCAGGATATTCATGGCCTTTGTCACCTTTTCCGCCCAAGCAATCTTCTCATGCTGGTCAATATAGGCTCCCACTTCGTCTAGGTAGAGCGAGTAAGAGCTCAGCCAGTTGATAGCAGGGAAGTGCCGACGTTGAGCAAGCTGAGCATCCAAGCCCCAGAAGACCTTGACAATGCGCAAGGTATTTTGCGTCACTGGCTCAGAAATATCACCACCCGGCGGGGATACGGCCCCGATAGCAGTAATAGATCCTTCTCGCGTAGTCGAACCGAGCGTCTTGACCCGGCCAGCCCGCTCGTAATACTCCGCAATCCGGCTACCAAGATAGGCTGGATAGCCTTCATCACCCGGCATTTCTTCCAGACGGCCGGACATTTCCCGCAATGCTTCTGCCCAGCGAGAGGTAGAATCCGCCATGATAGCCACCGAATAACCCATGTCACGGAAGTATTCTGCAATCGTAATCCCTGTGTAAATCGATGCTTCCCGGGCTGCCACTGGCATATTGGAGGTGTTGGCAATTAGCACCGTCCGCTGCATGATGGACTGGCCAGTTGATGGGTCGATCAGTTCTGGAAATTCATTGAGTACGTCGGTCATCTCATTGCCACGCTCACCACAGCCGACATAGATAACGATGTCAACATTGGCAAACTTGGCCACCTGGTGCTGAACCACAGTCTTACCAGCCCCGAATGGTCCTGGTACGGCAGCCGCTCCGCCCTTGGTCACGGGGAAGAAGGTATCGATGACCCGCTGACCTGTCACCAAGGGCTCAACTGGAATCAGCTTCTGAGCAAAAGGACGCCCACGACGGACCGGCCATTTTTGCATCAGAGTCCCTTTAAAAATAGACCCATCCGCCTGCTCAATCTCGTAAACAGTCTCTTCAACAGTGAAACTGCCAGCTGAGATATTGGCCAAGCGTCCACTGACGCCGACTGGCACCATGATGCGGTGCTCCACCAGATTGGTCTCCTGGACCGTTCCCAGAATATCGCCAGCCTCAACCGCATCTCCGACAGACAGACCTGGAACAAAATCCCACTTTATCTCACGGTCTAGATTTGGCAATTGGACACCGCGGACGAGGAAATCACTCGCCGTGATGGTCTGGAAACGCTCCAAAGGCCGCTGAATCCCGTCAAACATCTGAGAAATCAGACCTGGTCCCAGTTCAACAGACAGAGGGCTTCCAGTCGTGATGACCGGCTCTCCTGGCCCCAAGCCAGAAGTTTCTTCATAAACCTGAATAGAGGCTTGGTCCCGCCGCATTTCAATAATTTCACCGATTAGCCCCAAATCGCCAACCCGGCAGATATCCTGAATATTCGCTTCCTGCATCCCTGATGCCAGCACCAGAGGACCAGAAACTTTGATAATCTTTCCTTGACTCACAATCTTCCTCCATTCTTGGGAGATTTTTCTTGTTTCTCCATGAAAATCAAAGCTCAAACCAAGCAAGAGTTTGAAATTCATTTCCAAAGAGTATTATTGTTTTTTTATTTTAAAAATCAGATAAGGCTTTTATTTGCTGACCCTTGTCGTCGAAATTATCTGGGCTGAGCCATTTTTCTAGACGACTCTTGACAGCTGGCCAATCCTTGTCAATCATAGACAGCCAGTCAGTGTCTCGGTTGCGCCCCTTATAGACAAGGGCCTGACGAAACCTGCCTTCATAGATAAAACCAAGCCGCTCTGCTGCCCGCCTTGACGGCTGATTGAGGGCATCGCATTTCCATTCATAGCGGCGATACTCCAGCTCTTCAAAGACATAGCGTGCCAGCAAGTATTGGGCTTCAGTAGCCAGTCTGGTGCGCTTCAGCTTGGGCGAATAGGTCACAGCTCCCACTTCGATGACGCGGTTATTTCGGTCAATCCTCATCAAAGCAAAAGTTCCTAGAGCCTTGCCGCTCTCCTTGTCCACAATCGCATAGTGAAAACGATCCTGAGCCGCCAGCATCTGATCTAGCTTCTGGGACCATTCCTCCTGACTTTGGGCAGGATTTTGAAAGAGATAGGTCCACATATCCGCAGGAGAATCCGGGCCATACACTTCATACAAATCCGCCCCATGCTTGTCCTTGGACAGACGCTCAATAATAACATACTGCCCTTCGATTCGCTCCAGGTTGGGCAAGCCCCCCGGCTGAAAATCTGGCAGAGCATCTCCAATGGGTTGACCTAGTTGATTGATTCGCATAAAAACCTCACAATATATCTTGTCCGACAGCCTTTTCGACATTTTCATGAATCCGCGAAAGAGCCAGACCCGTGCTCCCCTTATGGGTAGGAATGAGCACAAGAGCAGGAATCTCCAGCTGGTCATAGTAGGCCAGGGTTTCTGGAATATCCGCAGCCATATCCTCCGTCAGATAGATAATGCCGAAATCTTCGCGGGCGAGCCGACGCAGGGTATTGATCGTCTCCTGAGCTTCCTTCACTGGAAAGGTCTGAAAACCAATCAGCTTAAAAGGGAGAATGGTATCGCGATTCCCCACGACCGCAATCTTGTAGCTAGTCTTGTCCATAAATCGGTCGCATCCTTTCTCTGATAAGCTCTACGGGCAGCTGATTGTCCATTCCGGTCAAAATCAACCGCAGATTCTTGACTTCCAGCTCCTTGCCCAGCAGATAGCGGGCCAGAGGAAGTGGGCCGTCTGTCTCAAACTGACCAGCCGCCAGCAACTTAGCCTGCAAGAGGTCCGCTAGATATTCTAACTCTACTGTCGTCAAGATCTGGTTCCGCATTTTCTCCTCATAAGAGCGCAAATCCATATCGTAGCCACAGGGATTGATCTGGCTAAACCAAGTCAAGAAATCCCCCTGCTCTGCCATGGCAATCCAGTTGGCAGCAGAAAGACTTCCTTCATCAGACAAGAGTTGCCTCATAAAGCTGCGTGGTTTGCCCAAACCAACAGCCCGCTTGACGGTGATGGCATTGTAAAAATCAATAGTCAGATTCACCAGCTGCAGCAGGCTCTCATCTTCCAACTTCTGTGTCAGACGCTTAAGATGCTGGAAATAAGCCATGTCCATGCCAATCTCCAACACGCGCACATCCTGATAATCCTGGTATTCCTGCCAGGTCGCAAGCACCTCGTCCAGCATGAAATCTGGACAATACTCAGCCGAAAAGGCCATGACCAAGTGCTCCAAAACCTCCAGCGAATAGATCCCCACCGGCATCAGCAAATGCTCCAAGGACTGACCCGTCGCCCGCCCCTTGAGAAAAACTTTGAGATTGTGGTAAGTATAGCGGAGCGTGAAAATCTCCACCAGCTCCTTACTTGGACTAATCTCAAGCGCCCAATTATAAACGGAATACAAATGCTTCATCAGTACTTGCTCAACGGCATTGAGATCCTTAATCGCTTCAGCATCTATGGCATAGACCGTTCCCTGCAGAAGAGCCGAACGGCTGGCAGGATCGTCAGCCTGCAGCAACTGTTCATATTGCTGGGGCGTCAAAAAGGAAGCCTCCTGCACACTAATGGCTGTATTGACTTGAGAGAAGCTTGTTTCACTCATGGCCCGCCTCCTATTCTGCCTGGTCTTTAAAAATATCCTGAGCCAGTCGGTAGCTTTCCTCCTGCCAGACTGAGTCCAGCAAGTCACGATAGAGATAACTGTCATCCACCCGTCCCTGGCTTAGTACAAAACCTGCCTGACCGGCTATGGACTGGTCTGAAAAAGACACTTTTGGAAAGGCTTTTTTCAAGTCTTCTAACTGGCTGGAGCTGAATTTCTCAGCTGATAGAGCACCGAAAGCCAGTGTCATCTCTTCCTCTGGGTATTTAGCCAGAACACTCTCTAGAAAATGCTCTTCTTCAGCTGGTGACCAAGCTACCATCTGAGCATAGGCTTCCTCAAAAAGCTCTCTGAGAACCCGCTGCTTGATGACCAAGGTAGATTGACGTTTTTGATTTTCCAACTGCTGAATATCGCGCTGACTGCGCCGGCTGATTTCTTTCAGCTGCTGCTCCCGCTGTCCAAGCTTTTGCCGAACCAGCTGGGCCTCACGTTCCTTGGCTTCCTGCTCTATTTTCTCAGTAGCCTCGGCCAAAAGCAGACGTCCCTTTTCGTGAGCCTGCTCCAAGACAGAAGCTTTGAGATCTGATATGTCAGACATAAAAGCCTCCTTACTTCACATTCAGAACCATGATGAAGGATACAACGAAGGCCAAGATGGCGTAGGTTTCAACCATGGCCGCTAGGATAACCCCTTTCATGACCTCTTCCGGGCGCTTGGCCAAAATCTGAATACCAGCTGTCGCCACTCGTCCTTGATGCTTGGCTGAAAAGTAACCAACAATCGCAACTGGCAAAGCTGCTAGGAAATAAGCCACGCCTGATTGCAGAGCCAATTCTGGCTTGATATTAAAGAAGACGGTAATCCCGATAACAAAGCCATAGAGACCTTGGGTACCTGGCAAAAGCTGCAAGATCAGAGCTTGAGCGAATTTTTCCGGCTGCTCTTTCAAGAGGGCTGCCGCTGCCTGACCAGTGCTTCCGACACCCAGAGCTGAGCCCATTCCGCTGAGAAAGACCGCCAAAGCTACTCCCAGACCTGCAAAAAAGGCGCCGCCATAAGTTCCAAAATATGATGCTAAATGTTCCATGATTTACTCCTATGAAAATGCTGTAATCGTCGTAAAACCAACAGCTAGTTGAATGAATGTTGCTTGTTTTGATGTTGTAGAAACTGTATTTCTTAAGATGAGCTTCTATCTCTTACCATAGTCCCTAATCTTTATTTCTTGCTTTGCTGAACGTATTTTTCGCTAGGCTTGAGCGGAGTGAAAGGCTTGCCGCCGCCGTCGTAGAACTTCCCGAAAAATTCCACGAAAATCAAACGTGCTCCGTGCACATAACCGGACAGAAAAGATAGAAACATATTGACCAAATGCAGGGCAATAAAGAGCAGAATACCAATGCTAAAGCGAGCGACAGGTGGAAAGAGGCTGACAATCAGGTTAAAGGCCGAGCCAATGCTAGCCCCCGAAAGCCCTAGAGCCATCAGCCGTGTAAAGCTGACAAGGTCTCCTACATAGCCGCTAACATTGTAGAGATTAAAGAGACCTGACCCCAGACCTGCCAAGCTCTTAGCGCTGATAATGGATACTGCCAGTATTCCTAGAGCATTGATGATGGCTAGCCATTGACCAATCGTTGCCGCAAAGGACAAGGATGGGAAGAAATTTCCCAAGGCTAAGAGTAGCAACCCCAGCAAAATCAGCACCCAAGCAAAGCCTGCATTGTATGCTTCTGCATAATCCCTGAGACGGACATTTTTCAGACCGCTGAGGAAAAGGCCCGCCAGCACTGTAATGAAGCCGAAGACGACCGAAATAACCAGAATCGTCATGGCATCTGAGCTGGTACTAATCAGAGCAAAGGGCAGTTCAAAGCCAAAGAAAGAGCCATAAACCAGTCCCCAGATGATGACTGCCACACCCAGCAGACGGAAGAATCGCAGATTCTTAGCCAGCCCCGGCTTGACATGCAAGAAGTGCAGCGCCAGACTGGTGCCCACAAAGAGCAAGAGACCATAGCCAATGTCGGCAACCATCATGCCAAAGAATACAAAATAAAATAGGGAAACGACGGGGGTAGGATCCTTGTCACCATATTTAGGCAAGGAATACATCTCCGTCACTAGCTCGAAAGGCTCCACTAAGACATTGTTTTTTAGCTTGGTCGGAACCTTATCTTCCTCATCCTGTCGAATCTCTCTGGTCTGGATGAGAATGCTCTGGCCAAACTGCTCCTTCAAGCAAGCCTCAAGAGCTTGAACCTGATTGCTTTCGATCCAACCTTCCAAAGCCGCCAGATTTTGCGTACTGGCTAACTGGTTCTTACTTTCTTGGCGGGAGGAGAGATTGCAGAGATAGTCCAGCTGAACCTTGAGCTGGTCCAACTCATTCTTGGAAGCTGCCAGACTCTTGGTCATAGCTTCCGTCACAGCCTCTTGCTGGCGGATATTAGATTTGAGCTGATCGAGCCGCTCAGCAGGCAGTTCCGCATGGTCATACTCGAAAGGCTTAAAGCCGTACTCTTTCAAGATTTTGCGAACTTCTTCCAGAGAGCCTGTCTTGTAAAAAATAAGAACCCCCTGCTCCGTATCATCGGTAAAGACTTCCTGAAACTTCAGGTCAGGATGTGCTCCCAGAGTCAGGCGCAGAGCATCGTCGTCGGTATTGGGAATCGTCCCAATCAACGCTCCCAGATGACTGAAAGTCGCAGCTGCTTGCGGTGTTAGCTCCAGCGGCTCCCACTTCTCCAGCGCAGCCATTTCCAAGCGGTCAGCTTCTATCTGATCCTTGGCCTCTTGCAAGACCTTGAGCTGCTTGCTGATTCCTTCTAACAGCGCGATCTCATCCCGCGCCTTCCCCGCCTGCTCCAAAGCAGCAAAGGATAATTCCAAAGGCTCTTCTTTTAAGGCTTCCAGCAGTTTCTTTTTCGGCATAAAGGGCTCCAGCTCTTCAACCAGCCTCTTGAGATTTTCCTGACGACTGAGCAAATCTTGCTGAGATAGCTGCTGATCTGGCCGGCCGACTAAAGCCTGCTCAAAGGCTGCCTGCCAGTCCTCTTCCTGCCGCAGGTCATGAATCTGAACCGACTCTAAGCCCTGTAGGTAAAAGAGAAGCTGGTCCAGCAGATCCTTGGGCAAAAGCAGAGACAGCTGCCGCATTTGACTAATGGCCATAGACTTCTACCACCTTCTCTACAATGGCTCGCGCCAAGTCAGCTTTTTTATCCGTCAGCGCAGCCGCAACCTTGTCCTCATTTTGCTGGGTTGTCTGCTCCAAGTCTTGCTGCAGGAGCACCAACTGTTGCTGGGAAGTCGCAGTTAATTCCTCTGCCAGCTTCTGCGTTTCATTGTCATAAGTCAGCCCCAGCTGCCTGAGCTTTTCATCTACCTGCTGTCGCAGCTCCTGAGTCTGCTTCCTGTAGCCCATCAAAACTTCTTCTGCAGCAGTTTCAATTTCCTGCATTTTTTCAAGTGTTTCATTGGCCATCTATTCACCCCCTCGTTTTCAAAAACCTTCGAAAACGGATTTTAAAATCTGCATTCCTAGCTGACCAGCCAACCATCTGGCAAGGTTATCTTCAGGAATACAGCTTCGTACTTGCATAAATTATAACATATTCTTTCTGAAAACAGCTTTTTCAAACAGAGTTTTTCCCCTGATTCAGAAAATGTCGAACAGCGCCTAATCGTCCGGCTTCATTCCCTAGGGCTGCTGCCACCAACTCTCTAGGCAAAAAGCGCGGGTCTACGACTTGCTGCTTCATCAGACTTTCCAGCCGAGGTAGAATGAGTTCGGACCGGGCCAAGATGCCGCCACCGACAATCAAGACCTCTGGATTTAGAATATAGGACAGGGTTAAGAGACCTTTAGCTAGGCGACCCAAGAATATATCAAGTGTTTCCTGCGCCAGCTTATCTCCCTGATCTATCGCCGCAAAAAAACTACGCCCAGTATGGCCTTGCTCGCCTGTCTTTTGGCTGTATAATGCTAACAAGGCAGTTGTTGAGGCCATGGATTGCCAGTCCTGTCCATCTTCCATGGGCAGATAACCTACCTCACCAGCGGTATAGGTGGATCCATTGACAATCTTTCCATCATAGATAATGCCACCGCCAATGCCTGTACCGACAGTAATCATAACTGCAGAAGCATGACCTTTGGCAGCGCCTAGCCAAGCCTCACCAAGAGCAGCACAATTAACATCATTTTCAATCGCAATCGGCAAACCAAATTCTTTTAAAATCCGACCACGGAAATCTGTCCCAATATAGCCTGGAATGGTATAGCCAGCGTAACTGATTTTTCCTGCCCTACTGTCAACTACACCAGCAGACGAAATCGCTACTCCATCCAGTTCAAACTGCTCTTTATAAGATGCTATTAGCTGGCAAATCTGTTCTAAAATCTGATTCGTTTTCTTTTCAAAGTCGATCTCAGTACCAACTTCTCGAAATTGATTTAGACTACGTCCGTCAGACTGATAGAGATCTGCTTTAATGCTTGTCCCGCCGATATCTATTCCAACAATAGTCACGATTCATGCTCCTTTTCTTCTTGATTTTCTTCTAAAGCTGAAAGTGTATTTGTAAAGATTTGGCTACGATAATCTCGGTCTAAATCCATATAATAGGCATAGAAAATGTCCATCACGACTAAAACCGGAAACTGAGGAGAGATATTATTTCCCTGTGCCAAGTGCTTCTTGACAGCTACTAGAACCAGTTCATCACACTGCTGCCTCAAATCGTCGCTGTTTTTAGAAGTTACCAGCACAGTCTTGGCTCCGACTTTTTTGGCATTCTGAATAGCCTGCGTGATAATTTTAGTCTCACCAGATATGGAAATGCCAATAACCAGACAGTCCGGATCCAGCATGACTCTATTCACCCGAATCATATGGTCGTCCGTAATGGCCTTACAAACCATTCCCAACCGCATGAAGCGAAACTCCATTTCCCGAGCTACTAAGCCTGAACTTCCCTGCCCGTAGATATAGACTCGCCCAGCATTGTTGAGCATATCCCCCACGCGCAGGAACTGTTCTTCATCAATCAAGGAAAAAGTCTTATTGAGCAATTCGCCATAATCAGACAAGACATTTCTGGTCAAATCCCGACTGACATTTTTACTTTCTGAACTGGATTCCTGAAATTCAAAGATAAACTGCCGATAGCCTGAAAAGCCACATTTTTTGGCGAAGCGAGTCAGAGAAGGCACCGAGACATAGAGCTTCTGAGACACAGCCTGAGCCGATAGATCATCTGTCAGCGCCTCATCAGACAGAAAATAATCTGCAATCTTCTTTTCCAGGTGTGTCAGACTGCCGTATACAGACTCAATCACTGGCAAAATGTTTTTTTCCAAAGAAACCATCAGACATTTTCCTCCTGCAACTATTTTCTTTATTCTACCACTTTCTCAAAAGTAATTCCAATCCGTCCTTGCTAGAATTCTCCAGCAGAAAATAAAGTTCAAAACTGACTAAAAAAGCTGGGGCAGCATGTTAAGAACAATCTGTCTTTCTCATCCCGCCCGCAGCCTTTTATACAATTTTTACTTTAAAGACAACCTTACGGATGGGGCCGGCTTCTTCAGCGATCAGTCCAGTCTTATGGGCGTCATTAGGATCCAGCAAGAGCAGGCTGCCAGGAGTAAATATCAGGTCAAACAAAGCTTGGCCGGACATCTGCTGCCAGTCTCCTTCCGCATCATAATCCCCTTCTTCCATATTGGACAAAAAGTTATAGTAGATGCGCTCCCTTCCTTCAAAAATCAGATGCACATCATAAAATTCCCTATGACTTTCCCAGACCCGTTCATCGTCGGTCGTAGTCGTCATTTCAATGACATTGTAAAAGAAATCATCAGACACAGGGTGGTTGCCCTTTTCATCTTGGCTGACATCATGTGTCTGTAAAAATTCTAAGACTTTTTTTAAAGCAGGATGCTGAATGTCTCTCTCAACAGCTGCTCCTTTATATTGAACTAGTTCCATTAGTGCCTTACCTCCCAGGATTTATCTGCATGAATACTTGCAATATCGTAAACTGTTGTATTCTCTGGCGCAGCCTTGCCGCCAGTTAAGACGGAAACCACATAGCCTACAATCAAAGAAACAACAATTGAAATCAATGAATAAGCCCAGATACTCACCGCTTCTGCTGGCAAAGCGTACTTGATGACTAGCAGGACAATACTGGAAGCAATCATAGCCGCATAAGCTCCCTTGAGGTTGGCACGCTTGGTGAAGATTCCCAGAATAAAGATTCCTCCCAAGACACCTAGCACCAAGCCCATAAAGCCATTAAACCAGACATAGGCCGATGTAATACCTGTATGAGCCATCACGATTGAAACTACTGTTGAGAAGACTCCTACACCTAGAGAAACATATTGAGCAATTTTAGTCCGTTTCTTGTCGTCCAGATTGCTGGATACAACATCTTGAATATCAAGTGTCCAAGAAGTCGCTACAGAATTAAGACCCGTAGAAATAGTAGACTGAGCCGCTGCATAAATTGCCGCAATCAGAACACCGGTCACTCCAACTGGAAGACCATAGGCGATAAAGTACGTGAAGATCTGGTCTTGAGGAATAGAGCTGCCCTCACTGCCTGGATGCTGTACTTGATAATAGACGTATAAGCCTGTACCAATCAGATAAAAGACTGAGGCGATAAAGATTGACAAAACTCCATTCGTAAACATCATTTTATTGAGCTTCTTCACATTCTGGGTTGTCGTAAAGCGCTGAACGATATCTTGCGAGGATACATAAGAGGACAGGGTATTGATACCAGATCCCAAGATAATTAGGAAAATAGAATCTTTCAGCAAGTTAGGATTGAAAATAGTTTCATTTCCTGAGATAAATTTACCGCTGGCCAGCTCACTAGCAATATCGCCAAAGCCGCCCTTGAGATTAGCAATCAGGAAGAAAAGCCCTACAACTGTACCAATCAAGAGTACTGAACCTTGGATAAAGTCTGTCCACAGAACCGACTTAACACCACCGGTATAGGAGTAAACAATGGCTATCGCACCCATCGCAATAATCAAGATGTTGACATCAATCTTGGTCAAAGTAGCCAGAGCCACTGAAGGTAGATACATAATGATGGACATGCGGCCGATTTGATAGATGATGAAGAAGACAGCTGACAAAGCCCGCAAGGCCTTAGAACCAAAGCGTTTTTGCAGGTAGTCATAGGCTGTATCAATATCTAGCCGCGCATAAATCGGCAAGAAGAAACGGATAGCCACAGGAATGGCAAAAATCATACCCAGCTGGGCAAACCAGAGCAGCCAAGTCCCTGCATAAGAGTTCCCTGCCAGCGTCATAAAGGAAATCGGACTTAGCAATGTAGCAAAAATGGAAACAGATGTTACATACCAAGGTACCGTTCCATCACCTTTGAAGAACTCTTTACCCTGCATCTCTTTTTTCGAGAAGAGCAAACCTGCTACCAGAACAACTAGTAAATACACAATCAGAATAATCATATCGATTGTAGTAAAACCAACATTTCCCATAGAATTTCTCCATTATTATTCATCGTCAGAGCCTAGGATGGACAGGTTTAGCCCGCCCTATACTCTGGTGTCACACTCTTTATATTACAAGAAATCTTCTCTTACCTGCTTAATCATAGCAGCCGCTTCTTTGGCAATTGCATAGTCTCCCTCAGATAGAGGCTCTAACGGTGCTCGCACAGATCCGATATCCAAGTCCTCATTGAGACGAAGAATTTCTTTCATAACAGCATAGAGATTTGCTCGACCGCTGACCATCTTGTAAATCACACTATTAATCGCATGTTGCAGTTCTTTAGCACGATCCAGATCTTTGTCAATGATGAGCTGGTTGAGCTTCAGGAAGAGATCCGGCATCACAGCATAGGTTCCGCCAATTCCGGCCTTAGCACCAATAACTCGACCACTGATAAACTGTTCATCTGGACCATTAAAGACGATGTGATCATCCCCGCCTTCTGCGACAAAGATTTGAATGTCTTGAGTCGGCATAGAAGAGTTTTTAACCCCAATGACTCGTGGATTCTTGCGCATTTCGGCATAAAGGGCTGGTGTCAAAGTCGTTCCAGACAGCTGCGGAATATTGTAGATGACAAAGTCAGTATTCGGAGCTGCTGCACTCATATCGTTCCAGTACTTAGCGATAGAATAGTCCGGCAAACGGAAGTAAATAGGAGGAATAGCAGCGATGGCATCAACACCCAAACTTTCAGCATGCTTAGCCAGTTCCACACTGTCCTTAGTGTTGTTGCAAGCCACATGAGCGATAACTGTCAGTTTGCCCTTAGCTACTTCCATGACATTTTCCAAAATTAATTTCCGGTCTGCTACACTGAGGTAAATACACTCACCAGAAGAACCATTAACATAGACACCCTTAACTCCCTTATCAATAAAATATTGAGTCAAAGCACGAACGCGTTCTGGGCTTACCTCTCCTGCTTCATCATAACAAGCATAAAAAGCTGGAATGACACCTTCATATTTTTCTAATTTTGACATATTCTTCCTCTTTTCTATTCTTTCGTTGCGTCTGCAAACTTCCTTGTAATCAGCTGCGGCCGTGTAATAGCAGATCCCACTACCACACTAAAGGCTCCCAGCTCTAGTACCCTCTTCACCTTTTCAGGACTATCAATATTTCCCTCAGCAATCAAAGGGTGCTGAATCTCAGCTAAAGCTTTTCGGATGATTTCAAAGTCATTGGCTTCAATCTTATCTCCCTCGCTCTGATTAGTATAGCCCACCAAGGTTGTTCCGATAAAATCAAATCCCATTCGATCAGCTTCCAGCATCTCGTCAAGAGTTGAACAATCAGCCATCAAAAGCTGCTGAGGATATTTTTCTTTCACTTTCTGGAAAAATGCTTTTAAACTCTCTCCTTGAGGTCTGCTGGAATTTGTCGCATCTAAAGCGATAATCTCCGGATGGGCTTCCATCAGCTCATCTACTTCTATCATAGTTGGTGTAATGAAAGTTTGGGCATCTGGATAATCTCTCTTGATAATCCCAATTACCGGCAAATCCACCGCTTCTTTAATAGCCTTGATGTCTATAACCGAGTTAGCCCGAATCCCGCTAGCACCTCCTTCTTTGGCCGCCACTGCCATACGAGCCATGATAAAGTCGCTATGTAATGGTTCGTTTGGTAGAGCCTGACACGACACAATCAACTTATGTCTCAACTCTTCCATTTGATTCCTATCCTCCTTACTCATTTATTGTAAGCCTTTACATTTATTATCTTAACATTTATTGCAATTAGTTTCAATATAATTTTATTTTTAGAAAGTACTTTCTTTTCGGGTATTACTTTTTTTATCTCAGTTTGAAACTTATACAGACGAATATAGCTAAAATATTTATTTTTTTCGTGACTGTTCCAACATTTTTCTACAACTAAAAAGAACTAGGCGAATGCCTAGTCCCAGGGGGAAGCATTTTTGTAGACTTCCAGTCTTAAAGGAATAAATGCTAACAAACACCAAGCTCAATCAGCTTATTTAAAACCCAAATTTGAAGTTTAAATCAGCAGAATGCCAATTAGCAAACCTCCGCCACTTGTTTATTCCAAAAGGTATCAAAATCGTCGGGCATTTCATCTCTTCCGCGATAATGTAACATTTCTTTAAGTAAAGTAGGGTTTTTCATGTCTTATCCTCCCAACGATTCTTGAAACCTCTTTCATCATACCATAGAAAGAGGAAGTTTTCAATAGGTTAATATATAGACTTTCTGTTTTTTCTGAAATTTTACCGATTCACTGCCTAAGAAGCTATATGAAGCAGGAGCAGCAAATAGAAGAAACTGAGACCTATGTTTAGGCCAGCTCCGTTAAGGTAGGGGCGTCCGATTCTCAGCTTTTCTACCAGTAAGATAGTCAGCAGACTGAGCGGCAAAGGCGTCAGCAGCCCCAGATAAGCAGGCAATATTGTCTGACCGGCAACTATTAGCAGTGAGTAAACGAGCCATCCTAGACCAGTCAGAGCGATAGCTGTCCGCCAGGTTATATCTAGAAAGAGCACTGCTTCATTGATAAGCCCGCTGTCTTCGTCTGAGCAGACCAGTCCGCCGCTTCGTTTATAAGCCTTTTTACTAATGATCCCAACGTAGTAAAAGGCCACATGGGCCACCGGCGACAGGGCAAATCCAATCCCTAACAAGGCTATTGACAGGTAGGCCCACAAGCCCTTATTTGTCAAACCAAAGAGAGCATAAAGCGAGACTAACATAAGAGGGATTGAGAAGTTAGCCACCAGAGCGCCCAGACGCAGCCGACCGACAGAGCCAGACAGCATCAGCATAGCCAGATTCTTATTGCCAATCCGACTCTGCTCCGTAAAAGAGGCATAGCTTTCCTTGTCGACCTCAAAGCCAACCAGCAGAATATCCCCCAATAACCAGCAAAGACCACTCAACAGCCCAGCCCATAAAGATAAAAAAATCACATTACTCTCCTTTTTTCCATTGTCCCCTTATCTTAGCACAAAAGCTCACTCAATCACAAGTAGTCAAAAGGTTTACGTCTTTTTACCCTAGCAAGTTCCTTTCGTTAAGAGACATAGCGCTCACGTCGCTCCGCTCCTCAGCATCAATGTCTCTAAGCTCGGCTTCGACCGACGGTCTTGCCTCGCTAAGATACATAGAAATATCCCCCACCAAAGGGTAGGGGATGACCGACAAACTGTCTTATTTTTAATTGAGGAAGCTATTCGCTTATTTGCGGCGTCCTGGGCATTCCTTGTAGCCATAGTAAGCGTCTTCGATGATTTCCTGCATGTGGTCAACCATTGGAAGGCGTGGATTGGCTGGAGAACATTGGTCTTCATAGGCAAGGAAGGCTAATTCGCGTGAATGTTCTTTCCATTCTTTTTCGTCAATACCTTGAGACTTGAAGTTCATTTCGATACCGACACGTTCTCCCAGTTCGTAAACAGCTTTTGCGTAAGATTCAACACCTTCTTCTGGAGTAGAAGCTGGCAAGCCGAGCATGCGAGCGATGTCTTGGTATTTCTCATCCGCACGGTAGTAGTTGTACTTAGGCCATGTCGCTGTCTTAGCTGGACGTGTCCCGTTGTAGCGGATTACGTATGGCAACAAGATCGCATTGGTACGACCGTGGATCGTATGGAACTGAGCACCAATCTTATGGGCCATAGAGTGAGAAATACCCAAGAAAGCATTGGCAAAGGCCATACCAGCGATAGTAGAGGCATTGTGCATCTTTTCGCGAGAGTGGAAGTCAGCGTTCTTAACAGAGCTTTCCAGATTTTCAAAGACGAGTTTGATAGCTTGGAGAGCCAAACCATCTGTAAAGTCGCTGGCCATCTGAGATACATAAGCTTCTGTTGCGTGAGTCAGCACGTCCATACCAGTGTCTGCTGCGACAAATCCTGGAACAGTCAGTACCAGAGCTGGATCTACAATGGCTACAGTTGGAGTCAGAGAGTAGTCAGCGATTGGGTACTTGCGGTTGTTAGCCTTATCAGAAATAACGGCAAATGGTGTTACTTCTGAACCCGTACCAGATGTGGTTGGGATTGCGATAAACTTAGTCTTCTTACCAAGCAACGGGAATTTGAAGGCACGTTTACGGATATCCATGAATTTTTGCACAAGGTCACGGAAGTCCACTTCTGGTTGCTCATAGAAGAGCCACATTACTTTAGCTGCGTCCATTGGCGAACCACCACCAAGTGCAATGATTGTATCAGGTTTGAAGGTACGCATAATCTCTGTACCGCGTTCAACGGTTGTGATATCTGGATCTGGTTCTACGTCTGCAAAGATTTGGTAAACAACCTTATTACGACGAAGATCGAGTTGTTCGATGATACGATCTAGGAAACCAAGCTCTACCATAGCATGGTCTGTTACGATCATGACACGTTCCACATCACGACATTTTTGCAGGTATTGGATAGAGTCACGCTCGAAGTAAGTTTTTGAAGGGAGTTTCATCCATTGCATATTATTTCTACGTCTTCCTACTTTTTTGATGTTCAAGAGATTCACAGCACTAACGTTATCACCAACTGAGTTGCGGCCATAAGATCCACATCCCAGAGTCAGTGATGGCAGGAAGGCATTATAAACATCCCCGATACCGCCGAAAGTAGAAGGTGAGTTGCAAATAACACGGATGGCACGAACAGCCTTACCAAATTCCTTGGTCAACTCTTCATCCGCTGTATGGATAGCGGCTGAGTGACCAAGACCATGGAATTCTACCATTTGACGAGCTTTTTCAACACCGTCTTCACGAGATTCAGACTTGAGAACGGCAATGACAGGTGACAGTTTTTCACGTGTCAATGGCTCCTTTTCACCAACTTCTTTACACTCTGCAGCCAAGATATTCGTATCTTCTGGCACACTGAAGCCTGCCTGCTCTGCAATCCAAGTAGCTGGCTTACCAACGATATCCGGATTGAGCTTAGCACCAGCACAGTTCTTGCTGTTTGCCTTAGCACCGAAGCAGAATTCTTCCAACAGAGCTTTTTCTTTCTTATTGACAAAGTAAGTATGGTAAGATTTGAACTCTTCTACAAATTCATCATAAACTTCCTTATCAATGATAACCGCTTGCTCAGAGGCACAGACCATACCATTGTCAAAGGACTTAGACATAACGATATCGTGCGCTGCTTGACGGATATTAGCGGATTTTTCCACATAAGCTGGTACGTTTCCGGCACCAACCCCAAGAGCTGGCTTACCACATGAGTAAGCTGCCTTCACCATTGCATTACCACCTGTCGCAAGGATTGTCGCAATCCCTTCGTGGTTCATAAGGGCAGAAGTTGCTTCCATAGATGGCGCTGTAATCCACTGCACACAGTTTTCAGGTGCACCTGCAGCAATCGCAGCATCACGAACGATTTGCGCTGCATGGGCAGATGATTCTTGAGCAGATGGGTGGAAAGCAAAGATGATCGGATTACGAGTCTTCAAGGAAATCAAAGATTTGAAAATCGCTGTTGAAGTCGGGTTGGTAGTCGGTGTGATACCGCAGACAACACCCACTGGCTCCGCAATCAGGGTCAAACCAGTTACATCATCTTCTTCAATAACGCCAACAGTCTTCGTGTGGCGCATATTATTCACAACGTGCTCACAGGCGAAAAGGTTTTTCGTTGCCTTGTCTTCAAAAACTCCGCGGCCTGTTTCTTCATAAGCGTGCAGGGCCAACTCACCGTGAGCGTCCAAAGCTGCTACAGAGGCCTTGGCTACAATGTAGTCCACCTGTTCCTGATTCAGCTTTCTCATTTCCTCTAGTGCAACCAGACCCTTTTGCACCAATTCATCGACATGCTTTTGTGCTGCCAAAGCCTTGTCTTCTTGTTCTACCGTTTTCTTCTTTTCAGCCATTCTATTCCTCCAATGGTTTTGCCTTAGGTTAGACGAAGAACACTAACCTTTGTTAAATATTTCACAATTTAATTATAACCTATTTAATGATTTTTGTAAACACTTTCACTTAACATTCACAAACTTTTTCCTGTTATTTTGTGAATGTTATACAATAAGCGCTTATTTATCAGATTATTTTTGTCTATTTTGTGAAAAACTTTTTTAATTTTTTAGAGCTTTCACATACTTTTTGTTTTCACATAATATATGAAAGCGCTTTCTTAGCTTAGATATAAAAAGCTCGGATGAACCGAGCTATCCTTTAAGCATCTAAAAGATGAACCTTAATTTCTATTTTTAATGATAATCTCAATCGTCATCATAAACACGTTCACCATGGATTTTGATGTACTCTTCATGAAGTAGTTCTTCTTCATCCCACAAGGGATCCTCTACAGGTTTCATACTTTTTAGTTCCTCCACACTGATATCAGTTGCTTGATCATAGGTTAGTGATAAGACATCCTTGTGCAACTCCTTAAAAGTCTCTACATCTATCCAAGTCAGCTTGTCATCCTCGCTGATCTGCCCATCAATAGCAGAAGCCACCTCGACTGCCATGATATACATAGCACGTTTATCAACCGTTAAAATGTCCGTATGTGTCGTAGCAATCCTAAGATTTTCTCCACGTTCTCTCCCATCAGTAATAAAATCATTTTCAAATTCCAATTGAATATTTTCATCAGAAAACGAATTCCAAGGATTGCTCTTGTCGTATGGTATATGATTCCATCGTTTATCATTAAACCGCCATTTATCAAATTGAACTCCAAAAAAGAAATCATCTTGTAGCATCTCATCATCACCCACATTAGAAGTAGTAATCAGATGGTCATGCCATTTCTTAAACCACATTTTCCAAACAAGCTCTCTTGTCGTGAAGGTTATTTTTTTAGCATAATCGCCTTTGATGTATAGTCGCATATTGTCCACCTAGTTTCCGTAATAATTCGATAACCCTTAAAATCCTATTAATCATCTCTTACTTTGTACTTGTACCAAGCTTCTTTAGTCGGCTATTAGTACCACTGCTTGGCTCCCAATCTACACGAAGCTTCACTTTTCGATTTCCTATTCGACTTCATCTATCCAACACTCGGGCTTCAAATTGAGCGGGTTTATCGTCAATATTCGTGATAGTGATATTATACGGTTTACTTTTAGTAACATCAAAGATTTTTTTATTAGTATAATTAACTACAATCCCATCTTTCTCCATGTGAATATTTTTTTGATTATTAGATAGTTTTTTAGCAGTCGTTTCACCATTTTCATAAATAGATTGAGAGATATACTGTTCATTAACATAATAGTAAATTCTAGAATTTTTTTCGCTCCAAACTTCAATACCTGTTAATTTGATTTTTTTATCATCGTTCTTTTTTAAAATCAACTCAGAACTATATTCCAGTTGGTCTGCATTAGGATGCACTCTCAGCTCTATGCTTTGACCAGGCTGCAAAGTGTATTTACCGTAATTCAAAACTAATTGAACATACCATATAAGAAACAAACTATATAATAACGCAATAATAATCCGTGATTTCCTATTTTTAAAATAACGGAAAAGTAACACTAGAGAAGTAATAAAAACTATTGAAGTTATCATTCTTTATTCTCCTTCTTGTATGCATCAATTCCATCTTGAATCATAGCCGCGTCTCCTTCATTGTCCCCATAATGACCTTGCAATAAACTTAAGTCATATTTAATATCCGAACCCACTATGAAATATTTATCAACATCAAGATAATCCTTGTATTTCTAGTTTGAATCCCCCATCGACTCGCTGATAATAGCATTAGATGAGACAATGGATTCTTTCGACTTCTATAAAAAGCTCGGACGAACCGAGCTGATTATTTATGGTTTCACATTGCCAGAATTTGCTTCATCTATGGCTTGCTTAATGGTATTGGCATAGAGAGTTCCCCCTTCAATGATGGACTCTGAGTTCGAGCCAAAGTGGACATAGTCTGTCCCTTCCCAAATCTGCGGATTTTCGATAGCGGTTTGATGCCAGTCTGCCACAAAGACATAGTCGTACTTCTTGGCTAATTCCAGCTCATACTCCCGCTGCTGGGCCAAGACACCGCCCTCTGAGCGACCATCATAAGGAGTCACGAGAATCAGTTGATGCCCCTTAGGCAGGCTGGAAACATACTCATCCAAAAGTTCATTTGAATAACCAGACGAATTGGTTCCAAGAGCCAGAACAACCTGCTTCTTCAGCACTCTATTAGCAATATCTGTCTTGTAGACCTCCAAGCCTGTACTCAGACTGCGACTAACGACAGTGTCTAGCTCGATTCCTGGTAAGATCTGCTGCAATTGATCGCTAGAGCGCAGGGCAACAGAGTCACCAATCATGGTAATCCCGTCCGCCACATTGTACTCAGTCGCCTTGGACTGATCAACCTGACTTCGAGTTGTCTGCATCTTTGTATCTGCTTGATTCAGAGCATTGACAATCAAACTTTCCTCAAAAGCTCCGACCTTTGGCGCTGTCACCGAGATAAAGAACATAATCAAAGCCAGCGGAATCATGCTGTAAAAGATTGGTCTGGTAAGAGACGATAGATCCATCTTGGTTCCCATGATAACCGGCTGACGACCAGCCAGAGTTGGCTCCAAGATATAGAAAGACAAGGCTGCAAAAATAAAAGATAGCAGCGTGGTCAAGAGAACAGCCAAGCCGTTACTCATCAGCTGGGTAAAAATAATATAGAATGGCCAATGAAAGAGATAAACACCATAGCTGGTATCCGCGATAAAGTTGATAAGGCTAGGCTCCTTCACATCAGGGAGCTTGTCATGCAACATCCTAGCAGCCAAAATCATCAGACAGGCCAAAATAGTCGAAATCAAGAATCCTACCAGGTAGGTCCAAAGGTTATCAAACTTGAGCAGGAAGCTGAGCAAAAGCAAAACAGCTGCACTGCCCCCCATAATTCCTAGCACTTGCTTGAGAGTCAGCTTCTCCTCCAACATCTTAAATCGACTGCTGACATGGCCGACACCAGACAAGGTGGCTAAGATGCTTCCTGCAAAGAAAGGAAAGACGTGGGTCAAACTTGAGAAATAAATATCAGAGTAATTCTTAGTGGTCAAAGCGCCAGCAAACATTGATACAAAGCTGACCAAAAAGAGACCTGCAGAAACCAGCGCAATCATGCCGCGATAGCGGGCCGTTGACTTGGCAACCTTGCCCAAGCCCCAAGCAGCCAAGCCCCACAGAACATAATAGTGCACTTCTAAAGCCAGACTCCAAGTGTGGATCAAGATGTGCGGCACAAACTGACTCTCATAACTGCCGCCAGACAGCATTTCATAAAAGTTGGTCACAAATCCCAAGGCAGCCGCAATCTGCGTTCCAATCCCAGCCACAAAATCCTTACGGATTAAGAAAGTAAAGGGCATAACGACCAAAATCATAAAGACCAGAGGGGGTACAATCCGATAAAAACGCCGTTTGAAAAAGCCTTGGATATCGATTTCTTTCTTCTTGGCAAACTCGTCAATAAGCAGAGCGGTAATCAAGAAGCCAGAAAAGGTAAAGAAGATATCCACGCCAATAAAACCGCCAGGGAAAACGCCCTGGAAGTAATGATAAAGCAGAACTAGAAGCAGCCCCGTGATTCTGACGAGCGAAAACCATTTAATGCGCATTTTGATAAATTCCTTGTTTAAACGTTCCTTCATAAACGACATTGCCTTCTGTCGTTAGCTTTCCTTGTCCATCGGCCTGGCCCTTGCTGAAGTCCCCTTCATATTTCCAGCCAGCCTGCGAGGTAAAGGTCCCTTTGCCGTCAAAGATGCCATTGCGAAATTGACCGCTATAACTGTCCCCATTTTGAAAAGTCATAGTCCCCTGACCGTTCATCTTCCCGCGAACCAAGGTCCCGTCATACTTGATCTTGCCCTGATCCAGCGTTAAAATGCCCTTACCAGGAATCCCCGAAGTAAAGACCAGAATTGCTGACAGTACAATGACCGTTACAGCCAAGAGTTCTAAATTCTGCCGGGTCAGATAGACCTTGTATTTATCGTAAAATTCTTTTACCTTATCCATATTCCTATCCATCCAAACGCTCTAGCCACTTCTTGCAGCCAGCCAAGACCAAATCATAGGTTTGGTCAAAATCTCCTGTGTACCAAGGATCCGGCACACTTTCTTCTTCAAACTGATAAATTTTATGCTGAAAATCTTCAGGCGCCATCCGCTTCAAATCTCGGACATTGCTTTCATCCATACCAATGACGTAGTCAAAATCCGCAAAATCCGCTGCCGAAATCTGCTGAGAAGTCTTGTTTCTATCATAAGAAATGGCATATTTCTTAAAAATAGCCTGTGTTCCCCGATGAATGGGATTGCCGTGCTCCCAGCTTGAGGTTGCCCGGCTCTCGATTTTCAGATGGTCTGTTAAACTCTTCATGACAAACTCTGCCATCGGACTGCGGCAGATATTGCCCAAACATACAAATACAATTTTCTTCATAGAATACCTCGCTATCTATTATAACAAAATAATGGCAAAAACTAGTTCTGAATCGTTTACAGTTTCCTGATTCTCGTTGAAAACTGGCAAGCCCTGCCCCTCTCATGTCTGAAAATAGCAAAAAACCACCGTTTGGTGGCTTTTTGTAGGGAGATTATTTTTTAAAAAGAAAAAAGTTTTAGGAGTTAAGTTAATTTCTTAACTTGGTTATAGTATAATATCCATTCCTTAAAACTTCCTTAAAATAACTTAAACATTTTACTCTTAATTTTTACTTATTTATTGGGATAGTGGCATTCCAGCTGAGGCCAGCGTTTCTGCCAATTCTTCTTAGCCAAGCGTTGAGCATAGACACGCTGGCGCTCCTTATTTTCAAGAAAATGAGGAGTCGGTCTGACCTGAAAGTTTAAGATATCCTCCAAACCATAGGGAGCAAAAAGTTCCAGTTTATCATTTGCCAGCAAGCGCAGTCCGATAGCCGTGCAGCGCTCAGGATACTTACTCATGGCTTCGCAAGCATTTTTATAAGGTGCCGTTCCAGGACTATGGCGGTGCATATAGGCTTGATTTCTCAGCTCCCATCGATACTGTGGCCAGTCTGCCTTGAGCTTGGCTTCCAGCCCTATCGTCTCTGCCTCAGCATAAGTCGGATCAAAGAATATGACATCTACATCCGTCTCTGAGTCAAAACCTGGTCGCTCTGACAGCATATTCCAGATAAAATTCCTCACACATCCGGCCGCTAGCCAAGAATCCTTGAGCTCCAGACTGCGAATAATTTCCAAAATCGCTCGGATGTCTGGATCTTGACCTAGTCGGTCTAAAATCTCCTTTTCTGTCATCATTCCTTCATATACTCATATCCTAGATGCTCATAAGCTTTGCGAGTAGCCACGCGCCCAGTCCGTGTCCGCATGACAAAGCCTTTCTGAATCAGGTAAGGCTCATACATATCCTCTACTGTTTCACGCTCCTCAGCAATATTGACCGAGAGGGTACCCAGCCCCACTGGACCGCCACCGTAGACCTCAATCATAGTCTTCAAAATCTTCTGGTCCACGTAATCCAGACCTTCCTGGTCCACATCCAGCATGGAGAGAGCTTGGTCGGTTATCTTATCATCAATCAGGCCATTGCCCATAATCTGCGCATAGTCCCGCACCCGCTTGAGCAAACGGTTGGCAATCCGCGGTGTGCCTCGGCTACGCAGAGCCAGCTCCTTCGCAGCCTCGTGGGTAATATCCATCTCAAAAATTTCTGCCGTCCGCTCAACGATTTCAGTCAGGTCGCCAGCTTCATAATACTCCATGTGACCAGTAATTCCAAAGCGAGCCCGCAGAGGATTGGACAGCATGCCTGCCCGAGTGGTCGCCCCAATCAGAGTGAAAGGCGGTAAATCCAGATGGACGCTGCGACTGGTCTCGCCTGAGCCAATCATAATGTCGATGTAAAAGTCTTCCATAGCGCTGTACAGCACTTCCTCTACTGCCATTGGCAAGCGGTGAATCTCATCTATGAAGAGGACATCCCCCGGCTCAAGGTCATTTAAGATTGCAACCAAATCACCGGACTTTTCAATCACCGGACCTGAAGTTTGCTTGAGATTAACGCCTAGTTCATTGGCAATGACAAAGGCCATGGTCGTCTTCCCCAGACCCGGAGGGCCAAAAAGCAGGGTGTGGTCCAGCGCCTCATCCCTTAGCTTAGCCGCTTCAATAAAAATCTTCAGCTGGTTCTTGACCTTGTCCTGACCGATATACTCCTGTAAATACCGGGGACGCAAGGTGCGCTCCACTAATTCCTCATCGCCCATTAATTCATTATCTAAAATTCTACTCATAGAACTATTATAGCAGAAAATAAAGCCGAGGAAGCAAATCTAATTCGCGTCTGAACACAAAAAAAGACCACCGGATTGGGTGGCCTTTATGGGAGATTATTATGAAAAAGTTTAGGATTTCTATCAAATAAAGTTAGGAGGTCTTCATTTGATACTCATAGTATAATGGCCCTAACTTAAAGAAACCTTAACTTTGTATAACGTATCCTTTAAAATTTAACATTTGAGTTACAATCCGATAAACATCCTGTCTTATTCTAAAATTTGAGCAAAAAAAGACCACCGGATTGGGTGGCCTTTATGGGAGATTATTATGAAAAAGTTTAGGATTATCAAACAAAGTTAGGGGGCTTCATTTGATACTCATAGTATACTGCCCTTAGCTTAAGAAAAACTTAAAGTAAAATTCAGTTAGCAAAAAAAATTTTGCTTTTGATTGTGGAGGCTCTTTCCTTGCTTAAGATTAGCTACTGAAAACATAGTCGCTGAAAACTGGACAAAGAAAAACGGCAGAAGGAGGTACTGCCGTTTTCTGTGCTCTTTCGCGATTGTTTCTTTATAAAGTTGCTGGTACATCAGCAAAATACACTGTCCTGCTGGTAAAAATCTGACCGGCCTTGAGAATGACATCTGACTGCTGGCTACTGTGAATGGCATCCGGCAGGGCCTGAGCTTCCAGAGCCAAGCCATTATGCTGAATCATAGGCTGTCCGTCAAACCGAATAGAATCATCCACGCAATTCGCTGAATAAATCACTAGGCAGGGCGCCTGAGTCTCAATAGTCAGGCGGCGGCCCGATGCTGGATGATAGAGCGTACCTGCCTGGTTTCGGCTTGGGTTTAGATCAAAGGGATGATCCAAGCCAGATACCAGCTGGATTTGCTCGTCAGGCGCATCAAAAATTTCTTTAAGGGAAGCGCCCTTGGTCAGCTTCTTAACAAAGTCGCGCTCTGCATCAGCCTTTTTTTCAGGAAGGCCGTCAGCTGCGATAGGATAGACACCATCAGTATTGAGCTGCAGGATATGGTCATCAATGGGCTGATTGAAAAGACCAGACAGGTTGAAATAGCTGTGGTTGGTCGGATTGACCAAGGTATCCTGATCAGTCTGTACCTGATAAGAGATTTCCAGCTCGCCCTTCTCTGTCAGGGTATAGGAAACCCAGATTTTCAGATTGCCAGGAAAACCGCCAGTTCCGTCAGTCCGCTCGGTATAAAAGGTAAGTCCGTCATTACTGACTTCCTCTACTTCAAAAACGCTACTGTCCCAGCCGCTGGAGCCACTATGGTTGCAGTTTAAGCCATTATTGGCCTCTAGCTGAAAGATCTGACCATTCAGCTCAAAAGCTGCTCCGGCAATACGTCCGGCCACCGGACCAATACTGGCTCCATGCTTGGGACTGTTCCCAATATAGTCCTCAAACTGATCAAAGCCAACGACGATATTGTCAAAGTGATTATTTTTATCAGGAGTGACATACTTGATGACGGTTGCTCCGTAGTTCATGACTATCAGACGATAACCTAGATCGTTTTCAAAAGTATAAGCCAGAATCTCCTGACCGCCCAGCTTTCCAAAAATGGATTCTCGGTAAGATTTCATACCAAACCTCTTTTATCTATCCTGTTAAAAATCACGAACTTGCCAAGTTCTGTCTTCAAAAGGCAGGTCAAGCTTGTCCACCCAAGACACCGCTGTTTGGCGCAAGACTTGATTAAGATCCTCGATATTCTGACGGCCCGTCTCGTCCAGCCACGCTTGAGCTGCTTCAGCTCCCTCTTGGGCAAAGACAGAAACCGCATCCTTCCAGGTAGCCCGTCCGCACAGAACTCCGTTAAACTGTGAGCCCGCTTCATGGGCTAGTCGCAACGTTTCTTGGAAAAGCTCGGCACTGACACCAGCGCTGAGGAAGATGAAAGGCAAGTGCGTCGCATCTGACTGTTCTTTAAAGAAAACTTGGGCTTCCGTCACGCTGTAGACTGGCTCAACTCCTTCTTTGGTGAAGCCCTCGACAAAGTTCATATTGACCGGCACTTCAACCTTTAAGACGTCTACATGATAACGGGGAACTGAAAAGAGCTTAACTGCCTCGTTGACCTTATGCGGCTTAAGCTTGGCATAGTTAGCGTCCAAAACACTGTCACTCTTAGCATCATAGGTCAGAATCTCCAGAAAATAGGGAATATCCTCAGCTAAGCATTCACTGCCCACGCGCTCAACCCAGGCCTGCTTGATGTCGTTGATTTCCGGTTTGTCGTCTACATCATAGTAAATCAAGACCTTGACGGCATCTGCGCCCATGTCTCGGATGCGACTAGCTGACCAGTTAGGAAGCAAGTCCGGTAGGCGGCCCTCGGCTGACACATCATAGCCAGTCTTCTCGTAGGCCACTATCAGCCCGCAGGACGCATCCCGCAGCTCGGCTGCCGGCAGACCGAACTCTGGATCCAACAGAATGGAGCTGGCATAGGGCGTCAGCTGACTGGAGATTAATTCTTTAAACTGAACCAGAGCTTGGTCACCAGATAGCGCATCTTCTCCGCTGGCCAGCATTTTCTTGAGCGAACCACGCTGGTCAATAGCCAAAGCCCCGATAATCCCCTGCTCGTCTGATAGGTTTTTCAAATGGCTCACTTTTTTGTGGCTGATTTGTAATTTCTCCATAACTTTTCCTTTTCTTATTTCCCAAGAGGGTGAATGATAACTCCCTGTACTACACGATTGACTGTTCCTGTCGGAGACGGTGTGTCTGGACGGTTCTTGACCTTGAGCGAGGACAGGAGAGCAAAGAGCTGAGCGTAAACGATGTAAGGGAAGATGCGATAGCTATCTCCCAGAGGCTCTTGGGTACTTAGCACTACTTGCTCGACTCCTTCCAACTGCTCCTCCCGGTCAGTCAGCAAGACTAGTCTGCGGACAATCCCGTCACCAGCCACTTCCCGCACCAAGTCTAAATCGTAAGACTTGGTATAAGCATCTGTCGAGCCAAAGACCAGAACGATTGTGTCTTGGTTAATCAGCGACTTAGGTCCATGCCGGAAACCGACTGGGCTTTCGTACATGGTCGCAATTTGGCCGGCTGTCAGCTCTAAAATCTTAAGCTGGGCTTCATGCGCCAGACCAAAGAAAGGCCCTGCTCCCAGATAAATGACCCGCCTGAAATCCAAATCAACCAGCTGCTGCACATCTGCAAAACGTCCCAAAACATCTTGACTGAGCTGAATCAGAGCCGCAACCTTGGCTTCTTTCTGAGCTAGATTAGCCCGATCAAAGACCAGAAGGGCTGTCAGCATCATGGAGCTGAAGCTAGAAGTCATGGCAAAGCCAGCATCATTAGAAGCTTCTGGCTGCAGGAGCAAAAGATTCCTTTTATCACCTTGGGCCTGCTGGGCCAGCTTGCCTTGGGCAGCACAGGTAATGGTAATCTGGTACAAGTCATCCACCAGCTGCTTGGCCAAGTCCACAGTCGCTACACTTTCTGGGGAATTTCCGCTGCGGGCAAAGGAAACCAGCACTGTAGGCACTTCGCTCTTCAGATGCACCAAGGGATTGGCAACGATATCTGTCGTCGCAATAGCGTTGAAATTCCATTTACGCTCATCATACATCTGCCTGAAATAAGGCGTCAAAGTATCTCCGACATAGGCTGATGAGCCAGCTCCAGCAAAAATGACCTTGATATAGTCATGTTTGTCCTCGATTTTTTTCAGAAAAGCAGCGATGTCTGCGGCCTGAGCCTTGTAACTGTCAAAGGCTTCCTGCCAGACCTCAGGCTGCTGATAGATTTCTCTCGTTGTGATGTCAGCCCCCAGACGCTGCAATTCTTCCTGTGAATAATCTAACATTCTCTTTCTCATTCCTTTCCATTATTTGAAAAAAGAGGGAGCGAGACAGAAATCCAGAAAATCTAAGATTTTCGGCTCGCTGTCCCACCCCCGCAACGATGGCTAGACTTGAAATATACTTTTAACAAGCTTTTTCAAACCAGACAGCGACTGCATTTTGCAATGCTGAACCATCCATTTCCTTAGGTCAAGAGGCATCTCCCAAATTCCTCTTAGACCAATATGCTTGAATCATCCACTGTGGCTTGGCCTTACCTATCAGCAGTCTCCCATCTGCTGACAGCGCAAGGACTTCACCCAACTAGAAGTGATTGTTCAAGCTTTTATTCATCTTCATCATCCATTAGGCCAGCTAGAACATCATTGACCTTAACAATATTCTCTGCTGCCTTGAATGGATAGCTGACTTCTGCTCCTGTCAAAGATGCATTGATAAACTCAATGACCATGGGCAGATTGACCCCCGCATAAAGCTCGATATCCTGTCCCTCCATAATGAAGCGGCTGACTACATTACAAGGAGTGCCCCCCAAGAGATCCGCAAAAACCAAGTAATCCTCAAAGTCTTTGACCGTTTCTAAGAATTTAGCTGCAAAATCTTCTGGACCTTCCTCCGGAAGCAGGGCTACTGCATGGATGTCTTCCTGAGGCCCCATAATCATTTCCGTAGTTGTTTTCAGTTCTTCACAAAAGCGGCCGTGGCTGACTAAAACTAATTTCTTACTCATAAATCACTCCATTACTCTGGTACTTGTCCCAGCAGGAAGTAGCCGATAGCAGAGAAGCTTACTGCCATGATAATGATAATGAAGATAGCCTTAGTAGAGTTCATTCCTTTCTTGCCCAAGAGCCAGAAGATAAAGCCTGTAAAGACCGCTGGAATCAAACGTGGGAAAATCAGATTCATCATGTCTTGGAAATCAATCGCTTTTTTACCGATGTTCCATACCCAAGATACTTCAAAGTTAATCATAGTAGCAATTAAACCACCCACCATGAAGATACCCAGTACAGAAGCCGCTTCAACAAGAGCTGTCAAAGTACTTTGCATGTTGGTGATGAGATTGACCCCTTCTTTGTAGGCAAATTCTAACTGTTTCCAACGGAAAATGTCATAAGCAACTGCTACAGCAATCCAAAGGAAAATTCCCCAAGGCTGGCCTGCAATAGCCATGGTAGCAGCGATAGAACCCATGATGGCTGGCACTAGAGATCCAAAAATAGAGTCTCCAAGAGGAGCGAACGGCCCCATAAGACCTGTCTTGATACCGTTGACCGCATCTTTTGATTTAACGCCGTCTTTTTCTTCCATAGCTAGGTCAAAACCTGCAATAATGGTGTGGAAGAAAGGTGAGGTATTGAAGAATTGCGTATGCAATTTCATCATTTCTTTCAATTCTGGAGTGCCGTCACCATACATTTTACGCAACTGAGGCAAGAGCATGTAGAGGTAACCAGAACCTTGCATCCGCTCGTAGTTCCATCCTAACTGGAAAGTGAACAAGCTGCGTTTATTGATTTGTTTAAAATCTTCTTTTGTTAATTTATAATTAGAGTTCGTCATCTTCGATTTCCTCACTTTCTGAGTTTGTGCTAGCAGCTGGCGCAGCAGCTACTGTTCTTTGGCTGTATTTGAAATGCTGTACGGCAAGGAAGATACCAAAGATAGCTACACCAATCATAGACAAGCTTTTGAAGTTGTTGGCAAATGTAATCGCAGCATCTTTTGGAAGAGTTCCAACAATACTAGATACAGCCCCACCCAAAGTTTGAATGTTTGAGTAAAGAACAGTCAGCATAGCAGTCAAGCCAAAACCAAGAGCTAGGTAATGAAGATTACGTTTAACTGGAAGGTAACGAAGCAAGATGGCAAACCCGAGTCCTGGAAGCATACGACCAGCCAGTGTTAAACCTGCAGCTAGCCATTTCACACCAGCAACACCATCTACTATCGCTTCAACAAATGTTCCACCAAATGCTAGAGCCAGAAAAACTGGAAGGGCACGAGACAAAGCCCAAGGAAGTGCACCTAAGAGATAGTTGCGTTCAATACCTTTATAGTCGAAGCGTTCAATTGCTGCATCCACACGGTGAGCAAAGTAAGTCGTTGTCATACGACCCAAGATATCAAAGTAGGTCAACAAAGTTGCTACCGGTACTGCGATTGTCGCAATAGCCAATTCTGGCTTATACCCTTGCGCAACTGAAAAGGCTGTCGCAAGAACGGCACCTGATGTTGCATCAATACGAGAAGCCCCACCAAATGTTCCGACACCAAGAACGAATAATTGCAGGCTACCACCGATAAACAAACCGGTTGTCAAATCGCCCATAATCAAGCCAGTAATAAAACCAGCAAATACAGGTGATCCTGCTGAAGAAACGATGGTCAACTCATCACAGATTTGATAAGCTGAGTACAAAGTGAGTAGTAAAATTTGCCACCATTGTATCATAACAATGTCCTCCTAAAATTTTGTCTTATTTTAATAACTTCATGAAGTCCTCAACCGGATCGTTGGGAACCATTTGCGCTGTCAGTTTGACTCCTTTTTCGTGCAGCTTGTGAAAGGCTTCAACATCTGCATCTACCACATTGATAGAGCGAGTAATGGAGCGAGTTTCGTCTGACTGAGACATGTTGCCGACGTTCAGCGTTTCCAGCGGAACACCAGCTTCTACCAGCCGCAGGAAGCGGTCTGGCTTGCGAGCGACAATCAAGAGTCGCTGAGAATCATACTTGCCGGCTAAGATATTTTCTGCTGCCTTAGCGATTGGCAAGACACTGAGTTTCACACCAGCTGGCGTTGCGAGCTTGAGCCCGCTCTTTTCGATAGCATTTTCAGCTACCTCATCGTCAATCACCATAATGCGTGAAATGTTGAGCTTGGTAGTCCAAAGATTGGCTACCTGTCCATGGATCAAACGTCCATCGATACGTGCACCTACTATTGTCATAGATTTTCCCCCTTTATTGTTTTAAATGTAGGTTGGTTAACTAAGTGAATGGTTTCGCTGTAGATCCCTTCTGTCTCAAAGATAATGATGCGATTGTCGCCTTCTCTGAGCAGGCTGTGCGGGATATAGAGCGATAAGGTCGGTCCGACATTCCAGAAGCGGCCAATGCTGACACCGTTGACAAAGACTACGCCCTTGCCAAAGTCAGACAGTTCCAAATAAGTATCTTTAAGCGCTTTCATTTTAAAGTCAAAAGCGTAGAAAGCTGGTTGCTTTTCCTGCCACCCTTTTGAAAAGTCGATCTTTTCTGGATGGTCCAGCGGCAATGGATAATGCTGCCAGTCAAGCAGGAAGTGCAGGTCCTTGCAGACACCCGTACGAATGCCCTTCTGCTGGGTATCTGCCAAGAGTTTGTGCCCATAATTGACCCGGCCCATATTCTCCATCAGAATGTCAAGCTGGTGCTCTGCCTTTTTCTGGCCGTCCACCATGATATCCTGACCGATTTCTGTCTGGTACTGGGTTGCAATGTGCTGACCGTCTACATAGAGCTGCATACGGTCGCGGCCGTCAATGACACGGAGCCTTTCCTGATCAGCATCCCAACTAGCCCAAGTCCGATAGAGCAGGTAGCCGACATTTTGCCCCAACTCCTCCATCTTCATTGGATAGAGACTTTCGATAGGCTCTGCCAAGTCAGGCAGTGTCTCAAAGAGACTGACCTTCTGACTGAGCGGAATATTCCTGAGTTCAAAAGAATCTTTCACCAGCGGCTCCATCTGTGGATACTCTGGATAATACTCTTTCAGCATCCTCTGGACTGCATAGTACTTGTCCGTCGGATTGCCTCGCTCATCGAGTAGAGCATCATAATCATAGGAAGTTACCTGTGGCAGGTCAATGACACCTCTGGCCGAACAGCCGTTCATGAAGCCAAAGTTGGTACCGCCATGAAACATATAGAGATTGATTGAGCCTTGCTGGAGCACTTCGTGAACAGCTTGAGCCAGCTCGTCTGGATCTCGCCTGATGATAGGTTCTTTCCAGCGATTGAACCAGCCATCCCAGAACTCCATACACATGAGCGGCCACTTTTTGCCATGCTCGTCAAAGAATTCCTGCATCTGGGCAAAATTGTAATCTGCCTTAGAGCCGAAATTTCCTGTCACAAAGACATCGTCATCAATCAGCGTACCAGCTTGAAGCGTAGCCCGCCAAGGTCCGTCTGAAGTAAAGAGCGGACAGGTTACACCTCGTTCTTCCATGAGCTGTCTGATTGCTCTTAGGTAGGCCTTGTCTTCTCCATAAGAACCGTACTCATTTTCCACCTGCATCATGAGGATATTTCCCCCATTGTCCAGAAGCCTTGGAGTCAGTCGCGGCAGCAGCTGGTCATAATAGCTGGCCACGGCCTGCAGAAAGGCCTCATCTGATGAACGAATGCGCATATTCTCATTGAGCAGCCAGGCCGGCAGACCACCGAACTCCCACTCCGCGCAGATAAAAGGCGAAGGGCGGATAATGGCATAAAGTCCCAAATCCTGAGCCGTCTGTAAAAATGCCTCAATATCTAAAATCCCTTGGAAGTCAAAAACACCTTTTTGGGGTTCGTGCATATTCCAGGGAAGATAGGTCTCCACTGTATTAAAGCCCAGAGCTTTGAGATTATAAAGGGAATGATACCAATCCTCAGGCTGTACCCGAAAATAGTGAATGGCTCCCGATAAAATCTTAAACTCCCGATCATCCAAACAGAAGGAATGACCAATTTTAAATCTTGCCATCTGATGTTTCCTCGGGTATAAAACCGCTTTCATCTCTTATTAATATTAATATAATAAATTTTTGCATAAATGTCAACATTTTTTTTTAAAATATGTTAAAATCTTAAGTAAGAAAAGTAAAAAAAGAGAGGTGAACAAAATGGCTATTCCAAAATACCAACAAATCAAAGATGAGCTCAAGCAGCAAATCATTTCTGGCAAATTTGAAAATGGCGATAAGTTTTACACAGAGGCTGAGCTGATTCAGATGTTTAATGTCAGCTCCATTACCGTTGTCCGCGCTTTGAATGAACTGGCCAATGATGGTTACATCATCCGCCAACAAGGCAAGGGGACCTTTGTTTCACGTGCAAGAAAGCACAAGCTGGTGGAATTTTCTGACGTTGAGACCTTCCCTATCCAAAAAGATAAGGTGACTGTTCTCTCCATCAAGCGTGGGAATGACCTGAAAATCTTGGATAAGCTAGAACTAGCACCAACGCAGTTCTACTATAAGATTGACCGGATCAGACGGACTGGCGATAAAGTCTATATCTATCACCAGACCTATATCCCTGAGCAGTACATCAATCCTAACTATCCAGATATGGACTACTACAGCTCTATCTACAACCGCTTCAAAACTGACTACCACATTCACATGAATGATGAACATTTTGAAGAGACCAATGAAATTGTCTTCCCAACACCAAAAGATGTTGCGAAAGTACTGGAAGTTGATACCAACTTCCCGACCGTTCATCAGGTGAAGATTACCCAACTGGAAAGCACTGGGCAGATCTTAGAGTACAGCGAAACATACAAACGCGGTGACTTCTTCAAGATCAAGTTCATTTCCTGCAATCGGGACCACTAAGATTGAAAACGATGGCTTCTAATCGGCTGTCGTTTTTTGTTTCATCTTGTGTGCTTATATCTATTATAAGTCTATCTATACCAATTTGCAATCCATTCTAAGAACTTTTGTTCATTAAAAAGTGAATTCTGTCAAAAAGTAAGCACGACCTATTAATTTGTCCTGTTTTTCAACCATCCTAAAAAAGAAAAAATAAGAAACACTGGCTGTTTCTCTGAAAATTGGTACAATGATAAAGCAAAAAAGCTGGATTGAATCCCAGCTTTTTGATATAAAATGTTCCTTATTTTGCAAATGAAGTCGTTTATTAAGTCTCTAGAAAACCTGCTATTTCTTTATTTCTAATTCACGGACCTGAAGCAAAACATTAGGTAAATCTGCCCCAGCCTGAAGTAGTGCAGCAGCCGTATAAGCGCCTTCTACCAAGGGAACATTGTTGATAATGATTTCCTTGTCAGAAAAGTCTGCGACCATTTCTAGATTCATCCGAGCTGAGCCCAGATCGAAAAAGGCTAAAATAGTGTCCTTGTCATTGGCATCTAGTGCTGCCTGAATCCCTTCAAAGCTGGTACCAATGCTGCCGTCGTCCAATCCGCCCACATAGCTGATGGCCACATCTGCCGCCACCTGAGAAATGAGGTCAAACAAGCCTTGGGCTAGCTTTTTGGAATGGGAAACGATAAGAATGCCAGTATCTGCCATCAGCCTGCCTCCGTTTCTAGAAGAGCCTCAAAGAGGAGACCAGATGAAGCCGAACCTGGATCGATATGACCGATAGAGCGCTCACCGACATAGGAAGCCCGCCCCTTGGTCGCTTTCAGATCTTTGGTTGCTTCCACTAGGGAACCAATCTTTTCATGGGTCAAATCTCCAGACTGCAGAGAACCAGGAATCCCCGACCAGACATCAACCATGGTCTTCTCGCCTGACACAGCCTTGCCCCGCTTCTGAATCATGTCCAGCCCAGCTTGGATGACTTCTGACAAGTCTTTGGCGTCTTTTTCCGCCTTGGCCATGCCCATAAAGGCTGAGCCATAAAGAGGGCCTGAAGCACCGCCGACCTTGCTAATCAGCTGCATGGAAACAGCCTGAAAAACTTCAGCCGCACTAGCAAAGTCTTTAGCAGCTAAACTCTCTACTGCTGCCGCCATTCCTCTGGCCATATTGCCACCGTGATCTCCGTCGCCGATAGGAGTATCGAGATCAGACAGATAGGCTTTTTGGTCCTGGATCTTATCGTTAAACAACTGCATCCATTTTTTTGCTCTTGCTGCGTCCATAAGCACCTCCTTACCAAGCGGCTGTCGTGACAGGACTGTTGAGAGCTGTCAGCCAGACTGGCTGGTCCAGTTGGATAAAGGTCAGAGAAATCCCAGCCATATCAATGGAAGTCATGTAATTGCCCAGCTTTTTATAGACAACTTCGACTCCAGCATCTGCCAAGAGATTTGCTACATCGGCCGCAAAGACATACTGCTCCATGAGCGGTGTTGCACCCATACCATTGATGAGGATACCGATTTTCTTACCAGATTTGAGCTCAACAGACTGACTGAGCTTTTCGACTAATTCTTTAGCTAAGTCCTTAGACGGCTGCATCTTTTCCTTGCGATAGCCAGGCTCACCATGGATGCCAATACCGAACTCTATCTCATCATCAGCCAAAACAAAACCAGGCTTGCCGACTTCCGGAACGGTTGCTCCGCTCAGAGCCAAGCCGACTGTGTGAATATTTTTGACCAGCTCATCAGCCAAAGCCTTGATTTCAGTCAGAGATTTGCCTGCACGCGCAGCATCCCCTAGAATTTTATGGACAAGAATGGTACCAGCCACTCCACGACGACCTTGAGTATAGAGACTGTCTTCCACTGCGATATCGTCATCTACGACGACACTAGCCACCTCAATCCCTTCCATCTCAGCCATTTCCTGAGCCATTTCAAAGTTCATGATGTCACCGGAGTAATTCTTAATTACCATGAAGACGCCGGCTCCCTCATCTGCTTCCTTGATAGCCTGCAAGACCTGATCAGGAGTTGGTGAAGTAAAGACCGCTCCGCAGATAGCGGCCGACAGCATGCCCTCACCGACAAAGCCCGCGTGGGAAGGCTCATGACCACTGCCACCGCCAGAAATCAGGGCAACCTTGCCTGTCTTCTCACTCTTGCGGGCAATGATATCAAAGCCCTCCACCCGATAAACCAAATCACTGTGAATATAGGCCAAGCCGTCCAGCATCTCGTCCACAACCGCTGTTGGGTCGTTGATAATTTTCTTCATAGATGTCCTCCGTTTCTCTGCGCTTCTCTATAATGAGCAATTTGCTCTAAAAAGAAAGCGCTATCATTTTGATATCATTTTAACATTTTATCTTACCGAAAGCAAATTCTGCCACATCTTAGACTAGAAGAAAGCATCAAATTAGTTGACAATAAAAAGTAGACAGTGTATACTAAAAATAGATAAGTAGACAGTGTATACTTTAGGAGGAGATGAATGAAACGCAATACTGCCCAGCTGAAAGAACAGCTCATCCAAACGGGGATTGACGAAATCGGAAAACATGGAATTGAACAGCTTTCGCTCAGGACTGTTGCCAAGGCCTGCGGTGTGACTCACGGCAGCCCTTACCGCCATTTTGAGAGCAAGGAAGGCTACCTCAAGGTGGTTTTGACCCAGCTTTCGCTCTTTCTCAATCAGGAAATCAATGAAAACATTGATGCGACAGGTCCTGCGCGTGATCAGTTGACCCAGCTTGGACTTAATTTCATTATTTTTGCCAAGACCCACCCTCATTTTTTTGAAGCTCTCTTTATCAAATTTCCTTTTAAATATATGAAGGTGACGCAGGACACTATTCTCTTGGAGTCTGACCTGCCTGGATTTGATAAATTTAAGGAGCTCGTTTTAAAGCTTCGCAAGGAGGAAAATTTTAGCAATAGCGAAGCAGAAAGCCTTTTTCACTTTTGGAGCTTTATCACAGGTCTGGCCGTTCTGGCCAACAGTCCTATCGGACAAGACCTTGATCCTCAAGCTATCCAAAGCACGATTGAGCACATGCTTGACATTTATATCAAAGGAGAACGATCATGAAAACCTTGATTATTTACACCCACCCCAGCCAAACTGGCTTCAATGCTGCTATTCTCAAAGAAGTTCAAAGCAATCTTTCTAAGAAGCATGAAGTGAAAACCTTGGACTTGTATGCTGAAAACTTTGACCCTATTTTGCGCTTTGACCAAGAACATAGACGCCGTGACCTGCACAAAGACCCTGAAATGGCAAAATACCGCGATTTGATTACTTGGGCAGACCATCTGATTTTCATTTTCCCTATCTGGTGGAGCGGCATGCCGGCCATTCTCAAAGGCTTTATCGACCGCGTCTTTGTGGCTGACTTTGCTTACTCTTATAAAAAAATTGGCCTCCAAGGCCACCTGCAAGGCAAGTCCGGCTGGATTATCGCCAGCCATAATACACCAGCCTTTGCCCTGCCCTTTGTCCAAGACTATGGCAAAGTACTTAAAAATCAAGTCCTGAAACTTTGTGGTATTTCTCCAGTCAAACTGACCGAGCTCAACGGAGTAGAACGCAAAACAGACCAACAACGCCAAGAAATGCTCAAAAAAATCGGACAGCTGGCCAGTCAAATTTAAGATAAAGAAAACGGGAGTGGGAAAGAACTTCAAACAAGTTAAAAAAGTTCGTCTTCCCAGTTGATTAGGTCATCTTTGGAGCTTAAAAAGCGAAGGAAGATGCCAATCAACCACTGCGCCATCTATTTTTTCTAATTTATTTTCAAAAGCCTGGACTTTTTGCCCAGGCTCGTTTTTATGTTTAATCCAGCCCCACGCGCTTGAAGATTTCATCCACGCGCTTGGTGTAGTAAACTGGGTTGAAGATTTCATCAATCTCTTCTTGAGTCAGACGGAAAGTGACTTCTGGATCTGCTTCGAGCAGAGGCTTGAAGTCTACTTGATTGTCCCAAGACTGGGCAGTCTTTGGCTGCACCAAGTCATAAGCCTGCTCCCGCGTCATGCCTTTTTCAATCAAGGTCAACATAGCCCGCTGGCTGAAGATAAGACCAAAGGTTGAGTTCATGTTGCGCTTCATATTTTCTGGGAAGACGGTCAGGTTCTTGACGATATTCCCAAAGCGGTTGAGCATGTAGTCGATGAGGATGGTCGTGTCCGGTGCGATAATTCGCTCAGCTGATGAGTGGGAAATATCACGCTCATGCCAGAGAGAGACATTCTCGAAGGCTGTCACCATGTGACCACGAATGACCCGCGCCAGACCAGTCATATTTTCAGAGCCGATAGGGTTGCGCTTGTGAGGCATAGCAGATGAACCCTTTTGACCCTTGGCAAAGAACTCTTCCACTTCGCGCTGCTCAGACTTTTGCAAACCACGGATTTCGGTCGCCATGCGCTCGATAGATGTCGCAATCAAGGCTAAAGCCGAGAAGTATTCAGCGTGGAGGTCACGTGGCAGAACTTGAGTCGAAATCTCCTGCGGACGGATGCCTAATTTCTCACAGACATAGCTTTCTACAAATGGCGGAATGTTAGCAAAGTTCCCAACCGCACCAGAGATTTTCCCAGCTTCCACACCCGCAGCCGCAATCTCGAAACGCTCGATATTGCGCTTCATTTCACTGTACCAAGTCGCGAGCTTAAGACCGAAAGTCGTCGGCTCCGCATGCACCCCGTGGGTCCGTCCCATCATGATGGTGAACTTGTGCTCCCGTGCCCGCTCCGCAATGATGTCGGTGAAGCGACGCAGATCCTCACGAATGATGTCATTAGCCTGCTTGTAGAGGTAGCCGTAGGCTGTATCTACCACGTCGGTTGAGGTAAGACCATAATGCACCCACTTGCGCTCCTCACCCAGTGTCTCAGAAACCGCCCGCGTGAAGGCCACCACATCGTGGCGCGTCTCCTGCTCAATCTCTAAAATGCGGTCAATATCAAAGCCGGCCTTCTCACGAATCAAGGCCACATCTTCCTTGGGAATCTCACCCAGCTCAGCCCAAGCCTCATCAGCCAGAATCTCTACCTCCAGCCAAGCCTTGTACTTATTTTCCTCAGTCCAAATGTTCGCCATTTCAGGGCGAGAGTAACGGTTGATCATGATTATGATACAGAGGGCGTCTAGAAAGCGAAAGAAAAATAGGAGACTGACTCTGTATGTCTACACACTAGGAAGTCTATCTTTTTCCCGACGCTTTTAGCCCGAGTTCAAATGCTTGAACCCTCCCTCTTCTCCTTTCTTGTTGTCAATTTTTTAGTTTAAGTTTTAAGGAAGTCCGTAGCCCGTATTCAGTTAAATTATTACAACTACTTTTGTTCCTTCTTAACTTATTCAGTTTATCCCCTGTTCTTTGTAAAATTAATATAATCTCTTACTTCACTCGGACGTAAATCCCAATACTTTTGTAAAAGTAATACTATTTTCTCTTCATCCACCTTTGCTTCCAAAAGCATCTTTGCAGAAATGAAAATACAATTTTGCCGCTCTCTATTGACCGCATCATCAATCAAAAGTTGTCTATTTGCTCTCATTCGCTCTTGAAAAGTCTCTATAAAATTGCTCATCTCTATTCACCTCAAATTTTTGATTCTATCATCTTTCCGAATCTGTCAGCTGTCTCTGTATATTTTCTGGAATTCCATCATGTGGACAATACCCATGCCAACAATTATCTTTGTGACATTGAAATTCATAAAATTTTCCATCATGATAACCATAAAGTTTTTGTCCATCAGGAATTGCTTTATTCAAAACAATTTGAGCGTCACCATCCCCTAAATCCATAATAGAGACTACCCCTTTCCCTTTTAAGTGACCTAATTGGGAAATATCATGTTTGGGATTTGATTCATAAATTCTTATCGGTAAATAAAACTTATTTTGTTTAAATTGCTCAGTATTAGATATATTTTTTAAATCATTATTATTGATATTAACAATATCTGCACTTAATTCATCTATATATCCATTAGTAATAATTGCTTGATTATAAATAACTCGAGCATTAAATTCTTCCTTATCTATGTATTCAATATTTTTACTAATCATTATTTGAGTGGCGCGGAGAATATCACGATTTATGTTTTTCTTTACTTTCCGCTGTTCAGCAAATAGATAAGTCATTATTGAACAAGCGTTATCTTTACATTGTTTAGTTGACACATAGCATTTTTCTTTATGTATTATTTTCAGTAACTCCTGCTGTAAATAATATAATTTTTCTAAGCTTGTTGAAAAGCTATAAATATCTATCGTGAGTTCAGACTCAGGAAAACTTTTATCATGAAATAAAATTTCCATCATTCTCTCCTCAAAAGATCAAACAATGCATTATCCCATTCATCAAAGAAGCCATCTGGCCAATGCGATAATTGCCCATCATTGAGTACCTCTATATAATCTACCTCATGCACTTCACTATCTCTATAAAAATACATAAAATTAACATTTTCTTTCGAAATTTGTTTATTTTTCACTGCTAAGCGAATCCCATTTATAACATGGTCACTATGGGTTTCTACAATAACTTGAACACCTTTTTCACTGATTTTTGCCAATAACTCTCCCATCTTCCTTTGACCTTTAGGGTGAAGATGGGCTTCCGGTGATTCAATAATAAGTAAATCGCCTTTTTTAGACATTAACAATGCTACAATTACTGGAGCTATATAACTAAGCCCAAAGCCAACATTTATAGATTTATAACGTTGTCTATTGTTTCCAGCATTAAATGTTAATTCAATCACTTGACTACTTTTTGAGTCAGTTAATGTATCAATTGAGAAACCTGGACTTATTTCAGAAAGCCATCTAGAAAGATCATTCTCTAAAGTATCAGCTAAAATCGTTGATTCTTCTTTATTCAACTGATACATATGAGCAAATAATTCTCCGTGTAAACCAACGCTTCTATTTTCTTTTACTACACTATATGATTTACTGTAGATTTTCTGAGGACCGATTCTATCAGAAGAAATGTAATTGAAACCATCCGAAAAAAGATTACAATCATCAGGAATGTGAATAGGGTTAGCTGATTTCATGAAATCACTCTCCGACTCAGAACCTATATAATCGTTCTCCATATTTACGTCACCAAATTGAATATTGATTTGAATATTAGGATCTTTTTCTATGATTCCATCATATCTAACGTCTTGTATGGTTCCTAAATCAATTAAAGTTGAATTTAATAATAAACCACTTTCTATCATTCTTGCATCAAAACTCTGTCTTAAGATGAGCAAAGATTGAATCAAAGTTGATTTACCTGAACTATTAATCCCCGTAAGAACATTAAGATTCTTTAGGTTGAATTCTTTTTTTTTAAAACATTTAAAATGTTTTAAAGAAACTTTATGGATTGTCTTCATTTAAAACCTCTTCGACGATTGAACAAATCGTATTTAAACGCTTTATAATTGAATTTTTATCATTAGCTTTTATATAATTTACAAACTTTGCATCTTCTTCACAACTCTCCGTGAATTTATTTATCAAAATTTCCTTATTTTGAACCAATTTATTTTGACTAGATTCGTCTAAACTACTAACAATATGTGCCCATCCTTCAAAAATTGCTTTATTTATAGGAGTTCTCCTATTATCATATCGTAGTTTTCTAAAACTGAACCTACCAAAAATATTATAAATAATTTTCATAGATTGTTGAAATTCTTTATAATATTCATCTAATTGTTCATCAGAAGAATCATTAAGTAATTTCATTGCTAAAATCAAAAATTCATCAATCGAATTATTATAATTTTTCAAAGATAACTTTGTAAAAGCAATATAACGTAAACAAAATTCACGGTCAAGCATCCGATTCGTTTTTATACTATTTGAAGTTGCAGTTAAAAAATTATTATTTTGTGACATTTTTGATAAAAATACTGTTGCTTTACCTTGATACAGAGCATTTCGAATTTCTTGTGCTGTTAAAATCAATCCTCCAGTATTTATCCTCTTAAAAATATTATATTTAACATTTTCCGGAGTGTTTTTTCTCACAAAGTACACATTAAAGTTAGTCTCTTCAATTGTTGAGCGCATACTGTATGGAAGTTCAGAGAATAATCTCCCTTCCCAGTCTTTTAAAAATTCTAAATTTGTTAATCTAAATTTTTCTTGAACAACAAATTCATTTATAGTCGATAGCCTCTGCAAACCATCTATCACTAGCCACTTTTCTTTATTCGAAGAATCAAAATAAAAAGCAGGAAGAGGAATATTTAATAAAATAGATTCAATCAATCTACTCTTTTGTTCAGCATTCCAAAGTCCAGCCTTTCTTTGAAACTCTGATGCTAATTCGATAGCATTATTTTTTAATCTATTTATCAAATTAATACATACTATTCTATCCATTACAATGTCTATCTTTTCTGGATTGAAAGGAACCTCTATTTGAACAGATTCTCCATCCTCATCAACCTCGTCATTACTAATGGATATTCCCTGTTCTTCTAATTTTTTTTCGATTTCAAAGATATCAACATCTAATTCTAAAGATGCAATTTCATTTTCAATATCTATTCTATTGATAACACTTTTAATTTGATATTTTTTAACCTTATCTAATAACTTATCAATCTCAACCTTAGACAACATACAACTCACCTTATTTCATATTTTTGTAAAAACTCCTCAACTGCATCCGGCTCATCACTAAACAAAGTCACGTGTCCCATCTTGCGGTTGTGCTTCGCTTCTATTTTACCATACAGGTGGAGGTGGGCGCTTGGATTTTCTGTGACATATTTTTCAGCGGCCTCGACATGCTGACCGAGAACATTGAGCATAACGGCTGGTCCATGTAGTTTGATAGCTGGCAATGGTGCTCCGAGAACACCTAAGATATGGGTGTCAAACTGGGAGAAGTCGCAGGCTTCGATAGAGTAGTGCCCAGAGTTGTGTGGTCGTGGGGCAATCTCATTTACGATGATGTCATCAGCGGTCGCAAACATTTCCACGCAGAGAGTACCAGAGAGGTTCAATTGTTCTGCGATTCGCACCGCCATGGTTTTTGCCTTATCTGCTAGACTTTCTGAAATGCGGGCTGGCACAATGGTCTTAGACAGGATATTGTTGCGGTGGATATTTTCCTGAATTGGGAAAACCGTCACATCCTTGCCATTTCCTGATACAATGACGGAAATTTCGAGGTCAAAGTTGACAAATTCTTCCAAGACACAGTCTGCCGAATCAGCCAGCGCATAGGCTTCTTCTAAATCTTCTGCTGAACGAATGACCTTTTGTCCATGCCCGTCATAGCCACCAGTCGCAGTCTTGAGGACATGGTTTTTCGACAGATCGATATCTGCCAAGTCTTGGCTAGAAGTCACAACCTTGTAGGGCGCCACGGTGACTTGGGCTTTGTTTGCGAGAAAATCCTTTTCAAAAATGCGATTTTGGGAAATGCGGAGGAGGTCTGTCCCTTGAGGGAGTTGCCCCTCCTTGATGACGGCGTCCAAACCGTCAGCATCGACATTCTCAAACTCATAGGTCAGGACATCGCAACGCTCCGCCAACTGACGCAGGGCATCCACGTCGTTATAAGGTGCCACGATGATTTCCGCCACGCGAGAGGCTGGGCAATCCTCAGCAGGATCCAGCGCGATGACCTTGTGCCCCATGTAAATTGCAGAAATGGCCATCATCTGTCCCAGCTGACCGCCACCGATAATTCCGATAGTTTTAGGTGAGCTCATTGCTAGACTCCTCTGCGATTTTTCCTTGTTCTTCAGCAAAATCTGCTAACGCTACTGCTAGGTCTTGATCTTCAATCGCCAAGATCCGAAGGGCGGTCAGGGCAGCGTTGGTCGCTCCCGCTTCACCGATGGCCATAGTTGCCACAGGTACACCGCCCGGCATCTGCACAATCGAATAAAGTGAGTCCAGACCGCTGAGAGCACGAGATTTGACTGGTACACCGATGACAGGCAGAGTGGTCTTAGCCGCTACCATTCCTGGCAAATGGGCTGCGCCACCAGCACCAGCGATGATGACCTTGATGCCATGGCTGCGAGCTTCTTCTGCATGCTGAAACATGAGGTCAGGCGTGCGGTGGGCAGAGACGACCTTTTTTTCGTAGGTTACACCAAAGCGATCTAGGACTTCGGCTGTTTTTTGCATGGTGGCCCAGTCAGACTTGGACCCCATGATGATGGAAATAATTGGTTTCATATTTTCTCCTCTGAATAAACTAATTCTTTTGCTCAATATTTTTTACAGTAGCTGATTCAACACTATAATGTTGAACAGTCTGATTAACCAGATTTTCAACGCTCTTAGGTTTTATCAATAAACGAAGTATAATTGTCACAAGAGGTATAATGCTCGGCAAATCCTTCCAGACAGGTGTCAACACTTCTTCACTATCACGTCTTAAAAGCCAGTACTTTATTGTCTGCAATATTTTTCTTCTACTTTTCGTCTTCTCAGCTGTTCCAATAATCAAAGCCATCAGACTATGCGTCTCAACACCTGCTTGACCAAGAATGACCTCAGATTTAGCGTAGCTGTGACTGGCTAGTTCTATCATGATTTTTGGAAAATTAACTCCTGCTTTATAGGCGTTAGCAGGCTCTACCATTCTAGGGTTACACTCTATATAGTAAAATTGGTCTCCCCTACGTATAAAATCTAGGGTTAGGCAACCATGCCATTGTATATATTGTCCTAATTTTTCAACATGCTCTCTCGTTCTTTTAGATTCTATGCTTAATCTTGCCGCAGCCGAACCACCCGCGCCAGAACCTACTTTTACGCTAGAGTGCACTGCGAGTAATTCTCCATGATCAAACACTGCTTGAACCTGACCATAGTCTCCAACTATGTCTTGCTGAACCATCCATTCCTCATCACTCGCTGTTAATTTGCTCGTCACTTCAGCCAAATCTTTCTTACTTGAAATCTTATAAACCGAGCGACCGGCAGTACCATAATCTGCTTTCAGCCAATAAGGATAGTCTAGCCGGATGGAGTCTGCATCTTTCACGTGCTCCCACTTAGGTGTGGGGAGTCCTAACAAATCCGCAGTTTCAGCAAAAGCAATCTTCCCAGCTAACTTTTCAAACTGCTCTTTATCAGCAAGGGCGATTGGTAGCGATTGAGGTAAAAATTGCTTTCCATTTGCTAATAACCAGCCTTCCTCATGTGTTGGCAAAATGGCCTTGTAATTGGTTTTACGAAGCAACTGACTAACCTGTCTCAAATAATCTACAGGAAAACGGTTCACATCAACTATCGGAACTCTATGGGTTAGACGACTGAAGTGTGCAATGGAAAATCTTCTAGGAGATAATACATCAATTTTATAGCCTTCTTTCAACAAAACTGTCAAAGTTTCTCGTGAGGTCAAGCTTGAACCTTCTAAAAATAGCAACCTATTTTTCATTTTTCAAACACCTGAATTCTATATTTAAGTCTCACGGCTAAAAGTTTCATTGATTTACAAAGCCTTACCACCAATGTCATGCCTATAAAAGAGGCCTGTGGTGTCTTGTTTTTCTAGTTGGTTGTAGATTTTTTCCTGCGCAGCTGAGACGGTATCTGCTGTGGTAACAAGCATGTACACTCGGCCGCCATTCGACAGCAGTGCTCTGCTATTTTCCGCAAACTTAGCCCCAGCATAGTAGGTGATGATGTCGCCGTCTGTCTTCTCTGGCAGAGGCAGGCCTTTCTCATAGTCTAGCGGGTAGCCCTCTGAGGCGACAACCACGCCAAGTGTCACGCCCTCATCCAGCCAAGTGATAGCAGGCTCTTTCTTGTCCAAAATGTCCGTGATGTTTTGTGCAAAATCAGACGTCAAACGCGGCAGGATAATCTGGGTCTCTGGGTCGCCAAAGCGCGAGTTGAACTCGATGACCTTAGGACCATCTGCTGTCAGAATCAGCCCAGCGTAGAGCACGCCAAGATAAGGTCGGCCCTCAGCTATCATGCCTTTGAGAACGGGCTTGATAATCGTCTCAACTGACTGGTCCACCACGCTTTGTGGCAGGTGAGGCACTGGCGCATAAGCTCCCATGCCGCCTGTATTGGGCCCCTTGTCTCCATCGTAGGCCCGCTTATGGTCCTGGGCCGTCGGCAGGATGTAAAACTTATCGCCATTGACAAAGGCAAAGAGGGAGAACTCCTCGCCGTCCAGGAACTCTTCGACAACCACACGCGCACCCGAATCGCCAAATTTATTATCCAAGAGCATATCGTGAGCCGCTTCGACCGCCTGCTCCACGGTCTCCGCTACGACCACGCCCTTACCCAGAGCTAGGCCGTCCGCCTTGACCACGATAGGCGCTCCTTGCTTTTCGATGTAGGATTTGGCTTCCTCAAAGTCGGAAAATGTGCCATAGGCTGCTGTCGGAACACCGTATTTGACCATGATTTCCTTGGCAAAATCCTTGGACCACTCCAGTTCCGCTGCTAAACGAGATGGACCGAAAGCCTTGAGGCCAGCTGCTTCAAAATCATCGACAATCCCTGCAGCTAGAGCATCATCCGGACCGATAAAGGACCAAGCAACATCATTCTCATTGGCAAATTCGATTAGTTTAGAATGTTCGGAAATTCCAATGTTTACTAAATCCAGACCATCTAAGGTCATGCCATCATTTCCAGGAGCGACAAACACCTGCTCCACACCCTGAGACTCCAATAACTTCTTGGCAATCGCATGCTCACGACCGCCTGAACCAACAACTAAAAGCTTCATAGCCAAGATACCTCTATGTTCATATCACAGGCGCTTACGCACCAAGCTAACACATCACGCAAAAACCATTGCCATTTTCACGAATTATTTATCTAAATTATAACACAATCGTTCGTTTTATTCCATTCTAATGAGAAAAAGAATATCTCTTCCATATGATTGCCATTGCCGTAATTATTGTTGTCTTCAATCTTCTCCTTTTTGAGTGGATTGTACACATTTTAGAAAAAAACAATCATGACTTGCCAAATTTACTATCATTTTCAAATAAGTTTTCCGAATAATACAGGTGGGCCCATCCAAAACCATTCTCACAAAGGAGTTTTATGAAGAAATATCAAAAACTGTTTTTATTATCTGGAGCTGTCCTAGGTCTCTTTGCAAGCCACTCTACAGCTCAGGCAGTTGAATCAACCGAATCCGAAGTCAAAATTCTAGGCCCCACTGATCGTGCCAGCAATGTCGATGTGACTGTGAACGATCGTACAGCCTCTATTAGTTATACCCGTTCCCAAGCTCAAGAACCTCATCGTATTCTCCACGCTGTTTGGTCTGACGAGAACGGACAGGATGATATCAAATGGTATGAAGCACCGTCAACAACTACCACTAACACTGACATTGACCTAAGTAACCATCCCGGTTACGGAACTTTTCATGTTCATACTTATATTGACATCTATGGAAAATTAATTGGACTGAATGGAACGACCTTTACTCTCAACAAACCAGCCGTTAATGTCACTTCTAATATCCTAGGGAAAACTGCTCAAATTAACTTTAATCGCAATAAAGACCAAATAAATTCTAATATTTTACATGCTGTTTGGTCTGATGAAAATGGACAAGATGATATCAAATGGTACAATGCAGGACAAGATATTACTGAATTTGAACTTTCAAATCACAAAGGCTATGGAACTTATCATATTCATACTTATGAAAATAAAGATGGTAAGATGATTGGCTTAAACGGAACCACTTTCAATTTAGAAAAACCTAATCCTACTGTTGAGACCAGCTTCCCTCAAACCGGTATCATGGAAATTACTGTCAAAAACGTACCTGATACCATGCATCGAATTGTTCTTCCAACTTGGTCTGATAAGAAAGGGCAAGATGATCTACAATGGTACGAAGCAAGCAAAAATCCGGATGGCAGCTACAGCGCTCGGGTGAAACTCAGAAAGCATAACTACGACACTGGGACTTACAATATCCACCTTTACGGCCAAAGCTATGTTCAACCGGAATCAACTGGTATAACAGGAACGACAGTTCAAGTTGACAGCGGAAAATTACCTTCGGACGAGGAACAGAAACCTCTTTTTACAGTGGAAAATATCAACCCCAAACAAGGGACCTACACCGTGAAAACTACCGAAACTAGCTTATCTAAACCTATTCAATCTGTTCGGGTGCCAATTTGGAGCACTAGCAATCAGAGCAATCTTAAATGGTATGCAGCCACTCCTAACGGAGATGGCTCCTTCAGCGCAACCTTTGATATCCGTAATCATCAGGCTTTGTCTGGAACCTATAACAACCATGTCTATGTCACCTATAAGGACGGCAGTGAGCGTAGCTACGCAGCAGATGCCGTCTCAATGTCTACCGACCAAATTCAAGCCAAGGTTGCAGTCAGGAAAACTGAGGCCAATCGCTATGAGGTGACAGTGACAGACGCCTACGGAGATGGCGATATTATTCTGCCAACTTGGTCAGAAGTCAATGGGCAAGATGATATCAAATGGTATACCGCCAATAAGGTCGGCAATGGAACTTACAAATTTACCGTGGATACTCAGAGCCACAAGGGGAGCGGTCTATTTAACACCCATGTCTATCGTAGAAAAGCGGGGCAGTTAATCGGCCTGACTGGAACTAGCTATCAGGTTGAGAAATCAAGCGTTCAATCAGCTAATATTCAGCCTAACTATGCCGCTGCTAATGCGACAACTTATCCTGTCGGCCAATGCACTTGGGGAGCTAAAGCTCTAGCTCCTTGGGCAGGAAATTACTGGGGCAACGGCGGTCAATGGGCAGCTAGTGCCAGAAGAGCTGGATTCCGTACCGGCAGTAGGCCTGAGGTTGGCGCCATCGCCTGCTGGGATGACGGCGGCTACGGCCACGTCGGTGTTGTGACTCATGTCGAATCCAACACCCGCATCCAGATCCAAGAGTCTAACTACCTCGGCAAGCAGTACATCAGCAACTTCCGTGGCTGGTTTGACCCAACTGCTTCCTACTGGGGCCGCCTGACCTATATCTATCCTAAATAAGTCGCTTTCGCACTCCTCAAAACCACTTCAAACCAGTGCTTTGAGCAGACTGCTCCTGCTTAGTTTATTCATGAATTTCATTGAGTATAAGACTACTCAAAAATCCTCGGTTCGACCCGAGGATTTTTTATAGTTTTTAATGCCTAAAATGCCGTACACCGGTGAAAATCATAGTCAAGCCGTGCTTGTCAGCCGCAATAATAGATTCCTCATCACGGACAGATCCACCTGGCTGGATGATAGATTTGATGCCAGCGGCTGCGATTTCTTCGATATTGTCCGCAAAGGGGAAGAAAGCGTCAGAAGCCAGAGCAGCACCGTCAAGGCGATCTTTAGCCTGATCAATAGCAATCTTGACAGAAGCCACACGGTTGGTCTGACCGGGACCGACTCCCAGCACCTGACGGTCATTAGTGATGATGATACCATTGGATTTGACATATTTGACGGACTTCCAGGCAAATTCCAAAGCCACGCGCTCCTGCTCACTCGGCTGGCGCTTAGTCACGACCTGCCAATCAGCTGGTTTTTCCTCAATAACATCTTGATTTTGCACAAGGAGACCACCCAGAACACCAGTCACTTCCTTCTCAGCTCCAGAAACTGCCTGAGCATCAAAAGCCAACTCCAAAATCCGCAGATTTTTCTTTTTATTGGTCAAAATCGCTAGCGCTTCTGCCGTGTAGCTCGGTGCGATGATGATTTCCAGAAAAATACCGTGCATCTTCTCAGCTGTCGCAGCGTCTACTTCGCGGTTGAGGACGACAATCCCACCAAAAATAGAAACCGGATCAGACTCATAAGCATAGTCCCAAGCTGTCTCAATATCATCCGCCTGACCAATGCCACAAGGATTCATGTGCTTCAGGGCCACAACAGTTGGCCGATCCTTAAAATCTCGAATAATCCGAATGGCCGCGTCGGCATCGCGAATGTTGTTGAAAGACAACTCTTTTCCATTCCGCTGCTTGGCGGAAGAGATGGAATAGTCCAGTGGTAAAGCAGTCTGATAGAAATCAGCATCCTGCTGGGGATTTTCCCCGTAGCGCATGGGCTGCTTGAGTTCATAGGTCAAGGTCAGCTTTTCAGGCTTACTTTCGCCCACTTGATCCGTGAAATAGTCTGCAATTAAAGCATCGTAAGCGGCTGTATGACGGAAAACCTTGGCTGCCAAACGTTGACGCGTTTCATAGATCGTTCGGACATTTGCTGCCAACTCTTCCAGAACAAGAGCATAATCAGCCGGATCTACAACAACCGTCACGCTGGCATGATTTTTAGCCGCAGAGCGCAGCATAGAAGGCCCACCAATATCGATGTTTTCAACTGCATCAGCGTAAGTTACGTCTGGTTTGAGAATCGTTTCCTTAAAGGGATAGAGATTGACCACTACAAGGTCAATGAGCTCGATTTGATTGTCCTTGGCCGCTTCCAGGTGACTATCCAAGTCACGACGAGCGAGGAGTCCACCGTGGATATTTGGATGCAGAGTCTTGACACGACCGTCCATCATTTCTGGAAAACCAGTCACATCATCAATGGCAATGGTCTCCACACCAGCATTGTCAAGAGCAACCTTGGTTCCACCTGTCGAGATAATATCCCAACCGAGTTTTTTAAGTTCTTGGGCAAATTCAACAATGCCTGTCTTGTCTGAGACGCTGATTAAGGCTTTTTTCGTCATTCTATTCCTCTTTCTTTAGGTCCAAGCGCATAGCGACTTCGTTATTTTCTTCTATAAATCCTGTTTCCTGAAAACCCAAACTAGTCAGCAGGTGCTTCATTTTTTCATTTCCAACCACATAATCTGCAACAATATGACTGCAAGCTCTATCCATCTGAGCCTCTTTGATTAGAACTTCCAAGGCTTTTCGACCATAACCTCTTCCTTGGTACTGCTGACCAATCATTATCCACCAGATAAAGTATTCCGCTTCATCCTTGTCTATTTCCAGCAGGAGAAAGCCAACCACTTGCTCATCCCAATAGATTGCCATCGGAAACACATCTTCATTTTTCCGGTAGAGCCATGCGTCAGCTAAAGAGCGCACATTTGGAGCTACGAAACGTGCTCGTTCATCAGCATCAGATATTTTCAAATCCAGCACTGCCTGAAAACTGCTCTCATCTACTAATTTCAGCTCAATCATTTTTTCTCCTAGCAATATTGCACAATCAAAACTTGATTTACTTCTTACCTTCTCTCCATCCCTAAACTCTCCAGCACTTGTGGATAGAGTTGATACTCGGCGGCATGGATGCGTTCTTCAAAGCTTTCCAGCGTGTCCTCGGCTAGCCGCGGCACGCGCACTTGCTGGATAATCTTACCAGTGTCAACGCCCGAGTCCACCCAGTGAATGGTCACACCAGACTGATCTACATCAGCATTCCAAGCATCCTCAATGCCATGTGCTCCTGGAAATTCGGGCAGATAGGCTGGGTGAATATTGATAATACGTCCTTCATAGGCGCCAAGCAAGGTTGGCCCGACAATTTTCATGTAACCTGCTAGGCAAACCAAGTCTATCTTGTGTTCATCAAGCAAGTCTACAATGGCTTGCTCGTAAGCCACCTTACTGTCAAACTCTCTAAGCTCAAAGGCATAGCTTTTGACACTTAGCTTATCCGCCCGCTCTAGCACATAGGCATCGCGATGGTCTGAAAAGACAAATTCAACAGGAAACTGCTCAGCAATCACTTGGAAATTTGACCCATTTCCCGAAGCAAAAACGGCAATTTTTTTCATTTGATAAGGACACTTTCACTTTCTTTTTTGACAATCCGGCCAACTTCATAAACAGGCTCGTCAAGAAGTTCTTTGACACGATTCACATTTTCAGGAGCAACTGCCAAAATCATCCCTAGTCCCATATTGAAGATTTCAAACATTTCTTGGTGCTTGATGTGACCATATTTTTCTAGGGCCTTAAAAATCGGCAAGACTGGAATCTTGTCTTCTTCAATCTCAGCAGCCAAGTCATCAGCAAACATGCGGGGCACATTTTCGATAAAACCGCCACCGGTAATATGGGCAATCCCATGAACCAGCTTTTCCTTAATCAGCGGCAGCAAAGCCTTGACATAAATCCGAGTCGGCTCAAGCAACACTTCCTTGAGTTTTTTACCTTCCAATTCTGGCAGTTCTTCCTCACCAGTATAGTCCGCAAAAACACGGCGAACGAGTGAATAACCATTTGAGTGAATACCGCTGGAAGCCAGCCCTAGAAGGACATCGCCCTCTGCGACTTTAGAGCCGTCAATAATCTCCGACTTCTCAGCAACCCCGACAGCAAAACCAGCTAAGTCATAATCATCTTCACCGTACATGCCAGGCATTTCAGCGGTTTCCCCACCAATCAAGGCAGCTCCAGACTGGACGCAGCCTTCAGCTACACCAGCCACCACCTGCTCTAGTTTTGCTGGTTCATTTTTCCCAGTGGCAATATAGTCCAGGAAGTAAAGAGGCTCAGCCCCTGCAGCGATGATGTCGTTGACACACATAGCCACACAGTCCTGCCCAATGGTATCGTGTTTGTCATACTGAATGGCCAGCATGAGCTTGGTTCCGACCCCATCCGTACCAGAAATCAGCACCGGCTCCTTGACCCCAGTCTGAGATAGGTCAAACATGCCGCCAAAGCCACCCAGTGCTCCCATGACACCAGCCCGCTCTGTACGTGCCACATGCTTTTTGATTCGCTCAACAACTTCATAACCTGCTTCAACATCCACACCGGATTGAGCGTATGCATTTTTATTTGTCATAACTTTCTTCCTTACTCTTATTTTTGAAAAAGATTGCGACAAGAACCGCTGACCTTGTTTTAATAAAAACTCGTCTTCTCCTTCAGGCTTTCCAGATAGCGCTCTTCATAGTCATAGAGCGGAGTTGGGTACTGACCATCAAAGTAAGCCACACAAAGCCCGCCATTCGGAGCATCCGTCTCAATTCCAACTGATTCAATGAGGCCTTCCAGCGACAGGTAGGTCAGACTATCTGCCCCGATAATCTCACAGACCTCATCAACCGTATGATTGGCCGAGATGAGCTCGCGCCGATTCTGAATATCAATGCCGTAAAAACATGGATATTTAAGTTCTGGGCTGCCGATAGCCACATGGACTTCAGCTGCACCTGCATCTCGTAGGAGCTGGACGATGCGTCGGCTGGTTGTTCCCCGCACGATAGAGTCATCCACCATGACCACGCGCTTGCCCTTGACAATGCTGGAAACAGCAGATAATTTCATACGAACTCCTTGCTCTCGCAACTCCTGCGTCGGCTGGATGAAGGTCCGTTGGATGTATTGATTTTTAATCAGACCCATTTCATTTGGCAGGCCAGACTCTTCGGAAAAGCCAGAGGCCGCTGACAGGGAAGAATTAGGCACGCCGACAACGATATCTGCCTCATGTTGAAATTCCTGAGCCAGCCTGCGGCCCATTCGTTTGCGGGCTGCATGGACATTGACCCCGTGAATGACGCTATCTGGCCGAGCAAAATAGACATATTCCATTGAGCAAATAGCCAGCTGAGTATCTGTCGTATAGCTGTCATAGGTCACACCTTCATCATCGATAATCACGATTTCCCCTGGCTCAAGGTCGCGCACCCATTCGGCACCCACCACTTCAAAAGCACAGGTTTCACTGGAAACGACCCAGGCCCCATTTTTCATGCGGCCGATGGACAAAGGACGAAAGCCGTTAGGATCCAGCGCAGCGTAGAGCTTGTCCTCTCTCATGATGAGATAGGCAAAGCCGCCCTGAACTCGTCTCAAGGATTCCTTGAGCTTGTCTAAGAAATTTTCCTGCTTACTATGGCGAATCAAGTGCATGAGAATTTCCGTATCAGACGAGCTGGCAAAGATAGAACCCTTCTTTTCCAACTCCCGTCTCAGTGAATGGGCATTGGTCAGATTACCATTATGTGCCAAGCCCATCTGCATATCATAGAAACTGAAGAAGAAAGGCTGGACATTGTTGATGGAGGCTCCGCCAGACGTTGCATAACGGACATGGCCGATGGCTGCTTCTCCTGTCAGATTATCCAAGTCTGCTGGGTTTTTAAAGACCTCTGCAACCAATCCCAAATCACGGTGGCGTTTGAGCTTTCCGTGGTCGTTTGACAGGATGCCTGCTCCTTCCTGACCGCGGTGCTGCAGACTATGAAGTCCGAAATAGGTGACCTGAGCCGCCTGTGGATGACCCCAGATTCCAAAAATACCGCACTCTTCATTCAGCGACTTTACTTCGTATGTCATTGTCTCTCCTATATGATTTCAAATTGAATATATAATCATCTAGAACTTATCTAAGATTTGTTATAAGGGAATTACTCAAAAACTTCTTGTTAGTATAAGAGTATTTGCAATACTATTCTAAAACAAATTTAACCCATTATACTAAAGCCCACTCTTTTAAAAGAAAGTTAGGTATTTCATTTGGCTTTACTTGTTTATAATTTTGAAAATTACCAACTATATCCTGTCCTAAATTAGGCTTCCCAAATAGTTCTTGACTAAGTAGTACCAAATTTTTATCTGTTCTTATTTTTTCTTTAATTGAAGGAGAAAAATAATAATTTTCGGTATAAGCAAATATTAGATAATTTATGAACTCTAATTTTTCTAAGCGAGAACTACTATTAAATTGACTTTTCAATGATTTGTATTTTCTATCTTTTTTGTGGTAAAAAGCTAATACTATCGTTATATCTTTCAACGGGAAAATTCCTAAGTGCAATTTTTGAATTCGATTCTCTTTTGTATAATTGTGCACATTATTAATGGGATACCCATACATATCCTTAATCAAAGTCAATGAACCTTGGAAAGCAATCGGCGTTCTATATGGGAGTATCTCATGAAAAACAACTTGGTATGCTCCACTCATATTATTTTCGATAACTTCCTTATGAATTAATATTTCATTTTGGAAATCTTCAATATCATAATCGTAGGAATTATGGATATCTTTTATCTCTTTGAAAGCATCATCTAATGCTTTTTTTGAAAATTCTTTTATACGCAATCTTAAAACTTTTTTAATATTATCATTTGTATAAAAGTTATCATGCTGATGCTTCTCTTCCCTTCTTCTAACTATCTCTAATAGAAAATTTTTTAAAGCAATCTGAGCTAACATTTTATCACTTGGATAACTTTTAAGATTTTTCTCATTTTCGTACTCTTTAAAATAGATAGAATCACAATTATTACAAATAATTTGTATAGTTCCTGAAGCTTTCAAACCAATCTTATCATCTTGTAAATCATTACCTACCAGATAACTTGAAGAAATTAACATCCCAGAATCTGTAATATTTTTTAGTGATAGCTGGGGAATAGTATGGGAATTACAAAAACCTCTTCTACTTCCACCACACAATATACATTCGGTTGGCTTTATATCGTTCTCCATCTTTTTTCTATCTTTTGATACTGATTTTCTAAATTCAATTCTCTCGTTCAAATCTGGTAAATCAATCAATTTCTTAAAAGGTTGACTTGCTTTTTCACACATAAAATAGCGATTCCTCTAATTAACTATTTTGTAGTAAAGTATTTCACAGCTGATGCAAACAATTTCTGGTCTTTCTGACCTGGAATATTTTGGAAAAGGCCGTCTTCATAACGCTCTGAGTGACCCATCTTGCCAATGATTTGGCCGTTCTTACTCGTAATTCCTTCAATAGCGTAAAGTGAGCCGTTTGGATTATACTTACTGTCCATGCTTGGTTGACCGTCAAAGTCTACATACTGACTCCAAATCTGACCATTGTCACGCAGCTCAGCAAACTCTTCTGCCGTCACGACAAATTTCCCTTCACCATGTGAAACCGGAATGGCATGGATATCTCCCACTTGCACACCAGCCAGCCAAGGCGAGTTGGTATTGGCAATGCGAGTCTCCACCATCTTGGCCACGTGCTGGTTGGCATCATTGTAAAAGAGAGTTGGGCTGCTAGCCCCTGCTTCTTCGAAGTTCCCGTAAGGCAGCAGACCGGATTTAACCAGAGCCTGGAATCCATTACAGATACCAATGATGAGACCACCGCGAGCGATGAAAGCATCAATGGCTTTCCTGACCTTCTCGTTGAGAAGGATGTTGACGATAAACTTAGCTGAGCCATCTGGCTCATCTGCAGCAGAGAAGCCGCCTGCAAAGAAGATGATATTTGCCTTGTCAATGTTGTCAACCATGCTGTCAACGGACTTAACAATGGCTGCTTCATCCAAAGTGACAAAGGGAACTAGATTGACCTTGGCTCCAGCTGCTTCAAAAGCTTTGGCTGAGTCGTATTCTGAGTTGGTTCCAGGGAAGACTGGGATGTAAACCAGTGGCTCCTCTACTGTCTCTTTGGCTTTGATAACTGTATCAGCGACAAGAGCTGGCACTTCTTCAATAACTGTTTCCTGTTTAAATTCTGTCGGGTAGATAGGCTCTAGTCGGCCTTCAAAGCTTGCCAAAAGCTCTGCTCCCTCAAGCTGGACACCATTGACAATCAGTGTAAAGTCTGGCTTGGTCTGACCGATCTTCACTGCACCTGGAATATCCTGCTCCGGACTGGTAAAGACAAATCCGCCCAGCTGCGCCTGCAAAACGGAAGGCAGGTCAACAATATCCACTTGGGCACCAATACGATTTCCAAAGCTCATCAAGGCCAGATTCTCTGCTAGACCACCGTATTTGACAGCGGCGGCTGCTGTAATCTGATACTTGGCCTGAATGGCCGCAAAATTTTCAAAGTTTTTCTTGATTAAGTCAAAGTCAATATCCTGAGACAGGACCTGCCCTGGCAGATAGTAGATAGACTCTCCTGCTGCCTTAAACTCTGGAGACAGGATGCGCCCAGCAGTTGAAGTAGTCACTCCAAAAGCTACTAAGGTTGGCGGTACGGTCAATTCTTCAAAGGTTCCGCTCATAGAATCCTTGCCACCAATAGACGGCAAACCGAGCTGAATCTGTGCTTCAATCGAACCAAGCAGAGCAGAAACTGGCTGTCCAAAACGCTCAGCCTGCTTGTCCATCCGCTCGAAATATTCCTGATAAGAGAAGCGAGCCTTAGCCCAGTCCGAACCAGCAGCAACCAAGCGAGCTGTCGCTTCAATCACTGCATAAGCTGCGCCATGATAAGGTGACCAAGCTGCCACATAAGGATTGTAGCCCTGTGCCATCACAGATACTGTCTCAGTCTTGCCGTGCTCCACTGGCAGTTTCTGCACAGAAGCCTCAGTCGGCGTAATTTGGTAGCGCCCGCCGATAGGATGATTGACAGTAGAGCGACCAACAGAGCTGTCAAAGATTGTCTGCAGCCCCTTTTGACTGGTATGATTGAGGTCGCTGAGCAAGTTCTTAAGGTCCTGCTCCAAAGTCGCTTCAGAAGTCACAGCCTGCCCTGGCAATGTTGCTTGGGCATCCACAACCTTGGCATCCACAACCACACGCACACCATTGGTGTCCAGAAAACTCCGCTCAATATCGACGATGGTTTCCCCGTTCCAGTGCATGACCAGATTTGGCTTTTCTGTCACTTTGGCCACTACAACTGCCAGCAGATTTTCCTTAGCTGCTGCGGCGATAAATTGTTGCACATCTTCTGGGCGGACCACCACTGCCATCCGCTCCTGCGACTCAGAAATCGCGATTTCTGTACCGTTAAGTCCTTGGTATTTGAGCGGTACCTTATCAAGGTCAATTTCCAGCCCGTCTGCCAATTCGCCAATAGCTACGCAGACACCGCCAGCTCCAAAGTCATTGGATTTCTTAATGAGGCGAGTTACATTGCCATCGCGGAAGAGACGCTGAATCTTGCGCTCCTCAATAGCATTTCCTTTTTGGACTTCTGCGCCAGCCGTCTCCACAGACGCAGCTGTCTGCACCTTGGATGAGCCAGTTGCTCCACCGACACCATCACGACCCGTCTTGCCTCCCAGCAAGATGACCACATCACCTGCTGCTGGTTTTTCACGGACGACGTTTTCCTTAGGAGCCGCACCGACAACCGCACCCAGCTCCATCCGCTTAGCAACAAATCCTGGATGGAAATACTCACGAACATAGGTCGTTGCTAGACCAATTTGATTCCCGTAAGAAGAATAGCCATGTGCTGCAGTTTTGGAAATGACCTGCTGAGGGAGCTTGCCAGCCCGCGTTTCAGCAATCGGTTGGGTAATATTGCCCGCACCTGAAATCCGCATAGCCTGATAAACATAAGAACGGCCAGAAAGCGGATCACGAATGGCTCCGCCAATACAGGTCGCAGCCCCCCCAAAGGGCTCAATTTCTGTTGGGTGGTTATGGGTTTCATTTTTAAACATCAGCAGCCAAGGCTCCTTGACACCATCCACATCCACTTCAATCTCTACTGAGCAGGCATTGATCTCATCAGACACTTCCATGTCATCCAGACGGCCATTAGCTCGCTCGTAGCGACCAAAAATAGTCGCCATATCCATGAGAGTCTGCGGTTTGTCCCCACGTCCCAGCTCATCGCGCATAGCCAAGTATTTATCATAAGTAGCCTGCAGCTGCTTTTCAAACTTAGAAGCTGAAAAATCAATCTTCTTCAACTCTGTCTCAAAGGTCGTATGTCGACAGTGGTCGGACCAGTAAGTATCCAGAACCTTGAGCTCGGTCTCCGTCGGAAAACGACCAATTGACTTGAAATAGTCCTGAATAAAGAGCAAATCTGCCACTTCCATAGCCAGACCATGCTCCTGCTTGTAGGCCTTAAAGTCCGCTTCCGTGTAGTCCTTAAAGAAGTCCAGAACCGGAATGGTCTTGTCGGACTCGGAGAATTGCTCCAGCTGGATCGGCTGCTCAATATCTTTAAAACGTGAATCAACTGGATTCAGCAAGTATTTCTTGATTGCTTCCAACTCGCTGTCTGAGATGTCTTTATTGACCAAATAAAGCTGAGCGGTCCTCACCAGAACATCTGTCCCAGCACCAAGCAAAAAGAGAGCCTCCTGAGAGCTGGCTGCCCTCTGGTCAAACTGACCCGGCAGCGCTTCAATGGCAAAAAACGCTGTCTCTGCAAGTGCAGCCTCTACTTCCTCTTCCGCCAGCAATCTATCTGTCACCTGCTCAGAAAAGATATGCTTTTCGGCACGATCAACCAAATCTTCTGCCAGATGAAAGACATCATAAACTTGAATCATCCGAAGATCTGACAATGTTTTCAACTGAAGATTGTGCGTCAGCTCTCTCACCAAGCTCTGTGACTTGACACCGAAGTTACTCTTCTTCTCTACAAAAATACGCTTGTCCATGATTTTTCACACCCTGTCCTTACTTAATCGCCTGCAATTTTTCCCAAACAACCTGATAGACATCCGTCAGTTCACCAAGGCCACGCCGGAAAACATCCTTGTCCATGTGATGGCCTTCCACATCCCAGAGACGGCAATTGTCTGGTGAAAATTCGTCCGCCAGAATAATCTTGCCATCTTTGTCAAAACCAAACTCTAACTTGAAATCAATCAATTTCAGTCCGATTTGGCGGAACCAGTCTGACAAGAGCTCATTGATCCGACGAGTCTCCTCTTTCAAAAAGGCAATTTCTTGATCGCTAGCAATCTTCAAGAATTTCACATGCTCGTCATTGATGAAAGGATCGTCCAAATCATCATTTTTGTAATAAAATTCCACAATTGGAGTTTCAAGCGCGATACCCTCTTCTACTCCAAAACGTTTGGAAAAAGAACCCGCTGTGTAGTTGCGCAGCACCACTTCCAAAGGAATAATCTCCACTTTTTTATTTAGCTGGTCCGTATCCGAAACCTTTTCAATGAAATGCGTCGCCACACCAGCTGCATTGAGTTTCTCAAAAATAAAAGATGAAATCTGGTTGTTGAGCACTCCTTTACCAGCAATCTGCTCCTTCTTGACTCCATTAAAAGCCGTTGCTTGGTCCTTGTAGCGTGCCAGAATGACTTGCTCATCATCTGTAGAGAAAATATCCTTAGCTTTTCCCGAATATAACAACTTATTAGACATTTTAATATTCGCCTTTCGTGGTTTTATACCCTCATTCTATCATCTTTAAATGCATTTTACAAGAAATTCCGTATAAACTTTCTGCATCTAGTTAAAGAAATCGTTTCCTTTCCAAGATACGAAAAAAGACCGGAAGATACCGATCTTTGATTTTTAATGTTGCTTCTTCAGTTTCTCATGGATATAAGCCACCACATCGGAAATTGTTTTGAAGTTATCCATATCCTCATCAGGAATCTCAATATCAAAAGCTTCTTCCAGATTGATGATAAATTCCATCAAATCAACAGAGTCCACTCCCAGCTCCTCTTTCAAGCTCAGTTCTGGAGTGACATGCAGCTTACTGCTGTCATGCTCTTGAATGATTTCGACAATTTTTGCATAAATTTCTTTTTCGCTCATGTTTACTCCTTTGCATCTGAAAATTCAATGACCGATTTACCAACAACATCCGTTTCCAGCATGGTCCGAATCTGACGAATCGTGCTATAAACAGCCTTAGCATCGCTAGAGCCATGCGTTTTGACAACAGGCGCTTTCAAGCCGAATAGAACTGCACCACCTGCACTAGAATAGTCCAGACTATTTTTGAGCCCTCGCAGGCTATCCTTGAGCAGCCAAGCTCCCAATTTAGCCTTAAAACCACCGCCCAAAATAGACTTCTTCAGCTGACCCATGATACTGATAGCAGTTCCTTCGATTGATTTCAGAACAGCATTACCAGTAAAGCCATCTGCAACGACAACATCCGCTACATCATCCATCAAATCACGCGCTTCCACATTGCCGATAAAGTTCAGTGTTGAATCCCCAGCTAAAAGCTCATAGGCTTCCTTGCGCAGAGGGTCGCCTTTGCTGCTTTCTGTTCCGTTATTCAAGAGCCCCACCCTCGGCTTCTTGATTCCTCGGACATTTTCAGCATAGAAAGAACCCAAAGTCGCATACTGGTGTAAATGATGGGCTGTGTTTTCAGCATTGGCTCCCAGATCCAGCATATCAAATCCCTGACCTCCAACCGTTGGCATAGTAGATAAGAGCCCAGGCCGATCAATGTTCTTGATACGCCCAACGATAAAGAAACCTGCCGCCAGAAGCGCTCCAGTATTTCCAGCAGACAGCATGGCATCTGCTTCCCCTGCCTTGACAGCCTTGGCTGCCAGCACCATACTAGCCTCTTTCTTCTGACGGATGGCCTTGGTCGGCTCGTCATCCGAGTCAATCTTTTCCTCCGTGTGGATGATGCGGACCCGCTCACTAGCAGTCAGATATGGCTTGATTTTCGCTTCATCGCCATAAAGGAGAATTTCAATATCCGAAAACTCCTGTACTGCTCGATTGGCTCCTTCGACCAGAGCCTGAGGGGCATTATCTCCGCCCATAGCATCAACAGCTATTCTTTTCATTCGATTTATTCCTCGTTCTTATCTTTTAAAATACTTCCCCAGTCCCCCAGAGAATCTATAAATTTTTTGGATTTGAGATGGATGCCGACATATTCATCATAGAGCAGGTCGATAAAATCCCGCAGCTGCTTTTTAATATCTGGCTTCAAAGAAATGGTCTCCAATTCGCTAAAGCGGACCGCCTGAAATTGGTCCAGCAGAAAAGGAAGATTGGGATTCAGATGACAGCGCCGTTCATCCTGATGGTAATGATCAGGGCAAAGGACTCCGCTATATTTAAAAGAGAAGTCAAAAGGTAGACCCGTCCGATGACAAAAGGCACAGTCATGGAAGTTCAGCGAAACCCCGAAGCGTGACAAAATCTGAATCTCAAAGATATTGGTCAGCACTTCATAGTCCAGACCATCATTCATCAGTTCCAGGGTTTTCTGTAGAAAAGCAAAGAGAGCTGGATCCGGCTGATTGTCCTGAAGACTGGCATCTGCCAAGGCTGCCACATAGCTGGCATAAGACATGATGAACAAGTCCTCATTGATGCGATGGTAGGCGACTACATCCTGATAGTCCTCAATATAGCTAAGGCCATCATCATTGATTTTCATTAGCAAGTTTGCCGCGGTCAAAGGCTGAATGACGGGTGCTAGCTTAGATTTCCCAGCATGCTTGACGAAAAACATACGCTTACCAGCCTGTTCCGTAAAGATCTTGACCAGCTTATCATCCTCACGGAAATTGCGGTTATAGAGAACCAGACCTTGACTTGTTAGAGATTTAAGCATAGTCCTCCATGTAGTCCTTGAGGCGTTTCAGAGCTTCTTGAATCGTCTCCATACTAGCCGCGTAGGACAGGCGGATATAGCCTTCCCCGTATTGACCAAAAGCCGCCCCCGGGATAAAGGCCACAGCCTTCTTCTCTGCAAAATCCTGCAGAAAGGCGAAAGAATCTTGATTATAACCATCTGGTATCTTAGCAAAAATATAAAAAGCCCCGTCTGGTTTGATGATCTTAAAGCCTAACTCTGCCATTTTCTCTATGATATAATCGCGACGCTGGATATACTCAGCCTTCATTGGTTCCGCATCATCTTTCCCAACTGTCAGAGCTTCAATGCCTGCAAACTGAGCCATAGTATTGGCCGCTGTTACGAGATACTGATGGCTCTTAATCAGCTGGGCAGTGAAAACTGCTGGAGCAAAGATAAACCCCAACCGCCAGCCAGTCATGGCATGAGACTTAGACAGGCCGTTGATGACAATGGTTTGGTCTGGCAGATACTCCGCAATGGAAACATGCCCCTCTTCTGTATAGGTCAGCTCAGAATAAACCTCATCGCAGACCACAAAGACTTGGTATTTTCCTAGAACATCCGCCAGAGCTTTTATCTGCTCCCGCGAATAAGTCACGCCAGTCGGATTGGCTGGATAATTAAGAATGACCGCTTTTAGCTGCTCACCCTGTTCCAAAATAGCTGCTTCTAGCATCTCTGGAGTAAGGACAAAGTTATTGGCTGTTGTATCAATCTCGACAATCTCCGCCCCTACTAGATTGACAATGGGCTCATAGCCTGGATAAGCAGGAGCTGGCAGCAAGACCTTGTCACCTTCTTCTAGAATGGCTGTCAGCGTAGCCGACAAGGCCTCTGTTGCGCCAATAGTGACCAAGACCTCATCTTCTGGGCGATAGTTCAGATTGTACTTTTCTTTTACAAAGCTGCTGGCCGCCTGACGCAGCTCCAAGAGACCGCTCATGCCAGTGTAGTGGCTTTGATTAGCATCAATTGCTGCCTTGGCCGCTTCTTTGATATGATCCGGTGTCGTAAAATCCGGCTCTCCTAAGGTCAGCCGAAGAACCCCAGGAATTGCAGAAATCGATTGGTCAAACTGACGAATCAGCGAAATTTCTATTTTTCCTAAGTTTTTATTAAATTTCTTACTTAAATCCATACATACCTCCAGCCGCTCAATAGAACTATTATACTATAAATGCAGAAGCATAGCAAAAGCTATTACATGATTTCTTATGCAAAAAAAGGACTAAGCTTGCACTCAGTCCCTTTTTCCTTGCCTTAAAATTCTTTACTGGCAAATAATGGATATAGCCACATCTCACGTGACTGACCAATCAACGAGTCGGAGTATAGGTCAATTCCTTGCCATGCTTGGCCAGAAAATCTGGCAGTTCCGAATCAGGAATCTGCCGCAAATAAAGGTTAGAACGAATCGTGTCATCTTCCTCACGGCAGGTTGAAAGAACCAAATAGCGGTCACTCGCCTTAATCTGGATCTTGGGATCCTTAGTACGAGCAGCCTCGTAGATATTTCTAAGCTGAGTTGTAAAGTCCTCATCATCCTTAAACTCCGTCCGATAAAAAGCTGTCTCTTCCGGCACAATAACCAGTCCCATGGCCTGATAATAATACTTACGCTCAGGAGTCTCAATCACGACATATCTATGTTTGTCAAAATAATCCTGACGATCATAGTAGTTGACATCATTAAACATGCGATGATCTCCTGCCTTGCTGCCCCGAGCATGCCCGAAAAGCCAAGTCAGTCGATCACTGAAATCTTTATGATTATCTTTATCCATGAAAACCGCACCCATATAAGGCTCATGATTGCCTTCAAAGGTCTTCAGCAGATAAGTCGCATTATCTTTCGTTTGCACCACTGGCTCATCCAGCTGTGTACCAGGAGCATAGACATAGCCTATCGTTTCTGAATTCACAGCCTTCAGTTTAGCAAAACGCTCTGCTAAATAATCCTTTTCTGTCTGACTGGAGTCTGCTGTAGAAGAGCTTGATGTTTCAATCCTGCTGGGAGGCGAAACTCGAGGCTTACTGCCTGTTCCTGAAGAACGGAAAGCATAAAAAACAGAAAAAATAACCAGAAAAACCAGCAGAAGGCAGATGCCAACAACAAGGAGCTGTTTCTTATTCGAAGCTTGACTCCTATCTTTTTCTTGCATAATTTAAAAATCCTTTATTTTTCATTTTTGATAAAAAATATCACCGAACAAAGGCTCAGTGACATTTAGGCGTTAGCACAAATTAAAGACAAGGTTATTTAACTGCACTTGTTTTAGGAAGTGACTTGTCTTCAGAGTTTTCCTCATTTTCCTTGTTTTCTTCTTTTACTTCCGGAGCTTTTTTTGCTTTATTTTCTGATTTTTTAGTCCTCTTTTTACCTGCTGCTGAAGAGGATGCCGCCGAAGATTGAGACGGTACCGGAAAAGTCGGAACTGATGAAGAGGCTGTGGAGTATGGTGCTGCCGAATAAGCCGGTGTAGATGGATCTGTAGTAGACGGTGTCGCTGAAGACTGATCTGCATTAGCCGACTCTCCTTCACCAATAACAAGAACTTTGTTACCAGCCTGATCCTCCATCACTGCACTTTTACCAACTGGAGCTTTCTTAGCTTCAGCAACTTGCTGATCCAGAGCTGATTGTGCGTCTCTATAGGCCTCCAGTTCATCCATAACTTTGCTGGATTCTGCGTCCGTACTCCCTTGGGGAACTTCATTATTATCAATGTCATTAACCCAAAGACTGCCTGTACCCTCAGCAAATACTGGTGCAGCAGCCGCAAAAAGAGAAAGGGCTACAGCACTTGAAAGTAAAACCTTTTTCATTATCTCATCTCCTCTTTACTTTTCAAAAATAATTGTAACTCCCCGTTACCTAATATTACCTACTATTAAGTATAGTTCGAACTCCGAAAAAAGTCAAGAATTTTACTACATAAAAATTTCTAAAATCAAAGAATACCAAGGGATGAGACAAATTGTCAATTTACCAACTATTTAAATGGTCATTTATTTATATTTGAAACACCAAGTAGTTTGATTCTTCTTCCAAAGTTGATGTTAGATTTTTTTAAAAAAAGTAGGAATAAAATAAAAAGAAGCTAGGAATCAAACTTCCCAGCCATATATATCAGATTATTTTTTCCCTATTTCAAATAAGGGTGACAGCGGCCGTTTCTCATGAATACGGACAATGGCTTCCCCTAGAAGATGCGCAATGGAAATCTGATCAATCTTATCAATCAAGCGCTCTTGAGGGAGATAAATCGTATCCAACACAACCAATTTTTTAATCGCCGACTTTTGGATATTATCCATAGCCGGACCAGACAAGACTGGATGCGTACAGCTAGCATAGACTTCTACAGCCCCTGCTTCAGCTAGAGCGTCAGCTGCATGACAAATAGTTCCCGCTGTATCAATCATATCATCAATTAGGATACAAGTTTTTCCTTCCACCTTACCAATGATGTTCATGACTTCACTGCTATTCATCTTGTCTACACTGCGGCGCTTATCAATAATCGCAATCGGAGTTTTCAGAAACTCTGCTAACTTACGGGCACGACTCACACCACCATGGTCAGGACTGACTACCACATAGTCGCCCCCTGTCATATTACGGCGCTCAAAGTAATCAGCAATCAAAGGTGCACCCATCAAGTGATCTACTGGAATGTCAAAGAAGCCCTGGATTTGCGCTGCGTGCAAGTCAATAGTCAGCATCCGATCCACACCAGCAATTTCCAACATATTAGCAACTAATTTAGATGTAATTGGCTCACGAGCTCTAGCCTTGCGATCCTGTCGAGCATAGCCATAGTAAGGCATGACAACATTGATGGATTCAGCACTAGCCCGTTTCAAAGCATCTACCATAATCAAGATTTCCATCAAATTATCATTGACTGGCGAACTGGTAGACTGCAAAATAAAGACGTGTTTCCCGCGAATAGATTCTTCAATATTCACTTGAATCTCTCCATCAGAGAACTGACGGACAGTTGATTTCCCAAGTGGCAATCCAATCTCTTGAGCAACACGCTGCGCTAATTCTTGATTAGAAGAAAGAGCAAAGAGTTTTAAATCAGAAAAAGACATGATTCCCTCCAGATTCTAAATCGTCTTTCATTGTCCAATTACAACTTTTCCCAACTACCATTGTAACTTTTTTCAGTTGATTTTTCAATTAAAAATAAAAAACGCCAGAGGCGCTTTTTACTGATTAGTTCGGATAGATATATGAAACTGTACCTTGTGCAGTTGTTGGGTTAAACCATCCACGGTAATTACCGATTGATTGTTGTCCAAGGTAGTTTGCTTCTGATACTTGGATGCTTGTAGTAGATTGAACAGCTGTTACTACTGCAACGTGTCCGTATCCACCGTCAGTCCAACATGCAATTGCGCCAACTTCTGGCTGTGAACCAACACGGAAGCCTGCTGCTGCTGCACTTGCAGACCATTGTCCACCATTACCCCAATAATCGCCAGCCCAAGGAGCTAATGTCTTAGCACCCCAAGTACATTGACCTACTGGATAAGAAGAGGCAGATGAGCTATAAACTGGTCTATTTGCACGGGCAACAGATTGAGTTACTGCAGGTGCTGCTGGAGCCGCTGCTTCAGCTGCTGGAGCTGAATTCACAACTGCTTGAACCTGAGCTTGCAGGGTGGTATTTCCTGAAGCTTCAATTGCTTGGCGTTTTGATTCTTGCTCTGCTTTATAAGCTGCTTCACGAGCTGCTGCTTCAGCTGCTGCTTTTTCAGCTGCTGCTTTTTCTTCAAGAAGAGAATTCTTTTCGTTTTCAGCAGTCGCTTTTTCAGCTGCAAGACTTGTCTGAGCTGCTTTCAGTTCAGCTTGTTTTGTTGCCAAAGTTTGCTCGTCATCAGCTAACTTCTCTTGGTTAGCAATTACAGTATTGATAGCTTCATTATTCGCAACTTGCTTTTCAGCAATTGCTTCTTTATCTTTCTTTTGTTGTTCCAGCATTTTATTATTTGCTGAAACAATTTCGCTCATAGCTGCTACACGAGAGATAGCTTCTGTAATAGAGCTAGAATTTACAACTGTATTAATGTAGCTAGTAGCAGTTCCATTTGTTTGGGTACTGCGTGCTTGATTTGCAAGTGACTCATTACGAGCTACAATATTTTTAGACAGTTCGTCAATCTCAGCAGAAAGTTTTGCAGATTCAGCAGACAATTTTTCATTTTCTGCTTTAAGCTCTTCTTGTTGCTTTTGAATAGCAGACACTTGACCTTGAATTTCGTCAACTTGCGTCTGAGCTGATTGTTGTTGCTCTGTCAAGCTATTAATCTTGCTGTCTTGTGCAGCAATCTTTTCATCAGTTGTCTCCGCTTTAACGCTCACAAGTGCAGCTCCTTGTGAAAGGATAACCGTACTCAATAAAATTGATGTGAGTAGTTTTTTCTTCATAAAAATAATACACTCCTTCTTATAAGACATTAACTAGTATACCAGAAAATGCTGTATCATATGTTACGCCTTTATTACATTTTTATTTCTTGTTTATCATAAATACATTTTTTCGAAAATAGGCTGAAAAATGAGGAATATCAGGCCATTGAGAAGGATAGTCGGTACCAGACTGCTAAGGACAAAATACTGTAAATTCAGACTAGAAAGAGTCAAAAATACCGCAAAAGCAAAGCTGGTTAATTCAAATAAAAATACAAGAATCAAAACAGATAAAAAGCGAGTAAATTTATTTAAAAGCATAGTCGAACTAGACTGACAAACCAAAAGACTTAAAAGAGGAAAAAGAATAAGAGCAATACCGATGGTATGAAAATAGTAAACATCGTAAATCAGCCCCAAACAACAAAATAAGAGAATATTGTAGTTTTTAGAGAGGTTGATGGAAACAAAAAGCATGAAAATAAAGATAAAATGACTCACTAAATGCCATTGCAAAGGTAGAATATTAGCCAGAAAAGTCGAAATCTGCCCGTCGATCAATAAAACAAAAAATAAAATAATAGGAGTCAAAAGATGTTCTTTAATATCTCTCATATCAGTTCCCTACCAACATTACAGCACGGATATCCGACAAATCAGCAGCCGGCTTAACCAGGACAACCTTGTTTAACTGATCCTTAGCCTCAGACACGGAAAGCACCTTGCCGACAGGAATATTTTCTGCATTATAAGCGCCCAAGCCACTGGTTGCAACCTCATCTCCCTCTTTTATATCTTCAGCACTATTTAACTGACTGATGATATAAGCAGAGTTTTTTTCATCATAACCAGTTATAATCCCATAAACTGGACCAGACTTAGTTTGAATTCTAACAGAAATTTTAGTTGAGTTTTCCTCGTTAGTCAGTAGAGAAACTAAGCTAGACTGACTACTGGTTTCAGAAATACTTCCTACTAGACCACCATTAGCGACTACTAGCATAGAATCTGTCACATTATCGGATGTCCCCTTGTCAATAGTCAGCTCATTTTTCCAGGATGCTGGCGTACGGGCAATCACTTCGCTGGCAATTTGAACTTGATTTTTATCAGTCTCTTTAAATTCCAAAAGTTTTCGCAACTGCTCATTTTCATCTTCTAAGGAATCTGCCTCCCCAGCCTTTTCCTCAACCTTATAAAGATTCTTCTTGAGCTGCTGATTCTCTCTATAAGTAGACATCAAATCTGACATTTCTTCTTTTTTATCAGCTACAAAAGCAAAAGGAGAGCCAACGAGTTTATCTACCAATGAAATAATATTTGAAGTAGTTGATACAAACCAACTAGAAGAGGTAGATAAGATGAGTATCGTCATTGCAATGATTAATACAAAAAAAGAAATCAAAAACTTAGACTTTTTAAATCGATTCATCAGAAAAACCTCACTAAACAGGACGAGAAAGTATAAGAAAAGGAGATAGCAAATGCTAAACTCCTCATTATACGGAGAATGGGGGATTCGAACCCCCGCGCCGGTTACCCGACCTAACGATTTAGCAAACCGTCCTCTTCAGCCTCTTGAGTAATTCTCCAATATTTAATGGGCACGAGTGGACTCGAACCACCGACCTCACGCTTATCAGGCGTGCGCT